>PFJA01000169.1:0-912 GCA_002782905.1 Lysobacterales bacterium CG_4_10_14_3_um_filter_64_11
GTGGCAGCTCGGGGATGCGCAAATGACTGACCGAAAAGCCGCACAGACCCGCTTTGGGTTTGCCGCCACGGCCGGTGGCGCCCTCGTCGCGGATTTCGCCGCCGGCACCGGTGGCAGCGCCGGGGAACGGCGCGATCGCGGTCGGATGATTGTGCGTTTCCACCTTGATCGCAAACGCTGATGCGACAGCGGCTTGGTGGCGATAGGCGCCGCTCGCATCCGGGCGAAAACGTTTGCTATCCAGCCCCTCCACCACCGCCGCGTTGTCGCTGTAGGCGGTCAAGGTGAACTGCGGCGCTTGCGCGTGGGTGTGGCGGATCATCCGGAACAACGACAACGGCATCACCTCGCCATCGATGCTGAACTGGGCATTGAAAATCTTGTGGCGGCAGTGCTCGGAATTGGCCTGCGCGAACATCATCAGTTCGGCATCGGTCGGGTCACGGCCAAGGGCAGCGTAACGTTGCCGCAAATAGGCGATCTCATCGGCGCTCAGGGCCAGACCCAGCGTGCCATTGGCCTGTTCCAGATCGGCAAGGGCAACATGCACCAAGGCGCCGGCTTGCGGATGGCTGAACAAAGCCGCCGCTGCGTCGCGTGAAAACACCAGTGACTGCGTCATCGGGTCATGCAGCGCGCGCAGCACGGCGGCACGGCGCGGATCCTCAGCGGCTGGCAGTGCGCCCAGGTCGTAGCGCACGGCGCGCTCCGCCCGCTGCACGGGCAGACCGGCGCCGCGCAAAATCTCGCTGGCCTTGCTGGCCCATGGCGACACCGTGCCAAGGCGCGGCAACACGAACACGCACGTCGCATCGGCTGCGCATGGTGCCGCGTTGTCGGTGGCATCGAGAATGCGCGCCAGCGTTGCCGCGTTCGGCGCACTGCCCGCTACCGCCTCAACGAAATAACACA
>PFJA01000169.1:930-2992 GCA_002782905.1 Lysobacterales bacterium CG_4_10_14_3_um_filter_64_11
GAATGCCAGCGCTGATCGCGGACATGCGGGCTTGCAAACGTTCGCGTCGAAACGGCGACAGGGCAACACTGCCCTCAAGGGTAATCATCAATGGGGCGGATACGGCCGGTACGGAACCGGCTATGATACCGAATCGGCGCCGCAGCGGTGCCGGCTGCCCCGGTCAGCGTGCCGCAGCAAGCTCGTTCAGGCGTTGCAGCAGCTGTTGCGGGGCCACATAGCCACCCAGTTGCACGCCCTCCGGGCTATATACCGCCGGAGTGCCTTCCACGCCGACATCGCGGCCCAGCTGGTAATCACGCGCCACCGGATTTTCGCAATCACCGCTGGCGAGCGTCGCACCGCCCTTGGCGTCGGTCAGCGCCTGCTGCCGGTCCGGCGAGCACCATACCGACACCGCCTTGGCGAACGATTCCGAGCCAAGGCCGGCGCGCGGAAAGAACAGGTATTTCACGGCAATACCCAAGCGGTTGTACTCACCCATCTGCTGGTGCAAACGGCGGCAATAACCGCAATCGATGTCGGTGAACACGGTGACGGTGTACTTTGGGCCCTTGGGCGAAAAGATAATGCTCTGGTCGTCTTTTACTGCGTCGAGCATGCCGCGCCGCCGGGTCGCACGCGCATCCTCGGTGAGGTTTTCGCGCTTGGCCATGTCGAGCAGGGTGCCTTGCAGCAGATATTTGCCGTCGGCCGAGACGTAGACCACAGTCAGCCCGCTGAGCACTGCCTCGTAAAAACCGGGCATCGGTGCCGGCCGGATCGATTCGATCTTCATTTCACCTGGCACCAGCGTGGTCAGCGCCTCGCGGACCTGCTTTTCTTCCTGGGCACGGTCCGCTGCCAGTGCCGGCAAACTGAGCAGGGCCAACGTAAATGCAACGATACGCAACGTCATGGCAATACCTTGAGGGAATGGGGGCTGGGGAGCATTCGCAACCGACGCGTATTACACCACGTCGGTGCGCTACCCCGTATCGACCAGCGAACGCGCCGGGGGTTCCCGAAAATGCGCAGGCGGAGCCGAGCCGGCCGAACGCGATGCGTGCTCACCCGCCGCTGCGGGCTCATCGGCCAGCGAAACGCTCGGCAAAGAAATCGTTCTTGTTCCAGCGCGGGGCCTTGTCGGCATCGGCCACATGGTGACCAATCGCGGCGTTGAGCGCGGCCAGCCGTGCTGCCGAGGCGTAGTTGATGGGCAGCGAAAGGTCATCTGATGGCTGGTGATAGTGGGTGCGCAAAAAACCGTCGAGCAGCGCTTTACCGTCGACATCGGGGTGGCTCGGCGCGGTGCCGCCCTTGAGGTAGATCGCCGGTATGCCGCGGCGGATGAATGAAAACTGATCGCTGCGGATGAACACCACCTGTTCGGGCATGGGGTCGGGCGACAGCGTGATGCCAAGCGCATCAGCCGCTGCTTGAACCGAACCGCGCAACGTACTGTGCTCGATCCCGATCGGAGTAACGTCGCCCAGCTCGGTGAGCAACACCGGCATATCCATGTTGATGTTGGCAATCAGCGGCCCCGCGACGCTCGGGTGGTCGGCAAAGTATTGCGAGCCGAGCAGCCCCTTTTCTTCGGCGGTTACCGCCACGAACACGATGGAGCGCTTCGCGTGCTCGTCCGCAGCGGCCAGCCGGGTGGCCGCATCCAGCATCACCGCACTGCCCATGGCATTGTCGAGCGCGCCGTTGTAGATCGTGTCGCCATTGACAGCGGCGCCGACGCCAACATGATCCAGATGCGCGCTGAACACCACGTTCTCGTTGGCCAGCTTCGGGTCGCTGCCGGGCAGGCGGGCGACCACGTTGCGGCTCTCCTTGCTGCTGATGCGGGCGCGCCCGGCCAGCAGTGCCGTACCTGGCAAGTCGAAACTGCGCAAGGTGCCGGCATCGAGTGCAGCGAACACCGCCTCAGCCGGCATGTTGCTGCCGGCAAACAGCTTGCTTGCAGCGGCAGCGCTGATCGCTGCGGTCGCGATCAGTTGCGGAAAGGTATCCACGGCGGTGCCGTCAGCGGCGCGCAAGCGCATGCCGGGTCGCGCCCAGTTGGCGGCGCCAC
>PFJA01000169.1:3019-10809 GCA_002782905.1 Lysobacterales bacterium CG_4_10_14_3_um_filter_64_11
TCGGATCGGAAACGAAGATCGCGCCGACGGCGCCGCGCGCGACCAGTGCCGCCATCTTTTCCCGGCCGGACGAATAGTAGGCACGCGGGTCGTTGGCGAAGCGTGCCGGCGCGCCGTTGAGCAACACCGCGATCTTGCCGTTGAGCTCGACGCCGGCAAAATCATCGTGATCGAATTCCGCCGCCACCACCCCCTGACCGACAAACACCAAGGGTGCGGCAAGCGCGAACTCGGGTTGGTCGTAGTTCACGCCGGGCAGAAACTCGGACTCGAATGCCAGCGACTCGATGCGGCCATTGCGAATCAGCTCGAACCGTGCCCCCTCGGCCACACGTTCGCCCTGCAACAAGGGCACGCGCTGGAAATAGCTGCCGTCATCGCCGGCGGGCTCCAGACCCAGCGACTGAAATTGACTGGCCATGTAGCGCGCAGCGAGTTCGTGGCCGCGCGTCGCCGCCTCGCGGCCTTCCAGCAGATCGTCAGCGAGAAAGGCCATGTGCGCGGCGATGCGTTGCGCCGATGCCGTGTTGGGGTCAGGTTTATCGCTGTGCGAACTGGAACAGGCAGCGAGCAGCACACAGACGCTGGACAGCATGATCGGACGCATGGCAACACCGTTGCGGGACAGGAAAACGGCAACGTAGCACCGCATCGGCCAGCACGCCAATAGCAGGCATCATTCGTTGCGCGGCGGGGGTCGCTTGGGAAATGGCAATATCTGGCCAGTCGGGGCTTGTGGGCGCTGCCACAGCACTGGCACGTCATCCGGGCGGGCGGGCTCCAGGGGGTCGTCGCTGCCTGCCGCGGCATCCTGATCATCGTCTTCCCAGTCATAGTGCTTGCGCGCCGGTGCCGGGTCCAGCCGCCGCCACAGCAGTGCCGACAGGGTGCCGGCAAGGGCGCCGCCGAGGTGATATTCCCAACTGATCTGCGGGTCGTTGGGCAGAATGCTCAACACCATGCCGCCGTACATGAAAAATGCGATCAAGGCAGCGGCCACGGCTGGCCGGTCGCGGCGTGCGATGCCGATCACGAACAGGAAAAACATCAGGCCATGGTCGATGCCGCTGGCGCCGATATGGCCGGAGTCGCGCGCAAACAACCAGACCAGCAGCCCGCTGAGCAACCAGATCAGCACGAATCCCCGCTTCGCTGCCCGTGGCACCACCAGCAGGCTCAATGTGATCAGCAGCAGCAACGGCAGACTGTTCGACACCAGGTGCTCGAACGAGCCGTGCAGCAGGGGCGCAGTGAGGATGCCGATGCTTCCCGCGAGCGACCGCGGATACAGGGCGAGCGCCGGGAACTCGCCAAAAAAATGCTGGAACAGGTGTATCCACCACAGCAGTGCCAAAAACGCGCAGGCACTCAGCGCTGCGCCGCGCAGGCGCCGGGCGTCGCTCTGTCGTTGCGCGGCGCTATCGCCACGAGGCTCGATCAGCGGTAGGTCCATCATCAGCATCTGGGGCTGTTGAGCGCCATTGCAAGCGATGGCCGGCCCGCGTCGCTGGCGCCGTTGTGTGGGCTACCATACCGGTACATTGCGGTAGTCGGGTCAATTACGGCGTAAAAGGGGGGCGCATGAGCCTGGATGTTCGCACCATCGCGCTTCTGGGGTCGCTGATGACCGCAGCCCTCGTGCTGATCCTGGTCGTTGCCCAGGGCCGCTCGCCGCGCTTGCTGCGCGACAGCATGAACCTGTGGCTGGGCGGACTGGTGGCCTTGCTGCTGGCACAAGTCCTGTTCGGGCTGCGCGGTGTGGCGCCTGACATGTTGTCGATCGTGGTTGCCAACACGCTGATGGCCGCCGCGTTTGTCGGTCTGGCCTTGGCGGTGCGTCGCTTTCTGGCGATCACATCGCGCACCTGGCCGTTGTGGTTGCCGGTCGCACTGATCGCAGTGCTGATGTACGTGTTCAGCGCGTTGCTGCCGAGCTACCTCGTCCGTTTGTGTGTGGTTACCGGCGGCATGGTGTGGGTTCTCGCGCTTTTCTTGCGGCCGCTGGTGGGTTCATTGCGGCGTGCGGGGCCGGTGGGTCAGCAGGTGGTTTTGCTGAGCGTCGTCATCGCCATTGTCACGTTACTGGTGCGGATGCTGGCGTTTGTGTTTGGCACAGCGACGCCAGTGGGCTTGCTCGATGGCACCCTCGCCAACACGGCAACGTTGACCTACCTGTCAATTGCACCGCTGCTTGCGACGGTCGGTTTTCTGCTGATGTGCAATGAGCGTCTGATGGATGAAATGGTGCGTCTGTCGACGCTCGATGCGCTGACCGGCGCATACAGCCGGCGCGCCTTGACCGATCTGAGCGAGCGCGCGCTGGCTGAGGCGCGGCGCTATCGCCGGCCACTGTCGGTGCTGATGATCGACGCCGATCATTTCAAGCAGGTCAACGATACCTACGGCCATAACGCTGGCGACGCGGTGCTGCTGGAGATCATGACGCGGCTCAAGGCAACCTTGCGCGCCGAGGATTTCGTCGGCCGGATCGGTGGCGAAGAGTTTCTGGTAGTGTTGCCGGCGACTCCCGAGGAGGAAGCGATGCGGGTGGCGTTGCGCATCCGTGAGCGCATTGCTGAGCAGACGCTGCTCTATGGCCGCGAGGAGATTCCTTTTACCGTTTCGATTGGCGTCGCCGAGCGCGATCCGGGCGAGGCGAATATCGATCTGCTGGTCAAACGTGCCGACGATGCCATGTATGCCGCCAAGCGGGCGGGCCGCAACCGGGTGTTGGCCGCCAGTGCCGTCGCTGCGGCGGCTGGCTGAGCCGCTACAGTGCCCACGCAGCAAAACGCACAGACCCGGGGCGGTGGTTGGCTTATCATCGAACGTTGGCTTGCGCACGGATGGCACGATGCAACTTGACGTCAGTTCGATGGCTGTCGCGTGCAGCGCCTTGGCGACCCTGGTCGCCTTGATTCTGTTCGCTGCACGGCGGTCTTTTGAGCCCGATGTCCATGCCAGCCTTACCATCTGGGCAACGGCGTTGCTGTTCGTGGTGCTGTCCTCGGCACCGTTTGCGTGGGCGATGGCGACCACCCTGCCGGTGATCATCGTCGGCAATTCGTCGTTGGTGGTTGGCTACACCGGCTTCGCCATGGCCCTTCGCCGTTTCATGGCGCGGCCATTGCCGTTGCCGATGTACCTGCTGCCATTGCTGGCCGTGGTGACTGGCACGGTGGTGTTCTCGACCGTCATGCCGAGCTACAGCCTGCGTGTTGCCGTGGTGATCGTGTTTTTGCTGCTCGTGCAGACAACCCTGATTCGACCGGTGTTCCACGCGTTGCATCGTGGCGGCGAGGTCGGGCAGCGGGTGGTGGCGCTGAGTTTTCTGGCCTCCATCATCGCCCTGATCGTGCGCTTGCTGTGGGAATGGCGGCCGCCGGCACTGGATTCGTCGTGGCTGGCCGACGCCGACATCATTGGCCTGCACATGCTGCTGATCTGGATGACCCCGGTGGTTGGCAGTATCGGGTTTTTGTTGATGTGCAACGAGCGCCTGATGCGCGTTACCCGCACCCTGGCCGAAACCGACGCACTGACTGGCATCAGCGGCCGGCGCACCATTTTGCAGCGCAGCGAAAATGCGCTGCGTGACGCCGAGCGCAGCGGCCGACCGATGTCGGTGCTGATGATCGACGCAGACCATTTCAAGTGCGTCAACGACCAGCACGGCCACGAGGCGGGCGATGCGGTATTGGTGGAGCTGGTGCAGCGGTTGCGCGCGGTGCTGCGCAGCCACGACGTGATTGGGCGGATGGGCGGCGAGGAGTTTTTGGTGCTGTTGCCCGATACCGGCGAGCGAGCGGCGCTGGAAGTTGCCGAGCGGCTGCTCGCTGCGATGCGAGTTGCGCCGATCCGCCACAATGGCATCAGTGTGACGATGACCTTGTCGGTGGGCGTGGCTTCGCTGCATGTGCACGATGCCAATCTGGATGCGCTCATCCGTCGTGCCGACGCTGCGCTGTACGCGGCCAAAGCTGCCGGACGCGACTGCGCGTTGTCGGCGGCGTGAGCACTTGAGCGAGCGCCATCCGCGCACCGAGTGCACCGGTAACGCTATCATGCCGCGATGAATACGACTGCCTTGCCGGTCATCCGGCTCAAGATCGAACGCCGTTCCACCCACCCGTGGATTTTCCAGAAGATGCTGGAAAAGCCGGATGTCCGGCCAAGGCCGGGTGCACTGGTCGATGTGGTGGACAACACCGGAGCCTGGGTCGCTCGCGGTTTTTACAATGGCCATTCGCGCATCGCGTTGCGGGTATTGACCGAAAACCCGGAGCAGGCGGTCGATGCCGGATTTTTCCGTGAACGGATCGCCACCGCGGTGCGCTTGCGCCGCGAAACGCTGCGGCTCGATGCGGTCAGCGATGCCTGGCGAGTGGTGCATTCCGAGGGCGATGGCTTGTCCGGCCTGGTGGTGGACCGTTACGGCGACCTGCTGGTCGTCGAGTTCTTTTCGGCGGGCATGTACCGCTACCGCGAATGGATTTACGCCGCGCTGAGCGAGGCGTTTCCCGGTTGCCGGTTCTACAGCTTTGCCGAGGATCACGTGCAAAAGCAGGAGAGTTTTGACCTGCGCCTGCCGCCAATCCCGGAGCCGAGCGTGATCAGCGAATACGGGCTGATGTTTCTGGCCAGCCCGGGCAGTGGCCACAAGACCGGTTTTTTTGCCGATCAACGCGATAATCGCGAGTTTCTCAGCCGTTTCACCAAGGGCGCGCGGGTGCTGGATCTGTGCTGCAATTCGGGCGGCTTCGCGATCTACGCCAAGGCACGCGGTGAAGCGGCCGAGGTGGTTGCGATCGACATCGATGAATCGATACTCGAAATCGCGCGGCGCAACGCCCAACTCAATCATGCGCGGGTGCGATTCATTCAGGCCGACCTGTTCCCGTACCTGCGCGATGCTGCCGCCAACGGCGAGAAGTTTGATGTGGTGATCCTCGACCCGGCCAAGATGACCCGCGATCGCGATCAAGTGATTCCGGCACTGAAAAAATACCTCGACATGAACAAGCTGGCGATGGGCGTACTCAAGCCCGGCGGCGTGCTGCTGACGTGTTCATGTACCGGTCTGGTCAGTGAGGATCAGTTTCTCGACATGCTGCGCCGTGCAGCGTTTTACGCCGGCCGCACGGCACAGGTTTTCAAGGTGTCTGGTGCTGGCGGTGACCACCCGTTCATGGCACACGTGGCCGAGAGCCGCTACCTGAAGTCGGTGTTCTGCCGGGTCGAATGAACATGCCGGTTACACTCTTGGGCGCCTCGAAAAACCGTCGCAAGTGGCCCGAGTGCAAGGCGCACGCAGCGCAGGAACCGCAGTTTACGTGCGGGTACATGAGGATGCCCAGCACCGCGCAACGCAGCCATCGGGTTGCGCAGCAGGTTTTTCGAGGTGCCCACTCGTGATCGCTTTGATTCAGCGCGTAAGCCGCGCCAGCGTGGTGGTGGCCGGCGACACCATCGGCGCGATCGATGCCGGCCTGCTGGCGCTGGTCGCGGTGCAGCCAGGCGACGGCGAGGCACAGGCGCAGCGGATGCTTGAACGCCTGCTCGGTTACCGCGTGTTCGCCGATGCCGCCGGGCGGATGAATCGATCATTGCGCGATACCGGCGGCGGCCTGTTGCTGGTCAGTCAATTCACGCTGGCGGCCGACACCGCGAGCGGCATGCGACCCAGCTTTACCCGCGCAGCCGGCCCGGCGGAAGGTGAACGCTGGTTCAACCGCTTGCTGGAATTGGCGCGGCAACACCATGGCGTGGTGGAAAGCGGGCGCTTCGGCGCCAATATGGCAGTGAGTCTGGTCAACGATGGCCCGGTGACGTTTTGGCTTGATGTCGCGCCAGAGCAGAAATAAACTCTAGTTCTTTCAGTTATTTGGCTTGATGCATTGCAAGCCGGTATACTGGAAGGTTCTTTATCCTTGGCGAACCGGTATCACGCTATGGCGAACAGCACGCCCGAACAGCAATCCGACATCAAACTCCTGATCAAAAAGGGGCTTGAGCAGGGCTACCTCACCTACGCCGAGGTCAACGATCACTTGCCTGACGACGTGGTCGATCCCGAGCAAATCGAAGACATCATCGGGGTGATCAATGGCATGGGTATCGAGGTGCACGAAGTTGCGCCGGATGCCGAAACCTTGTTGCTCTCCGATGCCGCGCGCGGCAACGACGACGAGACCGCCGCCGAAGAAGCCGCGGCGGCGCTGTCATCGCTGGATGCCGAAGGCGGTCGCACCACCGACCCGGTGCGCATGTACATGCGTGAGATGGGTACCGTCGAGCTGCTGACCCGCGAAGGCGAAATTGCCATCGCCAAGCGCATCGAAGAGGGCCTGAATCAAGTTCGCAGCTCGCTGGCATCGTTTCCATTGTCGATCCAGTTGCTGCTGGAAGAATACGAGCAACACCTGGAAGGCAAGAAGCGTCTCAACGAAGTGGTGATCGGCTTCATCAACCCCAACGCCGAAGAGGAGGCGCTTGCCGCCGCTGCGGCTGCCGCCGAACTTGCGTTGAGCGAGGTCGAGGACAGCGCAGACAGCGACGACGACGAGGCCGAAACCGCAGACGACGAAGAGGCGACGCCGGTTGATACCGGTCCGGATCCGGCCGAAGTGGCGCGCCGGATGGAAGTGCTGAAAACACTGCGCAGCAAGGCGCAACGGGCTTATGCCAAGAATGGCTCGGGCGACAAGCGCACGATCAAGCTGCGCGAAGAAATGGCGGCCGAGTTTCTTGCCCTCAAGCTGCCTGCCGCTTTGGTCGACAACCTGGTGCGCAAGGTGCGCGAGGTGGTCAACACCGTCAAGGAACACGAACGCCGCACGCTGGATATCTGTACCCGTTACGCGAAAATGCCGCGCAAGGATTTTCTGCGCGCATGGCCGAGCAACGAGACCAACCTGGGTTGGGCGGACGATGTAATCCGGCGCAAGCAGAAGTGGTCGTCGGGTTTCCGCGATCATCGCGAAGACATTATTGGCGAGCAGGAAAAGCTGATTGCCATCGAGCATTCGCTGAACCTGTTGCTGGCCGACATCAAGGAAATCAACCGCGCCATGGCCTATGGCGAGGCGAAGGCGCGCAAGGCGAAAAAGGAGATGGTCGAGGCCAACCTGCGGCTGGTGATCTCGATTGCCAAGAAATACACCAATCGTGGCCTGCAGTTCCTCGATCTGATCCAGGAAGGCAACATCGGTCTGATGAAAGCGGTGGACAAGTTCGAATACCGGCGTGGCTACAAGTTTTCGACCTATGCCACCTGGTGGATTCGTCAGGCGATCACGCGCTCGATCGCCGACCAGGCGCGCACCATTCGTATCCCGGTCCATATGATCGAGACGATCAACAAGCTCAACCGCATTTCGCGCCAGATGCTTCAGCAGTACGGGCGCGAGGCATTGCCCGAAGAACTGGCCAAGGCGATGGAGATGCCCGAGGACAAGATCCGCCGGGTGCTGAAAATCGCCAAAGAGCCGATTTCAATGGAAACACCGATCGGCGATGACGAAGATTCGCACCTGGGCGATTTCATCGAAGACATGAACGTGGATTCGCCGGTCGAGAACGCCACCACCACCGGCCTGATGGAAACTGTGCGCGAAGTGCTGGCCGGGTTGACCCCGCGCGAGGCCAAGGTGCTGCGGATGCGCTTTGGTATCGACATGAATACCGATCACACGCTGGAAGAGGTTGGCAAGCAGTTCGATGTCACCCGCGAGCGGATTCGCCAGATCGAAGCCAAGGCGCTGCGCAAACTGCGCCATCCGACCCGTTCC
>PFJA01000111.1 GCA_002782905.1 Lysobacterales bacterium CG_4_10_14_3_um_filter_64_11
GCCAGCGATCATTGCCCTTGCCGTCACCTACTGTTTTGGCGCGCTGCTGGCCGGGTGTCTGCTCCGTGTGTTGTCGCAGCGTAGCGCTCAGGCGTTTGTCGCGACGCGTGAGGAAATCGCGGCGGATATAGCAATGCTCAGGAGCAAACTATGAACCCTGTCAGCGGTGAGTCGTTGCACGCTCAAGCGCTCGCGCTGCGTCAGCAAATGCAGGTTCAGCGTGCGCGCATTGCGCAACAGCTCGACGTGTCCGCAGCGCAGCGCAGCGGCTATCCGCGCAGTCTGACCATGCGGTTCCTGGTCAGGCGACCTGCCGTGGTGGTGCATTTGCTGGTTGAGCTGGGCAGCGTGTTGCTTGGTGCCCGCGTGATTCGCTCGTTGGCCAGGGCAAGAAGCCTGATCAGCGTGGTTCGCTCGGTCTGAGCGTGGCACCTTGGCGTACGTCCACACGGTGGGTTACGAAAAGCCACGACACCCCTGGAGCGGTGGTGTTCCACCGCTAGCAGCCTGTCGGGCTTGACCCATCTCGGCTTTTCCGTAGTAGATCGGCGTCAAGCCCGACAGGCTGCTAGCAATCAATGTTTTCGTGGAAGCCGATCTGTCGGCGAACAACGTTGCGAAAGCTTCGTGCGCAGGGTGCGCTCCCGCAAAAGCGCCTTACGGCGCGATTCGTGGCTTGCCGCTCGCTGTTGCCGGTGATGTTTCCGGTGCGGGTGACCAGTGCAGTGGCACTCGGATTGGCGTAGTCGAGTCGACAAGCCTGGCGCGATCATGCGCTTGCACCCGACGCACTTTTTCGCGACCCGGGAGCCATGCCATCCGCATCAGTCCGGTGAATGTGTCGAACATGTGGGACCCCCTCGTTGCCCTTGGTCGGTATCACGCCACGCCAGATATAACGCGATCACCCGGCTTTGATCTGTTCGTCAGCGCACAAAGCCCGCTCTGCGCATGCCGGTGGAGCGAAGCGAAGTGAATCGGGCTATATGTGCGGTATCGAACAGTGCTGCGCGCTCCGACGCATTATCCTGCGCGGTAGATATCCGCTAGGAGCCTGTCGGACTTGACCTATCTCGGCTTTTCCGCAGTAGATCAGCGTCAAGTTCGACAGGCTCCTAGCAACCCAAGACGGTCGTTTGCGGCCGACGCGAGAGGTCAGTCTGTGCAAAAGAATTTATTGCTGGAAGCGCTGCCTGCTGACGTGCGTGAGCGATTGTTTCCGCACCTGGAGCTGATGCCGCTGGCATTGGGCGAGGTGCTGTACGAATCGGGCGACACCATGCACCATGTGTATTTTCCCACCGATGCCATCGTGTCGCTGTTGTATGTCATGGAGAACGGTTCCTCGGGCGAAATCGCGGTGGTGGGTCGCGAGGGCATGGTCGGTATCGCGTTGTTCATGGGCGGCGAAAGTACGCCGAGCCGGGCGCTGGTACAGAGCGCTGGCAACGCTTGGCGCATGCCGGCGCAACGCCTCAAGGACGAATTCAATCGCCATGCCGAGCTGCAGCACCTGCTGCTGCGGTTCACCCAGGCGTTGATCACGCAAATGGCGCAGACCGCGGTGTGCAATCGCCATCATTCGATCGATCAGCAGTTGTGCCGCTGGTTGCTGTTGTCGCTGGATCGGCTGCCGGGCAATCGGTTGACGATGACCCAGGAACTGATCGCGAACATGTTGGGAGTGAGGCGAGAGGGCGTCACCGAGGCGGCCGGAAAGCTGCAAAAAGCCGGGCTGATCGACTACAGCCGCGGACAAATTACGGTGCTGGATCGCCCCGGTCTGGAAGCGCGCAGTTGCGAATGTTATGCGGTGGTCAAGGCCGAAACCGACCGGCTGCTGACGTATGTATCCAGCCCGAACGCCGCGGCGATGGCGAAAGCATAACGTGGCGATGACCGATGACCGATGGCGGGTGGCGCTTGGTGTCGCAGCGTACCGTTGGCCACGCTTGTCACGCGTAAACTGCGCGCACGGGATTGCGTCAGCACCTCTCTCGCACCTTCCGGGTTCCGGGCTTGTGCTGCGGGAAAACCTCATGCCGATTGTATTGGCGGTGCCAATCAGCAACCGATTGATCGATACGTTGCCACCCACGCAGCGCGTCGCGTTCCGCAAGCGCTGCGAAGTGGTGGATCTGGTCTTCGGTTCCGTTTTATGCGCCCGGAAAGACGACATCCATCATGTGTATTTTCCACTTGCCGGCTTCATTTCGCTGGTAATCACCGTGACCGGTCATCCGCCGATGGAGTTGGGATTGATCGGCAAC
>PFJA01000170.1:0-5644 GCA_002782905.1 Lysobacterales bacterium CG_4_10_14_3_um_filter_64_11
TGCCCAGCTCCAGATCGGTCAGCGCGGTGCGCGTGCGCGCCAACAGCGAGCCGATGAACCACAGCTTGCTGCCGAGCGCGGTGAACAGCAGCGGTGCGATCATCGAGGCATCAATGGTGGACGGGCCGATCAAACGAATGCTGGCACCCTGATGCAGGGTGTTCCACCAGGTCACCGAGAAATGCACGATCGGCACGTTGACGATACCGATCAATGCGAGAAATGCCGCTGCCCGCGCCGCATTGCGGCGATCATCGATGGCGCCGTACAGGCCCATCACGCCCAGATACAGGAACAACAGCACCAACTCCGAAGTAAGGCGCGCGTCCCAGGTCCACCAGGTGCCCCAGGTTGGCTTGCCCCAGACTGCGCCGGTGACCAGGGTGATCAGGGTGAAGGCGGCGCCGATCGGCGCGCAGTTCATCGCCAGCAGCTCGCTGAGCTTGATCCGCCACACCAGCGCAATGAACGCGTTGACCGCCATCACCCCGTAAATAAACAGGCTCATCCAGGCCGCCGGCACATGGATGAACAGAATGCGAAAACTGTTGCCTTGCTGGTAGTCGGCCGGCACCTGATACAGCGCCAGCCACATGCCCCAGAGCATCAGCACGCCACCGAGGGCATAGCCCCACGGCGCGTAGCGGCGCGCAAAACCATCGAAATAGGGCGGCGAGCCGAGTTGATGAAACCAGCGCACGATCGGGTTCACGGGTACTCCCGGGATTCAAGCAAATTCATGAAAGTGCAATCCGGATAGCCGCCGCCGCGGCCAGCGGCGCCAGCACCAACGCGAGCGCCAGCGCGGCACCCAGCACCAGCAGCGCGCCCAGATAGGGCAGGCCCTGCGCTGCCGCCATCACGCTGCCGGCACCAAAGATCAGCACCGGCACATACAGCGGCAATGCCAGCAAGGCCAGCAGCATACCAGAGCGCTTCATGCCCACCGTCAACGCCACCACCACCGCGCCGATCAGGCTCAGCAGCGGCGTGCCCAGCAGCAGACTGAGCAGCAACACAGCGTACAGATTGCTGTCCAGTTGCAGCATGGCGGCAAACAACGGCGTCGCCAGCAGCACCGGCACGGCGGTGGTCAGCCAGTGCACCAGCACTTTGCCGAAGATCAGCAACGCCAACGGCTGCGGGCTGAGCAGCAGTTGTTCCAGGCTGCCGTCGTCCAGATCGCTGCGAAACAAGGCATCCAGCGACAACATGCCAGCCAGCACCACTGCCACCCAGATCACGCCGGCGGCGATCCGCGCCAAAAACGCGGCGTCGCTGCCCAATGCCAACGGAAACAGGGTAATGGTGAGCACCGCAAACAGCACCGGTTGCAAGGCATCGCCGCGCCGCCGCCAGACCAGCAGCAGGTCGCGGCGCAACAGCGCCAGCAGTGCGGTACGGGCAGTGGCCTCAGCCATGACTCAACTCCAGCAAACGGGTGCGCACCGCCGGGGTGGCGTAGGCACCATGGCTGGTGATCAACGCCGCACCACCGGCTTGCACATGGCGCTCGATCATCCCATTGACCAGCGCGATGCCTTGCAGATCCAGGTTGGCATAGGGCTCGTCCATCAACCACAGCGGCGCCGGCACCAGCAGCAGGCGCGCCAGCGCCAGGCGCTTTTTCTGTCCCGCCGACAGGGTGCGCGCAAAGGTGTCCTCGAACCCGGCCAGGCCGACCTGTTCCAGCGCTTCGCTGCGACTGATGCCCTCGCGCTGGCCATATAGACCCAGTGCAAATTGCAGATTTTCATCGGCGCTCAACTCGCCCTTGTGGCCCAGCAGATGGCCGAGCAGCGCGGTGTGCGTGGCAATGGCCTCGCGTTCGGCCGGCTTGCCGTTGACATGCACGCTGCCGCTGCTGGCGCCGAGCAACCCGGCCAACACCCGCAACAACGTGGTTTTGCCGCTGCCATTGCCACCCTGTACCAGCAGCGCCTCGCCAGCGGATACCTGGAAATCGAGCGGGCCGAACACCGGCTCATCATTGCGCGCAAACACCAGTTGTCGGGCCTGCAGCAGTGGTGGCGCGTTCGCGATCATGGTGTGCATGCTAACCGCAGGTGCCGGCGGCAACCACGACTTGAATCAATTTCACCGCAAAATGGTGGCCTTACCATTCGCCGACATTGGCCATCGACGCCCACGGCTCGGCTGGCGGCAGGGCATCGCCCTTTTGCAGCAACTCGATCGAGATGCGATCGGGCGAGCGCACGAACGCCATGCGGCCATCGCGTGGCGGCCGGTTGATGGTGATGCCGTTGCCCTGCAGGCGCGCGCAGGTGGCATAGATATCGTCCACCGCGAATGCGAGGTGGCCGAAGTTGCGCGCACTGCCGTAATCCTCGTCATCGTAGTTGAAGGTCAATTCCACCTCCGCCTCCGGGTTTTCGTCAGCGCCCAGATACACCAGCGTGAAGCGGCCCGCCGGGTAATCCTTGCGCCGGGTTTCGATCAGCCCCAAGGCGTCACGAAAAAAGGCCAGTGAAGCATCCAGATCGCGCACCCGAACCATGGTATGCAAATAGCGCATCACGTTATCTCCTGTTGCTTGCAGTTTGCTTTGGTTGTCCGCGACAGCATCAAGGATGCCCTGAACAAGCTGTCGTTGCGAGGAGCAAAGCGACGTGGCAATCCAGAGATTTTTCATGGATCCATGGCATGGATTGCCTCGCTGCGCTCGCAATGACGAAGGGAGAGCGTCGTTCACAGTTACCTCAATCCAGAAACAGATCGGGCAACAACGGCTGCCCCGGTTGCACCGCATAGCGATCGAAATCGCTGACGCCGGCGGCCCGCAGCACCTCGTCGTCGATCAAAAACTGGCCGCTGAAGCCGGTGGCGTGGCGGGTGAGGATGGCGTGCGCGGCATCGGCCATGATCGCCGGCTTGCGGCCGCGGCTGGCTTCGACGCCGGGGATCATGTTCAGCGCATCGGTGGCGATCAGCGTGCGCGGCCACAGCGCGTTAACCGCCACCCCTTGCGGGCCGAACTCGGCGGCCAGCCCCAGGGTGACGAAACTCATGCCCATCTTGGCCAGCGTGTAGCCGGTGTGCGCGCCCCACCAGCGCGGATCGAGCGACGGCGGCGGTGCCAGGGTGAGGATGTGCGGGTTTGCCGCCTTGAGCAGATACGGCAGACACACTTGCGCGCACAGAAAGCTGCCGCGTGCATTGACCTGTTGCATCAGGTCAAAGCGTTTCATCGGGGTATCCAGGGTGCCGCGCAGCCAGATCGCGCTGGCGTTGTTGACCAGGATGTCGATCCCGCCGAACTGCGCCACGCTCTGAGCCACCGCTGCCTGCACTTGGGTTTCCTCGCGGATGTCGCAGCGGATCGCCAGTGCCTGCCCGCCCGCCGCACGCACCGCTTCGGCGGCGCTGTGGATGGTGCCCGGCAATTTTGGATTGGCGACATCGGATTTTGCCGCGATCACCACGTTGGCGCCATCGCGCGCCGCACGCAATGCGATCGCCAGGCCGATGCCACGCGAGGCGCCGGTGATGAACAGCGTTTTGCCGTGCAGCGAGACCATGGTTATGCGCCCTGAGCGGTCAACAGGCACCAAGGATACCTGCTTGCGAGTACGCATTGGTTGCCGCCACGCGCGCGGCCATCGTTGAACTCGACGCTATGGGCAAATGCGGGCGCAGCGATTACTGTGCTCACCATGCACCCCCACGCGGCACCGCCGATCAACGACGATAGCGACATCGCGCGCGGTTTTCTCGGCGCGTTTCGCTTCAGCGCACGGGCGCTGGAGTTGGTGTGGAGCACCAGCCGTGCGCTGACCATCGCGCTCGGGCTGTTGACGCTGATCGCCGGTCTGCTGCCGGCCGGCATCGCCTGGGTAGGTGCGCTGATCGTCGATGCGGTGGTGTCCGCGGCGCAGACGGTGCGTGCCGGCGGCGCCGCGCCGTTGCCATCGGTGCTGTGGCTGGTGGCGCTGGAAGGCGCGCTGGTGGCGGCCCTGGCCGGCGCCCAGCGCGGCATCTCGTTCTGCCAGTCGCTGTTGCGCGCACAGCTCGGGCAACGGGTCAACGCGATGATCCTGGAGAAGGCGCTGACCCTGGATCTGGCGCAGTTCGAGGATTCGGAGTTCTACGACAAGTTGACGCGGGCGCGGCGCGAAGCCTCCAGCCGGCCGCTATCGCTGGTCAACCGCAGCTTCGGGCTGGCGCAGAACCTGATTTCGCTGGTCAGTTATGCGGCGCTGCTGGTGCAGTTTTCGCCGTGGGCGATGGCGGTGTTGGTGCTGGCCGGGCTGCCCGCCTTTCTCGCTGAAACCAAATTCTCCGGCGACGCGTTCCGGCTGTTTCGCTGGCGTTCGCCGGAAACGCGAATGCAGTTGTATCTGGAAACGGTGCTGGCGCGCGAAGACCACGCCAAGGAGGTCAAGCTGTTCGGGCTTGGCCCGTTGCTGCTGCAACGTTACCGCGATATTTTTGGCCGCCTGTATGCCGCCGATCGCGCTCTCACCCTGCGCCGCGATGGCTGGGGTTTGGCGCTCGGCCTGATCGGCACGCTGGCGCTTTATGCGGCTTACGCGTGGATCGCGGTCACTACCGTACTGGGTCGAATCACGCTGGGCCAGATGACCATGTACCTGATGCTGTTCCGACAGGGGCAGTCGGCGGTGTCGGCGATGCTGTCGGCGATCAGTGGCATGTACGAGGACAATCTGTACCTGTCCACCCTGTACGAGTATCTGCACACGCCGGTACGGGGCAGCGACGGCAACGCGGTTAGCGGCCCTGAGCCCAGCGACGGCATTCGCTTTGAGCATGTCAGCTTCACTTATCCGGGTGCCGATGCGCCAGCGCTGCACGACATCAACCTGCACATCCGGCCCGGGCAGTCGCTGGCGCTGGTCGGCCGCAATGGGTCGGGCAAGACCACCCTGATCAAGCTGCTGACCCGGCTGTACCCGCCCGATGCCGGCCGCATCGTGCTCGATGGCCGCGAGTTGGGCGAGTGGGACGAGGACACTCTGCGCCGGCGAATCGGGGTGATTTTTCAGGATTTCGCGCGTTACCAGATGCGCGTGGGCGAAAACATCGGTGCCGGCGATGTTGCCCACTTCGAGGACGCGGCGCGCTGGCGCGAGGCCAGCGACAAAGGCATGGCCAGCGCGTTCATCGATGCGTTGCCGGCCGGTTTTGATACCCAGCTTGGCAAGTGGTTCCGTGATGGCCGCGAGCTGTCCGGTGGGCAGTGGCAGAAGATCGCACTGGCGCGCGCGTTCATGCGCTCACAAGCGGACATCCTGGTGCTCGACGAACCGACCGCGGCGATGGATGCCGAGGCCGAAGCCAACGTGTTCGAGCACTTCCGCGGGCTCAGCGCGAACCGCATCGTGATCCTGATCTCGCATCGCTTTTCGACCGTGCGCATGGCCGACCAGATCATCGTGATTCAGGACGGCCGCATCATCGAACACGGCAGCCACGCCGCACTGCTGGCACAGGCCGGGCATTACGCGCATTTGTTTACGTTGCAGGCACGTGGTTACCAGTAGCCGCGGTGCTCAGGCCACGCGAAACAGCGGGCGGTCGCTGCCGGCGATGTAAGAACGGTTACGCACGTAACCGCTGCTGCTGCCGTAGCCAATGCCGAAGTCGCGCTCGCGGTACTGCGCAC
>PFJA01000170.1:5687-33994 GCA_002782905.1 Lysobacterales bacterium CG_4_10_14_3_um_filter_64_11
GCGGTCGGCCATGTGGGTGATGGCGGCGATGGCGGCGATGGCGTTGGTGGTGGTGGTGGTGGTGGTGTTCATGGCTGTCTCCGTGGGTTGGTGTGCTGGTAATGTATAACACCAACTCAATAGCCGCATGTGCCGAAGGTCACCTCTCACGCAATGCGTTCAACACCATGATCCACAAGAAGGTCCAACGAGCACATAGCATGCACGTGACGCGGCTCCGTCGGTATCGGCGAAGCGCGCGCCCGTCCGACGCGCGCGATTCACCTGCAGCTCCAGCACGTCGGGCCGCGAATAATGGCCAAACGGATCGAAACTCTGCCGCTCGGCGTGAACCTTGGCCAGCGCCAGCTCGGCCAGCCACAAACCTTCCGCGCCTACCTGTGGTGCAAGCAGCCACTCGCCATCCGGGCCGGCAATGCAACTGCCACCATCGGCACAAACCGCCGGCAGTGCCGCGCGCAACGCCTCGGCATGGGGCATCTGCGCGGGCACATCGCTGCGGCGCATCAGGCCGTTCACCGACACCACATAGCAGCGGCCTTAGCGGGCGATGAAGCGGGTGATGTCGGCGGTATTGCGCACGTTGCCCGGCCAGCAGGCGACATGCACATCGATGCCTTGGGCGTACAGCGCGCAGCGCGCCAGCGGCATCCAGTTTTCCCAGCAATTCAGGCCGCCGACGCTGAAGCCAGCGAGCGCGAACACGCGCAGGCCGTGGCCATCGCGCAGATCACTGCATTCATCGCACGCCTGCCGCTCACAGGCTGTCGAAAAACCGCCGTGGCGCGCCGTCAAAGCCGCCGTTGGACATGAACAACACGTGGTCGCCGGGTTGCGCCAGCGTGTGCAGTGCAGCCAACAGCGCGTCAACATCGGCGGCGCTGCGCGCGCGCCCGTGCAGCGCGTCGATCACCGCACCGGCATCCCACGGCAAGCCCGGCCGATGCAGAAACACCACCGCATTGGCGTCGGCCAGCGCCGGTGCCAGTTGCGCGGCGTGCGCACCCATGCGCATCGAATTGCTGCGTGGCTCCATCGCCACCACGATGCGCGCGCTGCCGACCCTGGCGCGCAGGCCGGCGAGCGTGGTGGCGATGGCGGTGGGGTGATGCGCGAAGTCGTCGTAGACTGTGATCTCGTGGGTGCAGCCGATCACCTCAAGGCGGCGCTTGACGCTGCGAAACGCGGCCAGCGCGGCGACGGCATCGGCAATCGCAACACCCACCGCCTGTGCAGCAGCGATCGCGGCCAGCGCGTTCATCACGTTGTGGCGGCCGAGCAGCGACCAGCGCGCTTCGCCCACCGCTGCACCGCGGTACAGCACGGTGAATGCCGAGCCGTCGGCGGCATCGAGCTGGGCTCGCCAATCGGCGTCTTCGCGTTCACCGAAGGTCTCCACCGGCGTCCAGCAGCCCATCGCCAGCACCTGCGCCAGATTGTCGTCATCGCCGTTGACGATCAGCCGGCCATTGCCGGGCACGGTGCGCAGCAGGTGATGGAACTGGCGCTGGATGGCGGCTACGTCCGGAAAAATGTCGGCATGGTCGTATTCGAGGTTGTTGAGGATCGCCAGCCACGGCCGGTAGTGCACGAACTTGGAGCGCTTGTCGAAAAACGCGGTGTCGTATTCGTCGGCTTCGACCACGAATTCGCGGCCCGAGCCAATGCGTGCGGACACGCCGAAGTTTTCCGGCACGCCGCCGATCAGAAACCCCGGATCGCGGCCAGCGTATTCGAGGATGAAGGCAAGCAGGCTGCTGGTCGTCGTTTTGCCGTGGGTACCGGCGACCGCCAGCGTGCGCCGGCCCGGCAACACGTTTTCGGCCAGCCACTGCGCACCCGACGTGTAGGCGCGGCCGGCGTCGAGCACCGCCTCGACGCTGGGGTTGCCGCGCGCGAGCGCATTGCCGACGACGATTTGCTCGGCAGCGGCGGCTATGTGCGCTGGTGCATAGCCCTGGCTGAGCGCGATGCCAAGCGCTTCGAGCTGGCTGGACATCGGTGGATAGACATTGGCGTCGCTGCCACTGACATCGTGGCCGAGTTCACGTGCGAGCGCAGCGATACCGCCCATGAAGGTGCCGCAGATGCCGAGAATATGCAGTTTCATCCGCCCATTGTAGAGCCAGCGCCAGCGGCGAAGCCCTGCAACCACTGGTCCAGCCCCAGTTCGATCAGAAACAGGCCCAACGCCAGTAGCGCCGCCGCCAGCGGTGGCCAGTCCAGCGCATAGCGCAGGATGTGGCCATTGATCATCAGCTTCCACACCACCAGCAGCAACACCGCCGCACTGACCCACAGCGATGCCGGCGTCGGGTTGGCCGGGTCGATGCTGCCGCCAGCGCTGATCAGCAACAGCGGCACCAACGCCACGGTCAACAGCAGGCTGGTACCGGCCAGCGCAATCAGGGTTTGCACCAGGCGGCCAACGCGCGTACGCAGGCGCAGCAACAGCCACGGCGCGCCCACCAGCATGGCAAAGCTCAGCAGCATACGCGGCAGCAGCACGCGATCGGGCACCGCCAGCAGCTGCGATAACGCCATCTCCAGCAACAGCACACTGACGATCAGCGCCCGCGCAGTGGCCGGCGCATAGGGCATGTCCTGCGGACCGAGACGCAGACGGCAGATCGCAAACAAGCGCGAAAACAGTTCATTCATTGCGTGCGCTACCCGGGCACCACCCTGCCGGGTGTCACTTGGCGGCAGCGATGGCAGCGAGAATGCGCGCCAAAACCTCGTCCATCGAACCGACGCCATCGACCCGCGCCAGGCGGCCATGCTCGCGGTAGTAATGCACCACCGGCGCAGTCTGCTCGGCATACACCTGCAGGCGGTGGCGCACGGCATCGGGGCTGTCATCGGCGCGACCCTCGAGCGTTGCACGGCCGGCGATGCGCTCGACCAGCAACTCCGGGTTGACATCGATCTGCACCGCCACATCCATTGGCTGCTCCAGCCGTGCCAGCAGTGCATCGAGCGCGCTGGCCTGCGCCAGATTGCGCGGATAGCCATCGAGGATGAAACCGCTATCGGCATCGGGGTGGTGCAGGCGTTCTTCCAGCATGCTCAGCACGATGTCATCGGACACCAGGCTGCCGGCATCCATCACCGCCTTGGCCTTGCGCCCCAACGGCGAGCCCGCCGCGACCGCTGCCCGCAACAGGTCGCCGGTGGAAATGTGCGGCACCGAAAAATGCTCGCGCAGCCGCGAGGCTTGCGTGCCCTTGCCCGAACCGGGGGCGCCGAGGAGTACCAGTCGCATGCGCGCGTTCCTTAGATCAACAGGTGACACGGATTCGTTCTGCCGCCGGATACCGCTAAACTGGCCGACAATCACCGTGCAATGGTGTGAAACGCTAACCGCAGCCCCCCATCAAGTCAAACGAAGGTGTTTCCATGAGCGCGCAAACCCTGTTGTATGCCCAATCCGGCGGTGTCACTGCCGTCATCAATGCCAGCGCCAGCGCCGTGATCCAGACCGCGCGCGCACACAAGGTGAAGGTGCTGGCGGCGCGCAACGGCATCCTCGGTGCGCTGGGCGAAGACCTGATCGACACCAGCAAGGAGCCGATTGCGGCGATCCGCGCACTGGCGCATACGCCAGGCGGCGCGTTCGGCTCGTGCCGTTTCAAGCTCAAATCGCTGGAAGCCGACCGCGTCCACTACCAGCGACTGATCGAGGTGTTCGCGGCGCACCAGGTGCGCTATTTCCTGTACAACGGCGGCAATGATTCCGCCGACACCGCGGCCAAGGTGTCGCGCATCGCCAAGGCGTTCGGCTATCCGCTGATTTGCGTCGGCGTGCCCAAGACCGTCGACAACGATCTCGCCGTCACCGACTGCTGCCCCGGCTTTGGCTCGGCCGCCAAGTACACCGCAGTGTCGGTGCTGGAGGCCAGCCTCGACGTGGCGGCGATGGCACAAACCTCAACCAAGGTGTTCGTCTACGAAGTGATGGGCCGCCATGCCGGCTGGCTGGCCGCCGCCGGTGGCCTGGCCGGCGATGGCAGCGCCAGCGCGCCGCCGCACCTCATCCTGTTTCCGGAAGTGGCGTACGACGAAGCGCGGTTTCTGGCCGAAGTCAAAGCCGTCGTGGCCAGGGTCGGGTACTGCGTGGTGGTGGTGTCCGAAGGCCTGCGCGACGGCAGCGGCCGTTTCGTCGCCGAAGCCGGCGGCACGGATGCCTTCGGCCACAGCCAGCTCGGCGGTGTCGGCCCCGCGCTGGCCGCCACCGTCAAGGATAAGCTCGGCATGAAAGTTCACTGGGCGGTGCCCGATTACCTGCAACGCTCGGCGCGGCACCTGGCCTCGGCCAGTGACCACGCGCAGGCGCTGGCGGTGGGCAAGGCGGCGGTGGAATACGCGCTCGCTGGCCGCAACGCGGTGATGCCGGTGATCGTGCGCAGCAACGACGCGCCGTATCGCTGGAAGATCGAAGCCGCGCCGCTGGACAAGGTCGCCAACCACGAAAAGACCATGCCCAAAAGCTTCATCCGCAAGGACGGTTTCGGCATCACCGCCGCCTGCCGCCGCTACCTGCAACCGCTGATCGCCGGTGAAGCGCCACCACCGTACGGCAAGGATGGCCTGCCGGCCTATGTGCGGCTGAAGAATGTGGCGGTGACGAAAAAGCTGGCGTCGTACTCGGTGAAGTGAGGCTGGGAATCGGGACTCGGGCATTGATGGGTTTCGGTCGCTTCGCGAGTACGACGCACATGGATGTGCGAGTGCCGCGAGCGCAGGACGCGCAAGAGCGGCCGCCTTCACTTCGCCGCCGCGCGGCTCGCTCGGTCGCTACGCTCTGCCCATGCTACGGACTCGCGGCTTCCGAAATCGCGGTGTCGCTATGGGATGAAACGGAAAAGCCGCACTGTAGCGCATGGATGCGCGGTCCGAGTGCGACAACGCGCCGTCAAGCACGCCGAGCATCGCAGCCGAATGCGGGAGCAAGGCACCATTGTTTGACCGAGCGAGCCGCAGTGAAGGCGTAGCGAGCAAAGCGAGCGGGGTCGCGCAGCGACCGAAGGCAAGGATGTGCGAGTTGGTGCCGGCCCGCATTCGGCGAGAAGCGAAGGGCACAGGCGAAGCAGGAGCTGACCGAGCGCAGCAAAGGCGTAGGCCGCGCAGCGGCCGCTGCTGCGTAGCAGCCGAACCTGCGTGCGCCCGGCGCAAGGCGTTTTTGGTTAATTTTTTCGCAGTGAAAAAGTGACTCGTCGGCCGCAGGCTTGAACGCTTGGCGGATTGCGGAACACGATTCTGGGTTCAGCACTTCATCTTGTTCGGAACTTATCCTCGCAGTGGACAGCCGCCCTGCCGGGCCGCAGCATATTGCTGAGAGTAGGCTGCTGGTGAGCGCAGCGAACCCCAGCATAATCATCTCGATGCGGCAACGGCGCTGGGGTTCGCTGCGCTCACCAGCAGCCTACGAATCGATAAGCACCATCGAGAATGAAACACGACACTACTGCACATCCTCCAGCAGGCGGTGCATCTCCGTCTTGACCACGCCATAACACTCGCAGGTGCGCAACGCCAGTTGGGCGCGGTCGAGCACGGTGATGTGGCCGCGCCGATAGCTGATGCAACCGGCCTGTTGCAGATTGCCGGCGGCCTCGGTAATGCTTTCGCGACGCACGCCGAGCATGCTGGCAACCAGCTCCTGGGTCATCACCAGTTCACGGCCCGGCGCGCGATCGACGGTGAGCAACAGCCAGCGGCACAGTTGCTGCTCCACCGAATGGTGTCGATAGCACACGGCATTTTGTGCGATCTGCGTGATCAATGCCTGGGCGTAGCGCAGCAATAGCCGCTGCACGCAGGTGTTGCGATCGAACTCCTGTTTGAGCAGGCGCCGCTCCAGTCGATACGCGTAACCCGCCGCCTGCACCATGGCGGCGCTGGATGTGCTCTGCCCGCCCATGATCAGGGCGACGCCGACGAAACCCTCGCTGCCCACGCCAACGATTTCGGTGGACGCACCCGACGCCATCACGTAGTGCAACGAGATGATCGCGGTGGTCGGAAAATAGGCGTGCGTCAGCTGCTCGCCGGGTTCATAGAGCACCTTGCCCAGCGCCAGCGGCACGCAATCAAGATGCGCTGCCAAGCGTTCAAAATCGGCCGCCGGCAGGGCGGCAAGCAGGTGATTTTGCTGCGTCTCAAGAGCAGGTGTGTTCATCATGTCGAGTGCCGTGATGGTCATTTTTTGGTCGAAAACTCGACACCAATGCCGCGATAGCCGATGAAACGACACGCGCGGTTGAACATCGGCTCACCACTCACCCGAAACCTGCGCTGTGTCCCGTCGGCGTTGTTGTGGCTGAGGACAAAATCCAGAAATGGCTCACGTGCGGCGATGATGGCCTGCAAAAATGCACGATCTTGCGTGTTCCAACCGTCACTCGGCGCATCGTTGCTGGGTCCGGCCAGCGATTCGACCTGGATACCCAACATCTCCAAGACCGGCCCGGATACCTTGGTGAAGGCGCCGCTTTCGTCCTGCTCCCAGTACCAATCCGATGCCAGCTCGGTGAGGCTGCGGTAGCGCGCTTCGCTTTCGCGCAACTCGGCAGTGCGTTCGGCCACGGTCTGCTCCAGCACCCGGTTGAATGCCTCAAGCCGGCGGTACAGCAGGCGTACCTCCAGCATGTTGTGGATACGTGCCCTGACTTCAGCCAGATCGAACGGTTTGCTGATGAAATCCTTGGCGCCCATTTGCAATGCGCGCAGCTTGTGGCCGGGTTGCGCGGTCAGCACGATCACCGGCAAGTAGTCATCCTTGATATTGGTGCGCAATCCCTCCATTACCTGAAATCCATCCATGCCTGGCATCTGCAAGTCCAACAAGATCAGGTCGTACTGGTGCTGGCGATGCAGGGCGCATACCTGTGCCGGATTCGTGGTCGTGCTGACCTCGATGTATCCGGTCTCGGCCAGCAATTGCTCCAGCAGCAGGATATTGGCCTGCTGGTCATCCACCACCAGAATGGAGGCGGCAAAAATGTCGCGTTCCAGCACCTTCATGGGTGTTGCTCCTGGTCCGTGCTTACCGCTCGCGCCCTGGCGTACTCCAGCGTCATATCCAGCGTGTTCATGAACTCGCGCACCTTGATCGGTTTGGTGAGGTAACGAAAGAAACCGGCCTGCACGCCTTTTTCGATGTCGCGCGGCATCGCATTGGCGCTCAGCGCAAGCACCGGAATATGCGCGGTCAGCGGGTCTTCGGCGAGAATGCGCAACGCCTGGATGCCGCTGATGCCGGGCAGATTGATGTCCATCAAAATGACATCGGGTATGGCCGAGCGCGCAATTTCAATGCCACTGCTGGCGTCGCGCGCACTCAGCAGGCGAATATCCGGCCGTCGCAGCATCAGATCCTCAACCAGCATCAGGTTGGCCGGGTTGTCCTCGATGTAGAGCAGAGTGCTGCTTTGGGCGGGGACGGCCACTGCCACTGCCGGCTCTGACGGAGCCGTGCCAACACCCGTGTGCCCCTGCGCGGTGCGCAGCAGGTCGACCCAGAACACGCTGCCCGTGGCCGGCGTGCTTTCAACCCCGATGGCCCCGCCCATCCATTCGATCAAGCGCTTGCACACCACCAGCCCGATACCCGTACCCTGTTCACTGCTGGCTTCCTGACCCAGCCGATTGAACGGCTGAAACAGACTTTGCAACTGTTCGCAATCCAGACCGATACCGGTATCGGCGACGCGGATGCGCACGTGGTCACTGCCAAGCGCGATACATTCCACTGTGACCGTGCCGTCGGGACGGTTGTACTTGATTGCATTGGACAGCAGGTTGATCAACACCTGCTTGACCCGGGTGCGGTCGGCTCTGACGAAGTGTGGCGCGTCGATTTGCACAAAACTGACGCTGATGCCGCGTTCCTTGGCCTGTGGCTCGATCATCGCCCGGCATTCGTGCAACACGTCGGCCAGTGCGACCGGCTCCAGCGACAGCGACAGCTTGCCCGATTCGATCATCGCCAGATCAAGCACCTCATTGATCAGGTCCAGCAGGTACCAGCCGGCCTGCAAAATCTGCGCGATGCTGCGCTGCTGCGTGGGCGTTGGCTGCGGCGTGCCCGATTCGAGCAGCTGCGCGAAGCCGAGGATGGCACTGAGCGGGGTGCGCAGCTCGTGGCTCATGCTGGACAGAAAATCGGATTTCGCCAGATTGGCCTGCTCTGCCGCCGCCATCGCGGCATTGAGATCCAGCTCGACCTGTTTGCGTACCGAATTGTCGGTGCCGATCAGCAGATAACCGATGATGGCCTGGTAATCATCGCGCAGGGCGGTGATCGAGACGAGCGCCGGGAAACGATGGCCGTCCTTGCGGATGTAGGTCAACTCATAGATGTCCTCGATCCCGCGCGAGGCCTTGAACGCCAGCGCCTCGAAGCCCGCGGCGATCGCTGTACCCAGTTCCACGCTCAGGGCCTGCGCGCGCGCCATCACTTCCTGCGGGTCGTGCAGGTCACTGGGCTTGAGCTGGTTGACGACTTCGGCCGCGCGGTACCCCAGCATGCGCTCGGCACCGACGTTGAATAGCTGGATGATGCCCAGCTCATCGGTGGCGATGATCGAGAAATTGGCACTGGTCAGTATTGCGTTCTGCAACGCGCCGGTTTTCAGCAACGCCAACCGGCGCTCGTGCTCGCTGCAACTACCGGTTCGCCCGGCGTCGTCGGTTGGAACCACATCATGGTCTGAGGGGGGCATTTCAGGTTCCGTTGCGGACGAGCGGCAAGTGGGCCGCGCGAATGGGGTGGTTGCGTTGCGTGCGAGCAACGCTTCGCAGATACGTCGCGTCAGTGCGCGCAGGTGATTACCCGAAGGGCGTGGCCGCCCCAACGGTAAAACGTAGGCAGCCTCGTGAGGATCGCGTGGATCACGGCCGGTGTCTGTGCGCCAGCCAACACAGCATGCGCGTCGTCGCCTGAACGCGCCAGTCGGCGATCCGCGCAGCGGCTGCCAAGGGCTTGCAGCCATCGCTTTTCACCGGCCCGAGCAGGCGGCGCGTTCCGCGGTGCGCCGCCGATTTCCTCCGAACGGCAAGATTTGCGATACTCGCGCGTCGGCCACGGCCGCTTAATCATCCTGGGGAGAGGTTTTCATGCTGCAACACTACGGTTTGGAACTGGCGCTGGCCTGTGCGGGCCTGGCCATCATTTACGGTATCGTGTCGGCACGCTGGATCATGGCGCAACCGGCTGGCAATGAGCGCATGCAGGAAATCGCGGCGGCGATCCAGTTGGGCGCACGCGCCTACCTCAACCGCCAGTACACCACCATTGCGGTGGCGGGTGTGGTGTTGTTCGTGTTGATCGGGTTTTTCCTGAGTTGGCTCACCGCAATCGGCTTCCTGATTGGTGCGGTGCTCTCGGGTGCCGCCGGCTACATCGGCATGAACGTGTCGGTGCAAGCCAATGTGCGCACTGCCGAGGCGGCGCGCCGCGGCATCGGCCCGGCAATGGACGTGGCATTCCGCGGCGGCGCGATCACCGGCATGCTGGTGGTCGGCCTGGGCCTGGTTGGCGTCGCCGGTTATTACCTGGCGCTGCTCAAGATGGGCCACGGCGGCGAAGAGGCGCTGCACGCGCTGGTCGGTCTGGCGTTCGGTTCGTCGCTGATCTCGATCTTCGCGCGTCTGGGTGGCGGCATTTTCACCAAGGGTGCCGATGTTGGCGCTGATCTGGTCGGCAAGGTGGAAGCCGGCATCCCCGAGGATGACCCGCGCAACCCGGCGGTGATCGCCGACAACGTCGGCGACAACGTCGGCGACTGCGCCGGCATGGCGGCCGATCTGTTCGAGACCTACGCGGTGACGGTGATCGCCACCATGCTGCTGGGCCTGCTGATGGTGACCGATGTCGGCAGCAATGGCGTGCTGTATCCGCTGGTACTGGGCGGCGTGTCGATCATCGCCTCGATCATTGGCACCTTGTTCGTCAAGGTGAAGCAAGGCGGCTCGATCATGGGTGCGCTGTACAAGGGCGTGATCGTGTCCGGCGTGCTTGCCGCGATTGCGTTCTACCCAATCACCCAGATGCTGATGGGCGATTCGCCGCTGGGCGCGAGCAACCTGTTTTATTGCGCGCTGGTCGGGCTGGTGCTGACCGGCGCCATCGTCTGGATCACCGAGTACTACACCGGCACCCAGTTCAAGCCGGTGCAGCACATCGCCGAAGCCAGCACCACCGGCCACGGCACCAACATCATTGCCGGCCTCGGCGTATCGATGAAGTCCACCGCCGCGCCGGTGATCGCGGTCTGCGCCGCGATCTGGGGCTGTCATGCGTTGGGTGGCCTGTATGGCATCGCCATCGCCGCCACCGCCATGCTGTCGATGGCCGGCATGATCGTGGCACTTGACGCCTACGGCCCGATCACCGACAACGCCGGTGGCATCGCCGAAATGGCCGAGCTGCCGCCGGAAGTGCGCGCGGTCACCGACCCGCTCGACGCGGTGGGCAACACCACCAAGGCGGTGACCAAGGGCTATGCGATCGGTTCGGCCGCCCTCGCCGCGCTGGTGCTGTTCGCCGATTACACCCACAACCTGCGCGCCGCCAATCCCGGCGAGGTGTTCGCCTTCGATCTGTCCAACCACATGGTGATCATCGGCCTGCTGATCGGAGGCCTGATCCCGTATCTGTTCGGCGCGATGGCGATGGAAGCGGTCGGCCGCGCCGCCGGTTCGGTGGTGGTGGAAGTGCGCCGCCAGTTCAAGGAGATCCCCGGCATCATGGCCGGCACCGCCAAGCCCGATTACTCGCGCGCGGTGGACATGCTGACTCGCGCTGCGATCAAGGAAATGGTGGTGCCCTCGTTGCTGCCGGTCGCGGTGCCGGTGGTGGTGGGTCTGTTGCTGGGCAAGGAAGCGCTTGGCGGCCTGCTGATCGGCACCATCGTTACCGGCTTGTTCGTGGCCATTTCGATGACCACCGGCGGCGGCGCCTGGGACAACGCCAAGAAGTACATCGAAGATGGCCACCACGGCGGCAAGGGTTCGGAAGCACACAAGGCCGCCGTCACCGGCGACACCGTGGGCGACCCGTACAAGGACACCGCCGGCCCGGCGGTGAACCCGCTGATCAAGATCATCAACATCGTCGCCCTGCTACTGGTGCCTCTCCTGTAACCGAAGCATCCTCGCTGCCGCGCGGCGGCTGAAGCCGGCACCGCACGGTACCGACTCCCCCTCCCCCGCCTGCGGGGGCAAGGGGTGGGGCCAAGGTCCTCGTACCCGGGTTCGACGTTTCGCCGGAACGTCAGCAGGTACGGCACTGAACACCCGGCAGAGCCGGCACGTTGGGGAGGGGTTGCCGCGCGCCCAAAAGCAACCCCCTCCCAGCCTCTCCCCGTGCAAGCAAGGGGAGGGGCAACAGCAGCCAGTACTGCCGCTCTACGAAGCCCCGCCTGGTGCGGGGTTTCGTTTTTGGCCGGTGCTGAGTTCAGTCTTGACTTTTCTGGGGGGGGGGTAGTATCCGACCCCGCAGGGGGCCATGCTTCGCCACTACAGGAGACGCACAATGCAAATTGTGATTGGTCCGGTGTTGGTCGCAGCCGTATTGGCATTCTCGCCCTTGGCGCACGCAGCGGGCGCCAAGCCAAGCCCAGCAGGGAATCAGGTGATTGAAGATACCGCGACAGTCGATGTGCTGACTCAAGCGGCCACCGAGGAAGCCAAGCGGGCGAAACTCGAACGCCTGCTTGCGCCCATTCAGTCGGCCGCCGAGCTGGCGTCGTACCTCGAATCCAGAGCACCCGACTCACCGCTTGATCGCCTGTCACCCGCCGCATTGGGTCGATTCATCGACAGCCTCACCTTCAACGACAATGGCTTGACCGGCTATCGCAGCGACGATCTGCAAGCCGAACTGACCGCAACACAGGCCTACCGTATTCTGGAGTTGTTCGGGGCACAGCGCACCACCCCGTTGATGCGAGGCTTGGCGATCAAGACCCCGTTTGACGAAGCTGTGATGGCGATGAACCCTAACGACAGCTTGATGATGGATGATCATGAGGGTTAGTCGTGCGTTGCCCGTGCCACATGCGAACGCGCATCACGCAATATTTGCATGTCTGGTTGCTGATCGAAGCTTCGCGGTGGCGTTGTCATACACCGCGAGATTCGGGGCTGCGATCATATGCAGCCCCGAATCTTTTCGTGTGGAGATTATTGCCACGCCAACTTCTCGACAGCGGATACCCGGAGAGTCGCATGCCGCTTGGTAGTGGAATTTTTCGTCAGATTCTCGTGTCTACGTCGCTTTTGCTGGCGACTTTTTGCCCCCTGCCTGCCGAAGCGGACGCACGCTCACCAGAACACGGTTACGACGCGCTTTTGCAACTGGAGCGCTCGCAACGTGGCGTGACAACCGATGTTCAGCGCGCGCTTGCCATCGGCGCGTCGTACGACGAGTTGTTTTCTGACGCGTTCGCCGAGGAAGCGCTCAAACGCAGCAGCGATGACGATCTGCGCTACCTGTTTCGCTCTGCGCAGCTCACCAATTTTTACGTGGCAGATCCGCGCGTCGTTCATGACATGTCGGTCGCCTTTGCGCAGCTGCAGCACCGCGATATCGTGAAAAAGCTCGATTACCAGCAATTGTACGGGGCGTTCATCGGTGCGCGGATGTTGACTGAAGCCGGCGATTTCTTTGACCAATACCATGCCATGGACTTGGATGCGTTGCCGGCATTCCGCGAGGCGCCAGGCATCAAGGCGGACGCTTCGACCGAGTGGGTCGTTAACCCGGTAGCGCCGGAACTGCTGCGCCAGCCTTTTACCTTCGATGCGTCAGCGCAGGTACTGGTCGTCGGCCACCCGTTGTGCCATTTCAGCCAGAATGCAGTGCGCGACATTTTCGCCGACCCACAGTTGGGTGGCGTGTTTGCCGAACACGCGCATTGGCTGGCACCACAGGACCAGCGGCTCAAAGTCGAACTGTTCCAGCAATGGAACCGCGACCACCCGCAGGCTGCGATGAGCATTGCCTACAAGCAATCCGAGTGGCCGCTGCTGGACGAATGGGCCACCCCCATTTTCTATTTTCTCCGCGACGGTTCGGTGATCGCCAAAGTGGTCGGCTGGCCCGCGGAAGGGCGTCGCGATGAGTTGCGCAGCGCGTTGCGGCAGATTGGCCTGCTGAAGCAGGACGCGCCGGCAAACTGACTTGCGTGCCCCCACGGGTGGTGCACCCGTAGGTCGGCGCGGGGTATGGATTGATGACAAGGTCATTGTCGGATCCGCGCCGGTGGCGCTTGATCCGACCTACATTCAACGCCCGGCTTGTAGGCCGTAGGTCGGCGCAAAGCGCGGCCACTCCTGCGCATCCATGCGCACGCGGCGCTTGCACATCCATGTGCAGCGCAGCGCTGGTGCCGACAGTGGTCGGAGCGCGGTGAGCGAGCTGCACTGCAGCTGGGCCGATATCGATCCCGCACGTTTTTTGCGTCAATTTGCGTTTTTTGCGCCATTTGCGGATCCATGGCTCTGCGCTTACCGGGCCAACGTCTCGCCAAGTCATCATCGCGGCAGTCCGCCCGATTGCTGCGCCGCAGCAGATGATGGCGTATCCTGTGCCGCCTGAATCCCCGCCAGTCCCCCCGCATCCAGGAGCAGCCATGGGCCTCGACCACGTCCCCTCCGGCAAGGAACTGCCGAACCAGATCAACGTCATCATCGAAATCCCCAAGGATGCCGAGCCGGTCAAGTACGAAGTGGACAAGGAAACCGGTGCGATCTTCGTCGATCGCATCCTGTCCACGCCGATGCGTTACCCATGCAACTACGGCTACATCCCGCACACCCTGTGCGGCGACGGCGACCCGGTGGATGTGCTGGTGATCCTGCCGCTGCCGCTGATCCCCGGCGCGGTGATCCGCTGTCGCCCGGTGGGCGTGTTGCGCATGACCGACGAGGCCGGTGGCGACGAAAAGATCCTGGCGGTACCCGATAGCAAGGTGTTCGCCGGCTATGCGCATATCCACGACCTGGCGCAGGTGTCGCCGCATTGGCTGGAACGCATCGGCCACTTTTTCGAGCACTACAAGGACCTCGAAAAAGGCAAGTGGGTGAAACTCGATGGTTGGGGCGATGCCGAGGAAGCACGCGGCATCATCATGGACTCGGTCGCGCGCTATCGCGACGCGGCCAACAAACCCCGATTCTGACCGGTCGGGCGCGGTTGGTCATCGCGATGGCCGCCGTGGTGCAGTAAGCTGCGCGCTCGAACAGCGCGGGAGTGTGCCATGGGGTTTTTGTTTCGTGATTCATGCCGGGTTGGCGCACTGGGCCTCGTCACCTTGCTGGCGGCATGCACTGCTGTCGACGATGGCGTTGTGGCGATCGGGGTGGTACAGGGCAGCGGCACGCGCAGCCCACTGCTTGGGCAAACCGTGCGGGTCGAGGGCGTGGTCAACGGCGCCTTCGATCGCAGCCTGGGCGGTTTTTTCATGCAGTCGCCGGCCGCTGCTGACGATGGCGATGCCGCTACGTCCGACGGCCTGTTTGTGCAATGGCCTGACGACGCCAAGTGGTTCACGGCAGGGCAACACCTGCACGTTGCCGGGCAGGTGCTGGAAATCGGCGACGACGGCAGCAGCCTCACCGCGCTGGGTTCGGCCGAGGTAACCGTCCTCGGCGCGGCGGAGGTCGAGCCGGTAACGCTGAGCGCGCCGGCAGCAAACTGGGAAGCGTTGGAAGGCATGCTGGTGCACATCAGCGCGCCGCTCACCGTGGGCCGCAACGATGAACTGCGCCGCTACGGCAGCATCGGCGTCAGCTTCGATGGCCGCCTGTTTCAACCCACCGAACGCACGGCACCGGGCGACGACGCACGCCGGATCGCCGCCGAAAATGCACATCGCAGCCTGCTGCTCGATGACGGCAGCAACCGCGCGAACCCGGATTCGATTGCCTGGCTGGGCACTGACGCCGGGCCGCTGCGTGCGGGCAGCGAGATCATCGGCGTGCGCGGCGTGCTCGATCAGCGCCACGGCCACTACCGCGTGCAGCAGACACAGGCAGCGGAAAAAATCGTTCGCGCCGAACGGCCGCCGGTGCCGGCAGTTGCCGGCAGCGTGCGCATCGCTGGCCTGAACCTGCTCAACCTGTTCAATGGCGATGGCAACGGCGGTGGCTTTCCCACCGCGCGCGGGGCGAAGGATGCCGCTGGTTACCAGTTGCAGCAAGCCAAGCTGGTGGCAACCATTCAAGCGCTCAACGCCGACGTGGCGGCGTTGATGGAAGTCGAGAACGACGGCTTTGGTGCCGACTCGGCGCTGGCGCAACTGGTTGCCGCGCTCAACGGTGCCGCCGGCAGCCGCAGCGACTGGCGTTTCGTCGATGCCGGTGATGGCCCCGGCAGCGACGCCATCCGGGTGGCGCTGATCTATCGCGCAAGCCGGGTCACGGCGGTCGGTCGGCCCGCTTCGATCAGCACCGGCGCATTTGCTTACGGCAGCCGGCCGCCGTTGGCGCAGAGCTTTCGCGCGGGTTCTGGCCCGGCATTCACCGTGGTGGTGAATCATTTCAAATCCAAAGGCAGTTGCCAGCAAGCCACCAGCGCCGACCTTGACCGCGGCGATGGCCAAGGCTGCTGGAACGCCAGCCGAGTGGCCGCGGCAACCCAACTCGACCAGTGGATTCGCCGCGATCCGGCGGGCATCGGCAGTGATCGTACGCTGATCATCGGCGATCTGAACAGCTACGCGCTGGAAGACCCGATCACCACCCTGACCGCGCTGGGCTGGCATGACGCACTGGCGTTGGCCGGCGTCACCGAGCCCTACAGCTTCGTCTGGGACGGCATGGCCGGGCGTCTGGATCACGCCCTGGTCAGCCCGGCACTGGCGCCCGCCGTGCGCGGCGCGGCCGAATGGCACAACAACGCCGACGAAGAAACCGCACAAGGCTACCCCACCGGCGAACCCGGCCCGTGGCGCGCCTCGGATCATGATCCGCTGTTGCTTGGGCTGGATTTTCCGCCGCGCTAAGGAAACTCTGATCAACTCAGAGTTTCCGCAGGCCATGGATGGCCTGCCCGCGGATCAATTACGCAAGTGATTGATCCGGCGGAGCCGAGTCCGGCGATGCCGGACTCGGCGAGTCTGAAAAGCCCAGAATGGACTTGTTCAGACCATCCCTAGAGCCTGCTGGCTGCCGCGCAGGTAACGCCGATCGCTTCTCGTTGGCGGCTGGCAGCCACAGGTTGATCATTGCCCTGCGTTCGCTGCGTCATCGAGTGCGAAACGGTGCAAAGCAGCAGTCAAGCTCGGCTTGTCCAACATGGGTAGAATAAACGCGATGGAGAAGGAGCCGCCGTCATGGCCAACGCCGATCCGCAATCGCTCAGGCAGTATCTACATACCTTGGCCGACGCACTACCGGATAACGCAACGACCGCCATGGCGCTGTATCATCTGGTGCTGCGCCGCGAGATCGAGGCTGGCATGGCCGACAGTGATGCCGGGCGCGTCGTGCCGCACGCAACCGTGATGCAACGCTTCGGGCTGGCCGAGTGAGGGCCCACTGGGCGGCGCGTGCATTCGCGCGACTCGATGCCATCCACACTCACATCGCCACCGACAACCCCGCCGCCGCGCAACGCATTGTGCAGCAGATTGTGCGTCGGGGGGGCAGATCGCCGCGTTTCCGCGTTCGGGTCGGCGCGTAGCGGACTATGGCCGCGATGATGTGCGTGAACTGAGCGAAGGCGATTACCGCCTCATTTACCGTATCCTCAGCGACCGCATCGACGTGCTGACGGTGATGCACAGCGCGCAGTTGCTGCCGCATGATATGGATGCGCTGTGATGTTGGTGGAACGGATGCCGGGCGCAAGGCGATGACTCCGGCGTGACGGCGCCGAGTGGTCCACCGCCTCGACAACCACCACAATCGATGCACCGCGGCAAAGAAAAATCGCGCCGCTGCGCGCAGAACGCCGTCACCGGGCGTCGACACGGCCCGCTACGGCCGGTTTGTGGCATGACTTTTAGTTAAAGCAATCAACACGTTATCTGGCATTAGCAGCGAAAAATAGTGCATCGCAACAAAAGTGCTTGACAGCCGATGCAGGGTTGTGGTTTCTTTGAGCCATGACCTTTGCCGCGCCGCCGCAAACTCTCTCCGACGCGCTCGCTCCCCAGCGTGCGTTGCCTGCATACGCTGCGGCAAGCGTCATGTCCGTCGTACTTGTCGTCGTCGTCCTAGTCCTGGTTATTAGCACCGGGAGTGCGGGATCGTAGACGGCTGAAACACCTTTCAACACCAGCCCACGACGAACCCCGCACCCGCAACGGTGCGGGGTTTTTGTTTTTGCGCTTCAGCAAACGGAAACCATGACCTCGTGAACAGTGACGCAATCAAAACCGGTGCCGCCCGCGCCCCCGCCCGCGCCATGCTGCGCGCCACCGGCCTTGACGATGCCGCCATCGCCAAGCCGCTGGTGGCGGTGGTGCATAGCTGGTCGGATGTTTCGCCGTGCAACCTCAACCTGCGCGCGTTGGCCGAACACGCCAAGGCCGGCATCCGCGCCGCCGGTGGCACACCGGTGGAGTTCAACACGATCACCGTCACCGATGGCATTGCCATGGGCAGCGATGGCATGCGCTGCTCGCTGCCGTCGCGCGAAACGATTGCCGATTCGATCGAACTGGCGGTCAGCGGCCATTGCCTGGATGCGGTGCTGGTGCTGGTCGGTTGCGACAAGACCATCCCGGCGGCGGCGATGGCGCTGGCGCGGCTCAATCTGCCGGGGCTGGTGCTGTACGGCGGCACCATCGCGCACGGCCACTGCGGCGGGCGCAAGGTGACGGTGCAGGACGTGTTCGAGGCGGTCGGCGCGCATGCCGCCGGTCGCATCGACGACGCCGAACTGGCGCGGGTGGAACGCAGCGCCTGCCCCGGCGCCGGTGCCTGCGGTGGCCAGTACACCGCCAACACCATGGCGATGGTGTTGACCACGCTCGGGCTGTCGCCGATGGGCCTGAACGACATTCCCGCCACCCATGCCGCCAAGCCGGCCGCCGCCAAACGCTGCGGCGAGCTGTTGATGCAGTTGCTGGCGGCCAACCTGCGCCCGCGCGACATCATCACCGGCAGCGCACTGCGCAATGCCACCCATGCCGTTGCCGGCACGGCGGGATCCACCAATGCGGTGCTGCATTTGCTTGCGATCGCGCACGAAGCGGGCGTGGCGCTGGAACTGGAAGCCTTTGAAGACGCCTCGCGCCGCACCCCGGTGATCGCCGACCTCAAACCCGGTGGCCGTTACACCGCGGTCGAGTTGTTCGAAGCCGGCGGCACCGCGCGCGTACTCAGCGAACTGCGCGCCGCCGGCCTGCTCAGCGACGCGCCCACCGTTACCGGTCGCAGCCTTTTCGATGAGATGGACGCCGAACTCGACGCCGCACCGACGATCCCCGCTGGCGACGCCACGCATCCGGTGGTGCTCGATTACCGCCAGCCGCTCAGCGCGCGCGGTGGCTATTCGATCTTGTACGGCAACCTGGCGCCGGAGGGTTGCATCGTCAAGCTTGCCGGCCATGGCCGCACCCGTCATGAAGGCCCGGCACGGGTATTCGATTCCGAGGAAGCCGCGTTTGCCGCGGTGCAGGCGCGCCAGATCCAGCCCGGCAATGTGATCGTGATCCGCTTCGAAGGCCCGGCCGGCGGCCCCGGCATGCGCGAGATGCTGGCGGTCACCGCCGCATTGGTCGGTCAGGGCCTGGGCAACGATGTCGCGTTGATCACCGATGGCCGTTTCTCGGGTGCCACCTACGGCTTCATGGTCGGCCACATGGCCCCGGAAGCGGCACGCGGCGGCCCGCTGGCACGGCTGCGCGAGGGCGATCGCGTGGTCATCGATGTGCAGCAGCGCCGCATCGACAGCGACGCCGATCTTGATAGCCGCGAGCCGGCACCTGCTCCGCAACGGGTCAGCCACGGCGCGCTGGCCAAGTACGCACGGCAGGTCAGTTCGGCCTCGCGCGGCGCGATCACCACCGCCTGATTGCCGCAGCCAGCTGATTTTCATCCATTCCCCACACTCACCGACCCGCGTAAGGAACTGATCATGAGCACCAAAAAAACCGCACCCGCCGCCCTGCAAGGCAAAACCGTCGCCGTCATCGGCTACGGCAGCCAGGGCCGCGCCCATGCCCTGAATCTGCGTGATTCCGGCGTCACCGTTACCGTCGGCCTGCGCCCCGGTGGCCCCACCGAAGCGCGCGCGCTGGCCGATGGCTTTGTCCCGGTAACGCCGGCCAATGCCGTCGCCAACGCCGACCTGGTGGCGGTGCTCACCCCGGACATGGTGCAGCCGCGGCTGTATGTGGAAGTGATTGCGCCGAACATGCGCGCCGGCACCTGCCTGCTGTTCGCGCACGGCTTCAACGTGCATTACGGCCAGATCAAGCCGCGCCGCGACATCGACGTGGTGTTGGTGGCACCCAAGGGCCCCGGTGCATTGGTGCGCCGCGAGTACGAAATCGGCCGCGGTGTGCCCAGCGTCTACGCGGTCGAACAAAACCCGAGCGGCCATGCCGAAGCGCTGGCGCTGGCCTATTGCGCCGGCATCGGCGGCAATCGCGCCAATCCGATCGCCACCAGCTTCAAGGAAGAAACCGAGACCGACCTGTTCGGCGAACAGGCGGTGTTGTGCGGCGGCGCCACCAAGCTGGTGCTGGCCGGTTGGGAAACGCTGGTGGAAGCCGGTTATCAGCCCGAGATCGCCTATTACGAGTGCCTGCACGAGCTCAAGCTGATCGTCGATCTGCTGTACGAGGGCGGGCTCACCCGCATGCATCAGTTCATCAGCGAAACCGCGCAGTACGGCGACCTCACCCGTGGCCCGTACGTGGTCGATGACCACACCAAGGCGCAGATGAAGAAAGTGCTCACCGAAATCCAGGACGGCACCTTTGCCCGTGAATGGATCGCCGAATACCAGGCCGGCAACCCGCGCTATCGCAAGCTCAAGCAGGCCGATCTGGAGCACCCAATCGAGACCGTCGGCAAGAAGTTGCGCGCGGCGATGAGCTGGCTCGACAAGGACGGTGAACCCAACACCGCCAAGCCCGTCGCCACGGCCACGGAGGCTGCCGCGTGAATGCAGCGCGCTGGCTGGTGCAGGCACTGGAAGCCGAGGGCGTCGATGTCCTGTTCGGCTATCCGGGCGGCACCATCATGCCGTTCTACGACGCCCTGCTCGGCTCGCGCCTGCACCACGTGCTGGTGCGCCATGAGCAGGGTGCGGCGCTGGCCGCGAACGGCTATGCCCGGCGCAGCGGCCGGGTCGGTGTGTGCGTGGCCACTTCCGGCCCCGGTGCCACCAATCTGGTCACTGGCCTCGCCGATGCCCTGCTCGATTCGGTGCCAATGGTGTGCATCACCGGTCAGGTGGCGTCGAGCGTGATGGGCACCGATGCGTTTCAGGAACTCGACGTGTTCGGCCTGACCATGCCGATCGTCAAACACAACTTTCTGGTGCGCTGCGCCGACGAGTTGCCCGAGGTGGTGGCCGAGGCGTTCCGACTGGCGCGCGAGGGCCGGCCCGGGCCGGTACTGATCGATCTGCCCAAGGATGTGCAACTGGCCAGCGCCGATCACCTGCCGGCGCACCAACCGATCACGTTCACGGCGATCGACAGCGCATTCCCGGTCGGCCTGGTCGATGCCATGGCCGAAATCGGCGCCGCGCAGCGGCCGGTGATCTACGGCGGTGGCGGCATCGCCATCGCCAACGTGGTCGAGCAGTTCCGCGAGTTCGTCGAAGCCAGCCAGATCCCCACGGTGGTCACCCTGCGTGCGCTCGGCGCATTGCCGGTCGGCCATCCGTTGCTGCTTGGCATGCTCGGCATGCACGGCGCGCAAGCCGCGAATCTGGCGGTGCACGAAGCCGACCTGCTGATCGTGGTCGGCGCCCGCTTCGACGACCGCGCGACCGGCAAGCTCGCCAGCTTCGCACCGCATGCGCGGATCGTGCATCTGGATGGCGATCATGGCGAAATCAGCAAGCTGCGCTTTGCCGACGTTGCCCTGCACGGCGAGCTGAGCACCAGCCTGCAAGCCTTGTGCGCGGCTTCGTCGCATTGCGATCCATGGCGGGCGCTGTGCGCACAGCGCATGAATGACTTCGCCGCGCGCTACGACGCGCCTGGCAGCAGCATCTACGCGCCGGGCTTGCTGCGCGATCTGGCGGCGCTCGCACCCGAGGCGGTGGTGTGCTCGGATGTCGGCCAGCATCAGATGTGGGTGGCACAGCATTGGACGGTGGCGCACCCGCGCAATCATTTGTCCAGCGCCGGGCTCGGCACCATGGGCTTTGGCCTGCCGGCGGCAATCGGCGCGCAACTGGCGGACCCCGCGGCACGGGTGATCTGCGTCAGCGGCGATGGCGGCTTCCAGATGAACATCCAAGAGTTGGCCACGCTCGCGCGCGAACGCCTGCCGGTGAAGATCGTGCTGATCGACAACCAGGCGCTGGGCATGGTGCGGCAGTGGCAGGAGTTGTTTTTCGCCGAACGCTACAGCGCCGTCGATCTGTCCGACAACCCGGATTTTTGCCAAATCGCCGCCGCCTATCGCATCCCCAGCCGCCGCATCACCCACCGCGATGAAGTGGCCGCGGCCCTGCGCGAACTGCTCGCCAGCCCCGGCCCGATGTTGCTGCACGTGATGATCGACCAGAAGGCCAACGTGTGGCCGCTGGTACCACCGAATTGTTCCAACGCCGAAATGCTCACCGAGGAGACCGCGTCATGCGCTACCGCTTAGATATGACCTTGCGCCAAGCCGAAGGCTCGCTGCTGCGCGTGCTTGGCACCACCCAGCGCCGGGGTTACCAGACCATCGGCGTCAATGGCGAAACCAGCGCCGACGGCGACCGCTGGCATCTGAGCCTGATCGTGGAAAGCGATCGCCCGGCCGACGTACTCAAGTCGCAGCTCGACAAACTCTACGACTGTCTGGCGGTGGAGGTGGCACCATGTTGAGCACGACTGCCGCGGCAGCACCTGAAGCACCCGCCACGACAGCGGCGGCGGCACCGCTGCAGCAATGGTGCGATGGCAAACTCGCCAGTGCCGAATGTCTGCATGTGCCACTCACCAGCCACGCCCTGCATTACGGCACCGGCGTGTTCGAAGGCATCCGCAGCTACGCCACCGCCGACGGCGGCGCGGTGTTCCGGCTCGATGCGCACCTGCAACGCATGGCGCGCGGCGCGCGCGCCTTGGCAATGCACTTCGATGCCGATCAGGCCACCACCGCGATCATCGATACCCTGCGCGCCAATCGCCAACGCGATGCCTACGTGCGGCCCCTGCTGTGGTACGGCGAAGGCGGTCTGGGCCTGGATGTGGCGCCACTGAAATCGCACCTGATGGTGGCCAGCATGCCGTGGAGCAGCCATCTGGGCGGCCATCGCGTGCGGCTGGCGGTGTCGCGCCTGCGCCGCACCCCGGCGACCTCGGTGCCGGCGCTCAAGCTGTGTGGCAACTACATCAATTCGATTCTCGCCAAGCACGATGTCAGCGAGCGCGGCTTTGGCGAAGCGCTGTTTCTCGATGGCGAGCAAAACGTGGTCGAGTGCACTGGCGAAAACGTGTTCCTGGTCAAGGACGGCCGCGTCATCGCCGTTGCCCACGATGATGCGCTGCCCGGTATCACCCGCGACACGCTGATCGAACTGACTGGCGCCGAGGTACGCCCGGTCACGCTGGCCGAGCTGCACGCCGCCGACGAGGTTTTTCTCACCGGCACCTCGGCCGAGGTTGCGGCGATCGAGGCACTCGACGACACCGTATACGGCGACAACCCGGTCACCCGCGAATTGCAGGCGCTGTATGCGCGCTTGGTGCGCGGCGAAGTGGCTGGGTATGAACACTGGCTCACCCGGTTTTGATGGGTGCCCAATGCACAACAACGTACCCGCATTAACTCCGAAAACCGCATCAGCCGTCATTGCGAGCGGCCGCTTTTGCGCATCCATGCGCCTGCGGCACTTGCACATCCATGTGCGGCGCAGCGAAGCAATCCAGTGCTTCGCTTGTGCAAACCGACATGGATTGCCACATCGCGGCGCTCCTCTCCATGAACCTCTCGATCATGGCTGTGTGTTGCGCCGAGGCGTGTGCATTGGATCGAAGTCGAAGCTTTCACCGGCCTGCGGCCGGCGAGGCCCTTTTCAGGGCGGAAAAGGGCCAAAAACGCCTTGCGCCGGGTCGCACGTCGGTGCGGCTCCTGCCGCACCGATTCCCTGCGCTTCTCGCCGAATGCGGGCCGGCACCAACTCGGGCATCCATGCCCTCACACAGTGGTGCCTTGCTCCCGCATTCGGCTGCGATGCTCGGCGTGCTTTACGGCGCGTTGTCGCACTCGACCGCGCATCCCTGCGCTACGACTCGCCAGCCTGCGAGACCGCCGCGCTTTCCACGCAACGCCTGTCGGGTTCATGGCCCGTGTGGAGTTCCCGACACTGGAACAGGCCGCTCGCCATGACCGCCAAAGCACACCGTCACTAAAGGATTCACCATGAACACCAGCAGTAAACGCATACAGGTTCTCGATACCAGCCTGCGCGACGGTGAACAGTCGCCGGGTTGCTCCATGAGCGCCAAGCAAAAACTGCGCTTCGCGCATGCCCTGCGCGAGCTGGGTGTGGACTGTATCGAAGCCGGCTTTGCCGCCAGCTCCGAGGTCGACGCCAACGGCATCGCCGCCATCGCCCGTGAGGTACGCGGCGTCGGCATCGCCAGTCTGTGCCGTTGCACGCCGGGCGATATCGAGGCGGCGGCGCGTGCGCTGGAAGCCGCCGAACGGCCACGCATCCACCTGTTTCTCTCGACCAGCCCGGTGCACCGCGAGTACAAGCTCGGCATGTCGCAGCAGCAAGTGCTCGACCTGACCGCCAGCAGCGTCGAACAGGCGGCGCGGCTGGTCGGCGAGGTGGAGTTTTCTGCCGAAGATGCGCTGCGCACCGAGCCGGCGTATCTGGCGCAGGTGCTGCAACGGGCGCTGGCCGCCGGTGCGCGCATCCTCAATGTGCCCGACACCGTCGGTTACACCACACCAGGTGAAATTCGCGCGCTGTTCGAATACCTGCGCCGCACCATCAGCAATGCCGAACAGGCGACCCTGAGCGCGCATTGCCACAACGATCTGGGCATGGCGGTGGCCAACACACTGGCGGCGATCGAGGGCGGCGCGACGCAGGTGGAATGCACCGTCAACGGCATCGGCGAGCGTGCCGGCAACTGCGCACTGGAAGAGCTGGTGATGGCAGTCAAGGTGCGCTCGGAAGTTTATCGTTGCGATACCGGCGTCGATAGCCGCCGGCTGGTGCCGACCTCGCGCCTGCTTACCCGCCTCACCGGCATGCAGGTGCAGCGTAACAAGGCCATCGTCGGCGCCAACGCATTCGCGCATGAATCGGGCATCCATCAGCACGGCATGCTGCGCCATCGTGACACCTACGAAATCATCCGCCCCGAAGACGTTGGCGTGGATCGCTCGCAAATGGTGCTGGGCCGGCACAGTGGCCGCGCCGCATTGATCGAGCGGCTCGCCTTTCTCGGCTACGCGCTTGATGACGCCGCACTTGATGCCTTGTTTGCGCAGTTCAAGACCCTGGCCGAGAAAAAGAAAGAAGTGTTCGACGCCGATCTGGAAGCGCTGTTGGCCTCGGACGATGGCCAGAGTGTGGATGGCTGGCGGCTGAAGGCATTCCACATCAGTACCGGTGCCGGCGAAGGCACCCGCCCGGCGGCCGCCGTTGAAATTCGCGACACCAGCGGCACGGCGCTGCGTGGCCGTGCCTCCGGCGATGGCCCGGTACACGCGTTGTTTGAAGCGTTGGCCGCCGCGACCGGCATCACCTTCATGATCGAGAGCTACCAGGTGGGCAGCGTCAGCACCGGCGAGGACGCGCTCGGGCAAGCCAGCGTGATCACCTTGATCGACGATGAGGAAATCAATGGCGTCGGCACCAGCACCGACATCCTGGAAGCCAGCGCGCTGGCCTGGCTCGATGTTGCCAACCGCCTCGCGCGGCGGGCGCGTGGGCGAATTACCCAGGTTGCCGACCGCAGCCGCGTCGCCACTGCCTGAATCCAGACCTCGATGAATAACTCCAATGGACCATCCAACCATGAAACCCCGCACCCTGCTCGACAAACTCTGGGACCGCCATCTGGTGGTGCCCGAATCCGCTGACGCACCGGCGCTGCTGTACATCGACCTGCACCTGATCCACGAGGTGACCTCGCCGCAGGCGTTTTCCGAGATTCAGGCGCGCGGCGCCAGCGTGCGCCGACCCGAACGCACCAAGGCAACGATGGATCACTCGACACCAACGCTGGCGCTGAACGCCGACGGCACGCCCGTGTGGGTGACGCCCGCGGCGCAAGCGCAGGTGCAACGCCTGCGCGAAAATTGTGCGCGGCATGGCATCGAATTGTTCGACTTCAACGGTTCCGAGCGCGGCATCGTGCATGTGATCGGCCCCGAGCTGGGGCTCACCCAGCCGGGCATGACCATCGTCTGCGGCGACAGCCACACCGCCACCCACGGCGCCTTCGGCGCGCTCGCATTCGGCATCGGCACCAGCGAGGTCGGCCATGTGCTGGCCAGCCAGTGCCTGTTGCAGCGCAAGCCGAAAACCCTGGCGATCACCGTCAATGGCCAGCTCGGCGCCGGGGTGAGTGCCAAGGATTTGATCTTGCACATCATCGGTACGATCGGGGTCAATGGCGGTACCGGCCATGTCATCGAATACCGCGGCGAGGCAATCCGGGCGCTGTCGATGGAAGAGCGGATGACGGTGTGCAACATGTCGATCGAGGCCGGCGCCCGTGCCGGCCTGATTGCGCCTGACCAGACCACCTTCGAGTGGTTGCGTGGCCGCCCGCGCGCACCGCGTGGCGAGGCGTTCAGCAAGGCGCTTGCCGATTGGCAAACCCTGCGTTCCGACCCCGGCGCGGTGTTCGATCGCGAGGTGGTAATCGATGCCAGCAGGGTGCGGCCGACGGTTACCTGGGGCACCCATCCGGGCCAGGTCACCGCGATCGAGGATCGCCTGCCGGCCAACGACGCCGACAGCGCGCGCGCGCTGAACTACATGGGCCTGCACGCCGGTCAGGCCATGGCCGGGCATCCGGTCGATGTGGTGTTCATCGGCAGTTGCACCAACGGCCGGCTCAGCGATCTGCGCGCGATGGCGCAATTGCTGCAAGGGCGCAAAGTGCATGCCCGAGTACGCCTGCTGGTGGTGCCCGGTTCGGATGCGGTCAAGCGCGCCGCCGAGGCCGAAGGCATCGATCACATCGTGCGCACCGCCGGTGGCGAATGGCGCGAGCCGGGTTGCTCGATGTGCATCGCCATGAACGGTGATTTCGTCGGCCCCGGCCAGCTCGCGGTGTCCACCAGCAACCGCAATTTCGAAGGGCGCCAAGGCAAGGGCGCGCGCACCGTGCTCGCCTCGCCGCTCACCGCGGCGGCCTGCGCCATCGCCGGCGCAATCACCGACCCGCGCCAATTCTTGCTGGAGGAGTCCGCCTGATGAGCGCCATCCGTCGCATCACCGCACACACCGTGGCCCTGGCCGAATGCAATATCGATACCGACCAGATCATCCCGGCGCGCTTTCTCACCACCACCGAGCGCAGCGGCCTGGGCCGCCATGCGTTTGCCGATTGGCGCTATCTCGCCGATGGCTCCGACAACCCGGCATTCGCGCTCAACCAGCCACAAAACGCGGGCGCGGCGATTCTGGTTACCGGCCGCAACTTCGGCTGCGGCTCGTCGCGCGAGCACGCGCCGTGGGCGTTGCTCGATGCCGGCATCCGCGCCGTCATCAGCAGCGAGATCGCCGACATCTTCCGCGGCAATGCGCTGAAGAACGGCCTGTTGCCGGTGGTACTGCCCGAAGCCCTCGTCGCCGAGCTGCTGGCCACGCCCGGGGTCGAACTGTGTATCGATATCGAACGCCGCGAAGTGGTGCTGCCCGACGGCCGCCGACAAGCGTTCGCGCTCGATGATTTCGCCCGCGTGTGTCTGCTCGAAGGCGTCGATCAACTCGGCTACCTGCTCAAACAGGCAGCCGCCATCACCCATTACGAGGAACACCATCATGCATGCTGATATCGCGGTTCTGGCCGGCGATGGCATCGGCCCGGAAGTCACCCGCGCAGCACTCGACGTGCTGCATGCCGTCGGCCAGCGTTACGGCCACCAGTTCGTTGAACACCACCATCTGATCGGTGGCGCCGCCATCGATGCCAGCGGCGACGCGTTGCCCGCCGAAACCCTGGCCGCCTGTCGCAAGGCCGATGCGGTGCTGCTCGGCGCAGTCGGCGGCCCGAAGTGGTCCGACCCCAAGGCCAAGGTACGGCCGGAGCAGGGCCTGCTTGCCCTGCGTCAGGAACTCGGCCTGTACGCCAACCTGCGGCCGGTGCGCCCGCATCCGGCGGCATTGGGCGCCTCGCCGATCAAAGCGCATCTGCTCACCGGCGTCGATCTGCTGGTGGTGCGCGAGCTGACCGGCGGCCTGTACTTCGGCAAAAAGAACCGCAGCGCCGATTCCGCCACCGACGTGTGTACCTACACCGTCGCCGAGATCGAGCGTGTTGTGCGCCGCGCCGCCACCCTGGCCAGCGCGCGCAGCGGCAACCTGGCCTCGGTGGACAAGGCCAACGTGCTGGAAACCTCGCGGCTGTGGCGCGAGGTTACCACCCGCGTGATCGCCGAAGAGTTCCCCAACGTGAAGCTGGAGCATCACCTGGTGGATTCCATGGCGATGCACCTGATTGCGCGCCCGCGCGCCTTCGATGTCATCGTCACCGAAAACCTATTCGGCGACATCCTCACCGACGAAGCCTCGATGCTGGCCGGTTCGATGGGCCTGCTGCCATCGGCCTCGCTCGGCGACGGCAAGCGCGGCCTGTACGAACCGATCCACGGCTCGGCGCCGGACATCGCCGGGCGCGGCATCGCCAACCCGATCGCCGCGATTCTCAGCGTCGCGATGCTGCTGCGCCATTCGCTGGATCTGCCCGATGAAGCGCAGTGCGTCGAACGTGCGGTGTCGCAGTGCCTGGATGCGCATGTGTTCACCGCCGACCTCGCCGATGGCGGCCCGTCGGTGAGCACCGAACAGCTTACCCGCGCCGTGCTCACCGAGCTGGGCGGTTGTTGCTACGTGCCCGAGTTGCGCGATTGAAGCATGCCCCCGGGTTGCGGCGTTGCCTCAACCGGATGCGGGGTCCCGGGTTTCGGCGTTGCCTCAA
>PFJA01000089.1 GCA_002782905.1 Lysobacterales bacterium CG_4_10_14_3_um_filter_64_11
TGGGTTCATGGCATGGTGTGAGGCTCTACCACTACGGGGTGAAGCGTCATGAGTTCTGGCCAAAACATCCTCAGCGGGTTATTCGGCGCGCAAGCCAAGCGTGGCGGCTGGCAACCCAATCCATCTCGCCCCGGGCGCCTGCCGGTGATCGTGCTGATCGTCGCTGTGCTGGCGCTGTGGGGCGTATTGAGCGCGTTTTATACGGTGCAGCCCGAACAGCGCGCGGTGGTGAAACGCTTCGGCGCGGTGGTCAACATTGCCGACCCGGGCTTGCATTTCAAGCTGCCATTTGGCATTGATCAGGTACAACTGGTCGCCACCGAACGCGTGCTCAAGGAGGAGTTCGGCTTCCGCACGATCGGCGAATCGCAGCCCACGCGCTATGCCGACTCCGAACTGCCCGACGAATCGCTGATGCTGTCGGGCGATTTGAACATGATCGATGCCGAGTGGGTGGTGCAATACCGGATTGCCGATCCGGTGAAGTTTTTGTACGCCATGCGCGAGCCGGTGCGCACCTTGCGCGATATTTCCGAGTCGGTGATGCGCCGCGCCGTGGGCAATCGCCTGGGCAGCGATGTGCTCACCACCGCACGCACCGAGATTGCCGAATCGGTTGAGCTGGAAATCCAGCAGGCGATGGATCGCTACGACAACGGCATCCGCATCGTCACCGTGCAATTGCAGGATGTGGTGCCACCCAAGGCGGTGCGGCCGGCATTCAATGAGGTCAACGAGGCGCGCCAGGAGCGCGAGCGCATGATCAACGAGGCCACCAAACAGGCCAATCAGCGCGTGCCATTGGCGCGTGGCCAGGCCAACCGCGTCATCGCCGAAGCCGAGGGCTACGCCACCGAACGCGTCAACAACGCGCTGGGCGAAACCGCACGCTTTCGTTCGATCCTCGCCGAGTACCGCAGCGCGCCGGACGTGACGCGTACGCGCATGTATCTGGAAACCCTCAATCAGGTATTGCCCGATGTCGGGCAGGTGCTGGTGATGCAAAAAGGCCAGGTGTCTCCTTTGCCGCTGCTGAACCTGCGCGATGCCAGGCCCGCAGCCACCGTGGAGGCTAAATAATGAACCGTATCAATGCGTTACTTTTATTGGTGGTGATCGCCGCGTTGCTGATCAACGCCAGCACCTATGTCATCGACCAGGCCGAGCAAGGCATCGTGGTGCAGTTTGGCGAGCCGGTTGGCAGCCCGGTGACCGAACCCGGGCTGCACTGGAAACTGCCGTTTGTGCAGGATGTGCGCCGCTTCGACAAGCGTCTTTTGGTATGGGATGGCGATGTCAACCAGATTCCCACGCTCGGCCGCGAGTTTGTCATCGTCGATACCACCGCGCGCTGGCGGATCGTCGATCCGCTGATGTTTCTGCGTTCGGTACGCGATGAACACGGCGCCCGCACCCGCATCGACGACATCATCGATTCGGTGGTGCGCGACATCATTTCCGGCACCAATCTGGAAGAAATTGTGCGCTCGCACGATTGGAAGGTTGCGCTGGATGAAATCGACGAAGGCGACATGGTGCGCAGCGATGTCGATCTGGGCAAGCCCAAGAAAGGCCGCGCGCAGCTCGAAAAAGACATGCTGGCGGAGGCCTCACGGCTGATGCCGTCGTTGGGCATCGAGTTGGTGGATGTGCGCATCAAGCGCATCAACTACATCGACAGCGTGCGCCGCCAGGTCGAAAACCGGATGGTCGCCGAGCGCCAGAGCATCGCCGAGCGCTTTCGCTCGGAAGGCCAGGGGCGCAGCCAGGAAATCCTCGGCCAGATGGAGCGCGAGTTGCGCACAATCAGCTCGGAAGCCGAACGCAAGGCCGCCGAAGTGCGCGGCAAGGCCGATGGCGAGGCCACCCGCGTGTACGGCGTGGCGTACGGTGCCGATCCCGAGTTTTATGCCTTTTTCCGTACCCTCGAAAGCTACAAGGCGATGGGCGCGAATACCACGTTGATGCTGGATTCCGATTCGGAGTATTACCGCTACCTGCAATCCACGCGCAGGCGCTGAGCGCGGCCGGGTGGGGGGGTCCCGGGTTTCGGCCGATAGCCTCGACCTGGCGTGGGGTCCCGGGTTTCGGCCGATAGCCTCGACCTGACGTGGGGTCCCGGGTTTCGGCCGATAGCCTCGACCTGGCGTGGGGTCCC
>PFJA01000093.1 GCA_002782905.1 Lysobacterales bacterium CG_4_10_14_3_um_filter_64_11
TGTTCATGTGAATGCCAACAATAGGCCGCGGTGGGAGCGGCGGTCAATATGGCGGGCGATCGCGGCCCCCCTCATGCCGTGCCGACCGGCTGCCAACTGCGCATGAACGCGAGGCAGTGATGGGCATCCAGCGGCGGTGACAGCCAATAGCCCTGGATCGCGTCGCAACCATGCTCGCGCAGGTAATCCATCTGTTCCTGGGTTTCCACGCCTTCCGCCACCACCTTCAGCCCCAGCGAGTGCGCCATGGTGATCACCGTGGTGGTGATGGCCGCGTCGTCCGGGTCGCGGCTGAGGTCGCCGACAAACTCCTTGTCGATCTTCAAGGTATCGATCGGCAGGCGTTTGAGATACACCAGCGAGGAGTAGCCGGTGCCAAAGTCGTCGATGGCGATGGTGGTGCCGATGCGGCGTAGCGCATTGAGCGCCTGGTTGGTCTGCTCAGCCTTGGCCATCACCATGCTTTCGGTGATTTCCAGCTCCACGCGGTTGGCGGGCACGTCCAGCTCGGCGGTCATCTGCGTCAGCAGTTCGGGCAGGTTGGCACGCAACAATTGCAGCACCGACACATTGATCGCCATGGTGATTGCAGTCAGCCCACTGTGCCGCCAGCGCTTGAGGGTGACCAGCGATTCGCGCATCACCCATTCACCGATCGGCACGATCAGTGCGGTTTCTTCGGCAATCGGGATGAACACGGTGGGCGGAATTTCGCCCAGCTCGGCACTGTGCCAGCGCAACAGGGCCTCGACACCGGTGATGTTGCCGTTGGTCAGGTCGAGCTTGGGCTGATACAGCAACCGAAACTCGCCACGATCGAGCGCTTTGCGCAAGGCACCCGCCATCCGCGCACGGTCACGGGCGAGCGTATCCATGGCTGCGGTGTACAACTGGAAGGTATTGCGGCCGCTGGCCTTGGCCTGATACATGGCGGTATCGGCGCACTTGAGCAGTTCAGTGGGGACCAGCCCATGATCGGGATACAGGCTGATGCCGATCGACGGCGAAATGACCACGTCGTGCTGATCGTCGAGGTCCAGCGAGCTGGTAAAACTATCGATGATGATCTGCGCTTGTTTCTCCACCGCGGCGATATCGTGGATGTCCTCCAGCACCAGCGTGAACTCATCGCCGCTCAGGCGCGCCACCGTGTCGTTGCCACCCACGGTAGCCAGCAACCGCGCTGCCACCGCTTTAAGGATGCGATCGCCGGCCGAATGGCCGAGCGAGTCGTTGATGTCCTTGAAGCGATCGAGGTCGAGAAACAGGATGGCGACGCGTGTATCCTGTCGGCGCGCGCGCACGATGGCGTGCGCGAGGCGCTCGGACAGCAACGCACGATTGGCCAAGCCAGTGAGATTGTCATAGTTGGCGAGATAACGCAGTTCCTGCTCGAAGCGCTTGGTATCGGTGATATCGGTCAGCACCGCGACAAAATGGCTGCGCACGTGCTCGCCGTCGGCGACTTCGGATATTTCGAGTTGGCCGAGAAACTCCTCGCCATCCTTGCGCCGTTGCCACATCTCGCCGGCCCAGCGGCCGTCATCGCCCAGCCGTTGGCGGATGTTCTGGTAGAACGCGGGCTGGTGCTGCACGCTGTCGAGCAATGCGCTGGAGCGGCCAATCACCTCGTCTTCCAGATACCCGGTGATCCGCGAGAACGCCGGGTTGACCGAGACGAAATTGAAGTCCAGATCGATGACCGCAACCGCTTCGCCCATCGAGCGCAATACCTCGCTGGCGATGCGGCGTTCGCGCGCAACTCGGCGATCCTGGGAAATATCGCGTGCCGTGCCGGCGATCCGTGTTGGCTTGCCGTCGTCGTCGCGCGCAACCACCTTGCCGCGCGAGCGCACCCAGACCCACTTGCCGGAATGGTGGCGCACACGATGCTCGGTCTCGTAAAACTCGGAGCGCCCTTCCAGATGCGCGGTGACGGCGGCCTCGACGCGCGCGACATCGTCGGGATGCACTTGCTGCGTGCGCCAGATATCAATCGGAACGCTGTCGTGGTTGCTGCCATGGCCGAGCAGGCGGTCCGCACCAATCCGAAACAGTTCGTTACGGGCAATATCCCAATCCCAGAACTCGTCGCCGGAACCCCACAGCGCCAGGCTGAGGCGCTCCTCACGCTCGATCAGTGCGTTGCTGTGCTCGCTGCGCTGGTCGCGCAGGGCGCGCCGCGCGCGCCAGCGCAAAAAAACCAAGCCGAAAACCAATGCCGCCAGCACCACCAGCAGCCATTCCACACCGACCGCAATGGTGAAATCGACGCTGTTGGCCAACGCCGGAAGCGGCAGCGCAAGCCCCAACGAACATGGCCGGGCAAGCCCTCTCACCGCCCGGACACCGGCAGCAACCGGTGCGGGTTTTCGCGCGGGCAGTGGCGTGCGCGTGTTCAACGGCTCATGCGTTCATGTTCGGCGGCCATACACCGGGCTCAAATCGGACGTGGCGAGTGTAAGTCCACGGCGACGGATCGCCAAGCACCCTGCGTGCCGAGTTAAGATTGGCCCCTGCAACCGTTGGATCACTGGCGATGACACAGACAGAACTGCCGACCTACGCGATGGTGCTGACACAGATCGAGCAGGCCCGCCTCGCGGTTGATGCATCCGAGCTGCACGGTTCGCTGAGCGGCTTCCTGTGTGCCGGTGGCGAGGCGCTCAGTAGCGACTGGCTGCCGCAGTTGGCGCTCGAAGGTGCTTGCGGGGAGGTGTTGCAGCAGTTGTTTGTGGCAACCAGCGCGCAATTGCGGTCGCCCGACTTCAGCTTTGCGCTGTTGCTGCCGGATGATGAGCAGGGCCTGGAGCAACGCGCCGATGCGCTGGTGGCTTGGTGTCGAGGCTTTCTCGGCGGCTTTGGCATGGTGGCGGACGCCAGCGCGGCGTTGAGCGAAGAATCCAGCGAGGCGCTGGCCGACCTTGGCCGCATCGCGTCCAGCGCATTGAGTTACGAGGATCCCGATGCCGACGACGCTGCGCTCGCCGAAGTGATCGAGTTTGTGCGAGTGGCGGCATTGTTGCTGCACGGCGATGGGGTGCTGCGCCGGCAATCGCGCCGCTTGCCGCATTGAGCGCTCGCCAATGGATACCCACAGCCACCGCAAAGCCGCGCCCACCGACAAGGTGACGCTCATTGCCACCGCCGAGTTTGCGCGCCGCCGCCAGCAACTGATGCGCATGGCGGGCGAGGATGCCATCGCGATATTGCCGGCGGCAGCGATGCGCGTGCGCAGCAACGATACCCATTATCCGTATCGTCAGGACAGCGACTTCTGGTATCTGAGTGGGTTTCCAGAACCCGAGGCGGTGCTGGTGCTGGTGCCCGGCCGCGCCCATGGCGAGGTGCTGTTGTTCTGCCGTGAACGCGACCGCGAACGCGAAGCCTGGGATGGTCCGCGTGCCGGCCCGGAAGGCGCAGTGGAGCGCTACGGCTGCGATGACGCCTACCCGATCGAGGACATGGACGAGATTCTGCCCGGCCTGCTGGAAGGCCGTGGCCGGGTCTATTATCACTTTGGCCGCGATGTCGAGTTCGATGTCAAGCTCATCGGTTGGGTCAACCGCGTGCGCGCACAGGTACGCCATGGCGCCCAGCCGCCGCACGAGTTTCTGGAGCTGGGGCACTTGCTGCACGAACTACGGCTGTTCAAGAGTGCCGCCGAATTGCGCCTGATGCGGCGTGCCGCCGCGATCAGCGCCGAGGCGCATGCGGCGGCGATGGCTGCCGCGCGGGTGGGTGTGCACGAGTATGCGGTGGAAGCCGCGTTGCAGCATGCGTTCCGGCGCCATGATGCACACGCCGCGTATCACCCGATCGTGGCGGGCGGTGCGCGCGCCTGCGTGCTGCATTACATCGACAACAACCAGAGACTGGCGGATGGCGAACTGTTGTTGATCGATGCCGGCGCCGAGTGCCAGAACTACGCCAGTGACGTGACCCGCACCTTTCCGGTCAACGGCCATTATTCGCCCGAGCAGCGGCAACTCTACGACGTGGTGCTGACGGCGCAGCAGGCGGCATTGGCCTGTGCGCGGCCGGGCAGCAGCTGGATCGCCGGCCATGACGCCGCGGTGACAGCGATCAGCGAGGGTTTGCTGCGCCTTGGCCTGCTCAAGGGCAGTCTGAAAAAAGTGCTGGCGACAGAGAGCTACAAGCGCTTCTACATGCACAAGACCGGCCACTGGCTAGGTCTTGATGTCCACGATGTTGGTGACTACCGCCTCGCCGGCGCCTATCGCGAGCTGGAAGCGGGCATGGTGTTCACCATCGAGCCGGGTATTTACATCGCCCCGGGCAGCAAGGTGCCCGAGCGCTGGCAGGGCATTGGCATTCGCATCGAAGACGACGTGGCGATTACCCGCAATGGCCATGAAGTGTTGACTGCCGCGATTCCCAGTGCGCCCGCTGCCGTGGAGGCGGCGCTGGCGCAGCGCGGGTAGGTCGTCCGCGTGCGCCGACGCATCATTCATTCCAGCAGCGAGCGCAGCATCCAGGCGTTTTTCTCGTGCACGACCAAGCGCTGCGTCAACAGGTCGGCGGTCGGTTCATCGCTGGCTTCGCTCGCGCTTTCGAGCACCTTGCGAGCGCTGCGGCAGACCGCCTCATTGCCGAGCACCAGCTGCTTGACCATGGTCTTCCAGTCCGGAGCGTCCTCGGCAGATGGGTCTTCGGTGATGCTGGACAGACGCGCAAACGCGCCGTAGGAACCGGGCGCTTTGAAACCGAGGGCACGGATGCGCTCGGCGATATCGTCCAGCGCGGTCCACTCCTCGGTGTATTGCTGCTCGAACATGACGTGCAATGTGTTGAACATCGGCCCGGTGATGTTCCAGTGGAAATTGTGGGTTTTGAGGTACAGCGTGTAGCTGTCCGCCAGGAAATGGGACAATCCGTCGGCGATTTTGCGGCGATTCTTTTCATTGATGCCGATGTCGATCTTCATGTGTGTTCTCCCAGGTTGCGGGTGGGTGGTTCGCGCGCGGTTGATTGCGGGTGTTTGCGTGGCCACGTCAAGACGTTTGCAGCGCGCTTGCAAATGAATTGTTTCTCTAACAGCGATAGATTCTATCAATTGAAATAAAACCTGCCGTGAATACGATTCATCATTACCAACGTCAGCTTGCGCGCGCGCTCAGCCGCGATCAACGCCAATTGCAGCAGTTGCTGGCGCGGCTGCGGCGTGCGCCGGATGATGCGGCCATTGCCCGGGCACTGGAGCAGGCGCTGGCCGCATCGATCGCGATCCGCGAGGCGCGCGCTGCCGCCTTGCCGGCACCCAAACTCGATGACAGCCTGCCGATCGCGCAGCATGCCGAGCGTATCGTCGAATGCATTCGCCGTCATCCGGTGGTTGTGATCGCCGGTGAGACCGGTTCGGGCAAGACCACGCAGTTGCCGCAGTTGTGCCTGGCTGCCGGGCGCGGCGCGGCCGGCATCATCGGTTGTACCCAGCCGCGCCGGATCGCGGCACGCTCGGTGGCCAACCGGGTTGCATCGGAGCTGGGCGTGGCGCTGGGTTCGGTGGTCGGCTATCAGGTGCGCTTCAGTGATCGCAGCAGCGAGAGCACCTGCATCAAGTTCATGACCGACGGCATCCTGTTGGCGGAAATCCAGTCCGATCGGATGCTGTCGCGCTACGACACGATCATCCTCGATGAAGCGCACGAGCGCAGCCTGAATATCGATTTTTTGCTCGGCTACCTGAAAACGCTGCTCACCCGGCGCCGCGATCTCAAACTGGTGGTGACCTCGGCGACCATCGACACCGAGCGTTTTGCACGCTTCTTCAATGATGCGCCGGTGATCGCAGTCGAGGGCCGTGCGTTTCCGGTCGAGGTGCGCTACCGGTCTGAAAACCGGGAAGAAAACCGGGGTGAAAACCGGGGTCAGAGTCAATTTTCGTCGGTACCGCTTGCTGCTCGCCCCGATCTTCCATCGAAAATTGACTCTGACCCCGGTTTTCCTCGCGATACCGTCGATGCCATCGTCGCGGCGGTGGACGAACTGACCCGCGAAGACCCACTCGGCGATGTGCTGGTGTTCCTCGCCGGTGAGCGTGAGATCCGCGACGCCCATCTGGCGCTGGAGCGCCGCAAATACCGCTCGACCAGCGTGCTGGCGCTGTATGCGCGGCTATCCACCCGTGAGCAGGATCGCGTGTTCAATCCCGGGCCCGGGCGGCGGATCGTGCTGGCCACCAACGTGGCTGAAACCTCGCTGACGGTGCCGCGCATCCGTTACGTGATCGATCCGGGGTTTGCGCGGGTGAAGCGCTACAGCCCGCGGCAGAAACTCGATCGCCTGCACATCGAGCCGATCGCGCGCGCCAGCGCCGATCAGCGCAAGGGCCGTTGCGGCCGCGTGGCGGCAGGTGTGTGTGTTCGCTTGTATGCGCAAAGCGATTACCTGGCACGGCCGCTGTACACCGATCCGGAGATCCGTCGCTCCAGCCTCGCCGGCGTCATCCTGCGCATGCTCGATCTGGGACTGGGCAACATCGAGGATTTTCCGTTTCTGGAACCACCCGATGGCCGCGTGATCGCCGATGGCTGGCAGCAACTGCAGGAGCTCGGAGCGGTCGATCGCGAGCGCAAGCTCAGCCCGATCGGCCGCCAGATGGCACGCTTGCCGGTGGATGTGAAACTGGCGCGGATGCTGGTGGCGGCGAGCGATCAGCGCTGCCTGCGTGAAATGATGGTGATTGCGGCGTTCCTCGGTATTGCCGATCCACGCGAGCGCCCGGCTGCTGCGCGGCCGGCGGCCGATGCCGCGCACGCACTGTTCAACGATGGCAAATCCGAGTTCACCAGCATCTACGCGCTGTGGCTGGCGTATCGCGAGGCGCACGAGGCGCTCACGCAAGCAAAATTGCGGGCGTGGTGCGAACACCATTTCCTCTCGTTTTTGCGCATGCGCGAATGGCGCGAACTGCATCGCCAGTTGCTGTTGATGTGCGAGCAACTGGGCTGGTCGATGAACATCGATGCCGCCGGATACGGCGATCTGCATCGGGCGCTGATTGCCGGGTTGCCCACCCAGATCGGCCACCGCCTGGAAAAGGGGCAATATGAAGGACCGCGAGGCCGCCGCTACAGCCTGTTTCCCGGCTCGCCGCTGAGCAAGACGCCGCCGCCCTGGGCGCTGTCAGCGGTGCTGCTCGATACGCAGCGGGTGTGGGGCCTGGTCAATGCCCGCATCGAGCCGGACTGGGTGATCGCGCAGGTGCCGCATCTGTTGGCACGCAAACACTTCGACCCGCATTGGTCGCGTGCGCAGGGGCGGGTGCTGGCGTCGGAGCAGATCAGTCTGTTTGGCCTGGTGCTGGCGCCGAAACGACCGGTGCATTACGGTTCGATCGCGCCGCTGCAAGCGCACGACCTGTTTGTGCGGCAAGGCTTGGTGACCGGCGAGATCAACACCCGCGCCGGTTTTCTGGCACGCAACCTTGCCATGCTCGAACAGGCGCGTGACGAAGAAGCCAAGTTGCGGCGCGCCGGGCTGGTTGCCGATGAGGATTGGCAGGCACGCTGGTATCTGGATCGCGTTTCTACCGACATCTGTACCGCAGTCGGCCTGGATGCCTGGTATCGCAAGCTGTCGTCGGCGCAGCGCAACGCTCTGGAATGGCCGCTGAGCGAGCTGCTGCCGGGCGAGGGCAGCGAGGCCGACCGCTTCCCCAAGTTCCTGCGCCTTTGCGACGCACGCCTTGCGCTCAGCTATCGTTTTGAGCCCGGTGCAGCCGATGATGGCGTGACATTGGCGCTACCGCTGCACCTGCTCGGCGCGCTCGATGCGGCGCGGCTCGATTGGCTGGTGCCCGGGCTGGTGGAAGACAAGGCCAGTGCCCTGATCCGCAGCCTGCCCAAAGCCCTGCGCCGCAATTGCGTGCCAGCACCCGATTTTGCGCGCGCTTTCGTGCAGGCGTTGCCGCAACCAACGGCGGACAGCCTGGGCAGCGAACTGGCGCGCTTTCTCAGTCGCATTACCGGGGTGAAGGTGGCAGCCACCGACTTCGCCAGCGATGAGCTGCCGACCCACTTGCGGATGAATCTGCGGGTGCTCGATGCCGGCAATGCGGTGTTGGCCGAGGGCCGCGATCTGACCGCGTTGCGCGCTGAACTGGGCGAGCGCGCCGAGCAGGCGTTTGCCGACCATGCCGGCGCGCAGGTTCGCCAGCAAGGGCTGCACACGTTTCCCGCGCAAGGCGTGCCCGAGGTGATTTCCGGCGAGGCGGGATTGCCCGCCTATCCGGCACTGTGCGTGCGCAGCGAGGCGGTGCATCTGGACGTATTCGCCGATCGCGAGCGTGCCTGCCAGGAGCATGCCCGCGGGGTGTGCGCGCTGCTGCGCTACGCGCTCGCCGAACGCCGCAAGCAATTGCCACGGCAGTTGCCGGTGTCGGCCAAGCTGGGTCTGGTGTACAGCGCAATTGAAAGCGCCGAGCGCTTGCGTGGCGATGTGATCGAAGCGGCCTTTGCGGCGTTGACCGCCGACGGGCTGGATGCCATCCGCAGCGCCGATGCGTTTGCGCAGCGCGTCGAACACATCGGCCGCGGCTTGCTGACCTGCGCAGTCGAGCGCCTGCAACTGGCGGAAACAATTCTGGCGGCCTATGCCGGCCTCAAACCCCTGCTCGAACCGCCATTGATGGGCTGGGCCAGCGCCAGCTATGCCGACATGCACGCGCAGTTGGATGGATTGATCCATCCCGGATTTTTGCGCACCACACCCGAAGCGATGTTGCCACAGTTGCCGCGTTACCTGCGCGCGATCGCGCAGCGGGCCGAGCGGGTGCGCCTCGACCCGCAACGCGATCAGGCGCGGTTGCTGGAGTTGACGCCGTTCCTCGAAGCGCTGGCGGCAGCCAATGCCGCCGGCCGGGCTGATGACCCGGGTTGGCAGGCGCTGCGCTGGAATATCGAGGAATTGCGGGTATCGTTGTTCGCGCAAGCGCTGGGTACGCGCCAACCGATGTCGGTCAAACGCCTCACCCGCGAGTTGGCTCAGCTCAAGGCGGCGCTAAATCAGTTGTAGCCCGGGTTGAGGCCCAACGGGCGCAAACCCGGGATCGCCACGACCGTGGCCGCTACCCGGGTTACGTTCAGAGCAAACTCACGGCAACACCGTTTGCTGTGAAAACTCAATGCCGCGCGCGCTGACATCAATGCGTACCCGGGAGCGTTTGAACATGCGCGGATAGACGTGGGCGATGGCCACTGCCTGCTCAGCCTTGGCGCGCGCTTGCGGGCTGGCGTCGGCTGGCAGTTGGCGCAGACTCCATTGTGCGATTTCCACATACAGCGCACTGTTCATGCCCAGCACCAGCAGCGGCTGCTGCGCGGCATCGGCGTGCAACAGTTGCGGCAGCAATTTTTCCTCGCCGGCACCGATGCTCACCGCCAGTGCGTCATCGCTCATCGCCGCAAACAGCGGCGCGTGCAGACCCAGTTCGGGCATCGCGGGCAATGGCGTTGGCGTGCTGTCGTTTTGCAGTTGCACCGCGCCCAATGCCGGCACCAGGCTGCGCGCAATACCTAGCAGCGACGCCGGGTTGTCGCCACCCACCACCAGTGCGCCGGTGAACTCGGGGATGGCCACGTCATCGCGCCAGCGCAGCTGATTGATCAGCGCAAACACGCTATGCGCCATCGTTGCCGAACCCAGCAGTGCCGGGTTGGTTGATTGCGCCTTGATCGCCTTCGCCGTGTCGTTGAGCGATGCCAATTGCGGACACTGCCAGGGCGTTTGTTCGCTACTCTTGAGCAGAGTGCTGACCACCGATGGCAACTGTTGCAGGTTGATGCTGAAGCCGACATCGAGTGCAGAATCATCGTTGACGGCATCCATCCCCGGCATCGGAGCGCGCAGGTGCATCAGGGTATTGGCGATGTCGCTGCGCAGTTGCAACACACTCAGCGCAGCGACCTTGCGCGCGCTGACCTGGGTATAGCCAAAAACCAGACGCGGCATCGCCGTGGCCAGCCGCACGAACTCGCCGCCGCACTGCGCGTCGATCGGCGTTTGCGCGATGCCAAGCGCGGCGCGCAGCGCACTGTCGGGCGCGCTGAATGGCGCACTGACGGCATCCAGCAACGCACTGCTGTCGATGTAGCCGGCAATGCCGGAATGCAGCCCATGCTCGGCGATGACGTCATCGAGCATGTTGTCCGACTGCAACGAGTGGGCCGGCAAATC
>PFJA01000218.1 GCA_002782905.1 Lysobacterales bacterium CG_4_10_14_3_um_filter_64_11
GATCACGCACAAACCCTGGGTTACACCATTGTCGATCCCGGTACCGTGATTGCGACCCACCTCAGCCACCTGTTGCAGTCGCACGCACACGAGTTGCTCGGCCACGAGGAAGTGCAGCAGATGCTGGATCGGCTGGCGCAAAGCGCACCCAAGCTGGTTGAGGACCTGGTGCCCAAGCGGTTGCCGCTGGGAGCGGTGGTCAAGGTGCTGCAGAACCTGCTGGCGGAGCGTGTCCCGATTCGCAACATCCGCACGATCGTCGAGTCTTTGGCGGAGCATGCCGGTGCCAGCCAGGATTCTGCCGCCTTGACGGCGGCGGTGCGCACTGCGCTGGGCCGGCAAATCGTTCAGGAAATCAGTGGCATAAGCTCCGAGATTCCGGTTTTGACGTTGCAGCCAAAGTTGGAACAGATCTTGCTTCAGTCCGTTCAGGGCGGTGGCCCGGCGGCAGCCATCGAGCCGGCCTTGGCGGAACGCTTGCAGCGCAATGTTGCCGAGTTGGTACAGAAACAGGAGTTGGCCGGCGAGGCGGCGGTGTTGTTGGTGGCGCCGGCGCTGCGGCTGTGGTTGGCGCGCTTCATGCGGCCGGCAGCGCCGGGCCTGCATGTGCTGGCCTATAACGAGGTGCCGGATAACCGGCGGGTGCGTCTGGTGGCGGCGCTGGGTACCTGATGAAGCACACGCGATGCGCTTGAATGGCACTGGGCTCGGAGGAAGTTGGCGTGGAGATCGGCATGAAAATCAAACGCTTTGTTGGTAACGACATGCGCCAGGCGATGCGTCAGGTGCGCGAGGATCAAGGGCCGGACGCGGTGATCCTGTCGACGCGACGCACCGACGAAGGGTTCGAAATCATCGCTGCCATCGATTACGACGAGTCGCTGGTACGCGAAGCGGCGGCGCAGGCTGGCGAGGCTGGGCGGCTGGATGTTGCCAATGCGCGGCGACCGCAGCCGCCTGCGCCATCGCCACCGGCAACTCTCCGCACCCCGCCGCTGCCGGCGGGGGTCGGCCGGATCAAGGATAACGCGCAGCGCTTCACATCACCGCCGGCTGCGACCCGCGACAATGCCGACATCGGCGCGCATCCGCGCAGCCATGCGGGTCAGGCGTCGGGTATGGCGGCGATGGCGACCGCTACGCCGTCCGAATACGACGGCATGCAACGGGAGTTGGCGGATCTGCGCAGTATGCTGGAATCGCAATTTTCCGGTCTGGCCTGGAAAGACTTCGGCACGCGCAGCCCGATGCAGGCGCGCATGCTGCGCGAGTTCACCCGCATGGGTCTGGATGCCGACGTGGCCGCTGACATCGTCGCGCAATTGCCGGCGGCAATGAACGCGGCGCAATCGCGCTATTTGCCCATGGGCCTGCTCGCGGACCGCCTGGCGATCATCGATCCCGAGCCACTGGACCAAGGCGGCGTGATTGCCTTGATCGGGCCGACCGGTGTGGGTAAAACCACTACCCTTGCCAAACTCGCAGCGCGCTACGTGTTGCGCAATGGCCTCAAGCAGGTGGCGCTGGTGACCACCGACGATTTTCGCATCGGTGCCGAGGAGCAGTTGTTTCATTACGGCCGTCTGCTCGGGGTGCCGGTGTATGCGGCCAGTGGTGCCAAGGAGCTGGCCAAGCTGCTGGCGCGGCTGTCCGACCAGCGGCTGCTGTTGATCGATACTCCGGGGCTGTGCCATGGCGATCCGCGCATGGATGCGTTGGGCGATGCGCTGCTGCACGGGCCGGCGCAGGTGAAACCGTTGCTGGTGTTGGCGGCCAACGCGCAATCGGGCTCGCTGGATCAGGCGGCGGTGGCTTACTCGCGCTTCCGGCCGCAGGGTTGTGTCATCACCAAGCTCGATGAAGCCGCGGTGCTTGGCGGCGCGTTGTCGGTAATCATCCGCCACCATCTGCGCATTGACTACGTTACCGATGGTCAACGGGTTCCCGAGGATATCGCCCGCCCGCAGGCGCAGCGGCTGGTTTGCCGCGCGCTGCGCATGCTCGATCACGATGCCCTGGTCGATGATAACGTGATGGCCGAGCGCTTCGGCAAAATCGCCGGCTCGCTGGCCTGAGGATTTCCGGTGAACCCGACAAAACCGCCGCAACCGATCAGCAATCAGGCCCATGGCCTGCTGCTGCGCACGCCGCTCAAACCGGTCAGGGTGATTGCGATCGCCAGCGGCAAGGGCGGTGTTGGCAAGACCAGCGTGTCGGTGAATCTGGCAATGACGCTCGCCATGGCCGGTCAGGATGTACTGCTGCTCGATGCCGACCTTGGCCTGGCCAATGTCGACGTGCAGTTGGGCTTGCAGCCGAGCCGCAACCTGTCGCACCTGCTGGCCGGCGAGTGTGGCATCGCCGACCTGGTGTTGCCGGCGCCGCGCGGTCTCAAGGTGATACCTGCCACTTCCGGCACCCGCCACATGGCGCAACTGGGCATCACCGAGTATGCCGCGCTGGTGCATGCGTTTTCCGATTACCGTGCACCGCTGGATGTGCTGGTGATCGACACTGCCGCCGGTATCTCCGACAGCGTTACCGTGCTGTCCAAGGCGGCGCAGGAAATCATCGTGGTGGTGTGCGACGAGCCGGCATCGATTACCGACGCCTATGCCTTGATCAAGGTGCTCAGCCGGGATTTCGGCGTCGCACGCTTCCGCGTGTTGGCCAACATGGTGCGCAATGACATGCACGGCAAGCGGTTGTTCGAAAACATCCTGCGGGTAACCGATCGCTTCCTCAAGGTGGTGTTGGATTACGCCGGCTCGATACCCGATGACGAGTTCCTCAAGCGCGCCATCCGTCGGCAAAGTGCGGTCGTCGATATTTTCCCTGGGGCACGATCCTCGCGCGCCTTTCAATTGTTGGCGGACAGCAGCAACACCTGGCACGGTGAGGCTGCGGGACACGGCGAGCTGGCGTTTTTTTCCGAACGGCAGGCGGCTGCCGGCGAACCGGCAGTGGGTCGTTGAACATGAGCGCGGATGCCGGCTATCTGCAAGCGCAACGCGTGCCGATCGATGAGATGGTCACGCAGCACTCGGTGTTGGTGCGGCGCATCGCCTATCACCTGATGGCACGGCTGCCGGCCAGCGTCGAGGTCGGTGACCTGATCCAGTCCGGCATGGTGGGCTTGATCGAAGCCGCGCGCAATTATTCGCCGGCACGCAACGCCAACTTTGAGACCTATGCAGGCATCCGCATCCGCGGCGCCATGATCGACGAACTGCGCAAGTCCGATTGGACGCCGCGTTCGGTGCATCGCAAGTTTCGCGAGGTGTGCGAGGCGATCCGTGCGGTGGAGGCAGAAACCGGCGGCGATGCCGAAGATGCGCAGGTGGCAAAGCGGCTGGGTATCAGCATCGACGACTACCACAGCGTGCTTGCCGATGCCGCCAGTTGCCGTGTGCTGAGCTTGTCGGGCAATTCCGACGATGGCCTGGACACGCTGGATGTTGCCGATGAACGTGATCCCGGCCCTGCGGGCACCTTCGACGACAACCATCAGCGCGCCGCGTTGATCGAGTCGATTGCGCAATTGCCGGAACGTGAGCAACTGGTGATGTCGCTGTATTACGAGCAAGAGCTGAACCTCAAGGAAATCGGTGAAGTGCTTGGGGTCAGCGAATCGCGGGTGTGCCAGATTCACGGTCAGGCTTTGATTCGACTGCGCTCGCGCCTGCGCGACTGGCGCACCGGTTAATGCTCAAAAACACGGTTGCGGAGAATGTCTTGGACAGGAACATCAAAATACTGGTGGTGGACGATTTTTCGACCATGCGTCGTATCATCAAAAACCTGCTTCAGGAGCTGGGCTACAGCAATATCCAGGAAGCAGACGATGGCAACACTGCGTTGCCGATGCTGCGTGCGGGAAAGTTCGATTTTGTGGTCACCGACTGGAACATGCCGGAAATGACCGGCATCGACCTGCTCAAGGCAATCCGCGCCGATCCCGCACTCAAGGCAATTCCGGTATTGATGGTGACCGCCGAGAACAGCCGCGAACAAATCATCGAAGCGGCGCAAAGCGGCGTCAATGGCTACATCGTCAAGCCATTTACCGGCGCCACGCTCAAAGAAAAAATTGACCGCATCTTTGAGCGTCTGGCAGGTCGAGCATGAGCGGGAGCCATGTCCATGGATAGCACCAACGAACCTACGCTGGCACTGCCAGAGCGCATCCGCGCGTTACTGCAATCGCGTGATTCCAGTGAAGTCGAGCACGCCATCACGCAAATGGTGCGCGAACGCGAGAACGCGTTGTTCATTGCGCTCGGTCAGTTGGCGCGCGACTTGCACGAGTCGGTGAAAAATGTCGCTGGCGCGCTGGCGGACGGCAGCGATGGGCTCGATGCCATGCCCGCGGCGCGGCAACGATTGCACGAGGCGCTGGCGTTGAGTGAGCAGGCGGCCCACCACAGTCTGGATATTGGTGACCGGCTGCTCGCGCACAGCGACCAGTTGGCAGCACGCGCCATGAGCAGTGCGGGCAACGCCGATGCAGATGCCGATTTGCGCAGTGCGGTGCTGGCCTTTGCTGCCACGTGCCGCGATGACATCAGCGCGCTGCGGGTGGCGCAGGGTTGGCAGGACCTCACCGGCCAGCGCATGAAACAAGTCGCGGCGTTCCTGGCGCGGGTCGAAACCAGTGTGCTGGCGCTGGTGCAACTGGCGGGCTCGCTGGGTGCGACTGCGCCGCTTGCTGCCGCGCTGCCGCGGGGGGAAAGCACAACGCAACAGCAGGTTGACGACCTGCTTGAGCAGTTTGGTTTCTGAGCGATCATGAACAGCGCCTTCGACGCCGAGATTCTTGCCGACTTTCTGGTCGAAGCCGGCGAACTGGTCGCAGGCCTGGGCGACCAGTTGCTGGCGCTCGAAGACGCGCCGGATACGCCGGAGTTGCTCAATGCGGTGTTCCGCGCATTCCACACGGTCAAGGGGGGTGCCGGGTTCCTCGCCATCGATCCGATGGTTAGGCTGTGTCATTGCGGCGAAGACCTGTTGAACGAGGCGCGTGCTGGCCGCGTACGCCTCGATGCCGAATACGTCGACGCGTTGCTGAACACGCTCGATTGTCTGCAACAGATGTTGGCCGCATTGCGTGCCGGCAGTGCCATCACGGCAGCACCCACTGGGCTGCTTGATCGATTGCGCGTGCGTGCGGCGCAAGTCAGTGCATCGGCAGCAACGCCGGTACCGCTTGCGGCAGATGCGGCAACGCTGCTGGCATCGCCAAAGCACGATGCCGTGGAAGGCGAGTTCGAGGCATTGCTTGCCATGGCCGGCGTCGCCAGCGAGCCGGTCGCGGCGGCTGCGGGCGATACCATCGACGACAGCGAGTTCGAGGCGCTGCTCGATGAACTGTATGGCCCAGGCAAGGTACCGGGGCAGTCCGCACCACCACCGCCAACCGCGGATTGCGCAACTGCTGCGCCGATGAGCGACGACGAGTTTGAAGCACTGCTGGACGCGCTCGAAGGTGATGCCACGCAGGGTGCCGCGAGCAGCGATGACACGGCTGCATCGGCGAATGACAGCGGCATGGCCCCCTCACCAGCGGCGCCGGCGACCCGCGTTATACCGCCCGCTGCTGCATTGCCGATGCCGCGCACTGCACCAGTGCCGGTTGCCGATCGCACCATCCGTGTCGATACCGCGCGGCTGGATGCGTTGGTCAACCTGATTGGTGAACTGGTCCTGGTGCGTAATCGCTTGACCGTGCTGTCGGCGGATTCAACCGATGAGCGCACCGAGCGTGCGATTGCCGAGTTGCACCGGGTGGCAGACGACCTGCAACTTGCGGTGATGCGCACGCGGATGTTGCCCATCGGCAAGCTGTTTGGCCGGTTTCCGCGCATCGTGCGCGATATCTCGCGGCAGCTCGGCAAACAGATCGACCTGGTGCTGGAAGGTGAAGATACCGACCTTGATCGAAACCTCGTCGATGCGCTCGCCGATCCGATGGTGCATCTGGTCCGCAACGCGGTCGATCATGGCATTGAACCCCCCGAAGCGCGCCTGCGCGTGGGCAAGCCCGCGACCGGAACCTTGCGCCTGATGGCCACGCAGGAAGGTGAGCGTATCGTGATTCGCGTGCGCGACGACGGCCGCGGCATGGATCCGGAGGTGCTGCGCAGCAAGGCATTGGAGAAAGGCTTGTTGACTGCCGATCAGGCCGAACGTTTGTCCGAGGGCGAATGCTTCGACCTGATCTTTCTTGCCGGGTTCAGCACCCGCCAGGAAGTGTCGGATATCTCCGGTCGCGGTGTTGGCATGGACGTGGTCAAGACGCGTGTCGCGGAACTGGGTGGCACGCTGGCCATCTCATCCGAGCTGGGCCGCGGTAGCGAGATACTTGTCAGTTTGCCGCTCACCCTGGCGACATTGCGGTCGCTGATGGTGCGCATCAGCGGGCGTGTCTACGCGATCCCGATGATCAATGTGCTGGAAGTGTTCGAACTCAGTCCCAACGCCATCAGCCGGGTCGATGATCGCGATGTCATCGCTCACCGCCACCGGGCATTGCCGTTGCGGCACCTTGGCGCCTGGCTCGATCCGGTGTCCGCCGAAACGGCGATGCGCGGGCATGTGGTTGTCGTTCACGTCGGGCACCGGCAGTTGGGCTGTGTGGTGGATCAGGTCATTGGCCGCGACGAAGTGGTGGTCAAGCCGCTGGGCCGCCTGTTGCACCACGTGGCAGGTATTTCCGGTGCCACCATCACCGGTGATGGCCGAGTGGCATTGGTACTGGATGTGGCGCAATTGCCGGATGCCGTGGAATCACAAGCGCGTGCAGCGGGAGTGCATTGAGCATGGATATTCTCACCCTCGTTGCGATCATCATGGCATTTGTCGTGGTGGTGATCGGCGCGATTCTCAAGCATGCCGGCGCGTTGTCGCTGATCAGTATGCCCGCTGCCATTGTGGTGTTGGTGGGTACGGCCACGGCGGTGGTGGTGCAGACACCCAAACCGGTGCTGATGCATTTCCTGAAAATCATCCGTTGGGTGGTGTTCCCGCCGAAGGTGCAGACGGCTGGCATGTTGACGCGAATCATCGAATGGAGCGAGATAGCGCGTCGGCAAGGACTGCTCGGTCTGGAACCGTCGATCGAGGCGGAGCCCGATACCTTTGCCAGGAAAGGCCTGCAGATGCTGGTTGACGGCACCGAGCCCGAGGCACTGCGCGCCATTTTGGAAGTGGACAAGGACGCACGTGAGCACGTCGACGTGGAAGCGGCGAAAGTGATCGAGGCGGCTGGCATCTACGCGCCGACCCTGGGCATCGTCGGCGCCGTGCTGGGGTTGATGGGGGTGATGCAAAACCTCGCCGATCCAAGCGCACTGGGGCCGGGCATTGCCGGCGCGTTTGTGTCCACCATTTACGGCATCGCCAGTGCCAATCTGTTGTTCCTGCCGATGGCCAACAAACTGAAAAGCCTCATCCGTGCGCAATCGACCGCACGCGAGATGATGATCGAGGGGCTGGTGTCGATCGCCGAGGGCGAGAACCCGCGCAATATCGAGTCCAAGCTTCAAGGCTATCTGCACTGATCTGGCCATGGCAAAAAAACACAAACACGAAGAGCACGTCAATCACGAAGCCTGGGCAATCCCGTATGGCGACCTGGTGACCTTGTTGCTGGCGTTTTTTGTGGTGATGTATTCAATCTCGTCGGTCAATGAAGGCAAGTACCGAGTGCTTTCACAATCGATGGTGGCGGCGTTCCACGGCAAACCCAAATCGATGACGCCGATCCAGGTGGGCGCACAGCCGGTGTCCGGTTCGCAGATGTCGTTGATGGATGGCATCCGTCCGGCCGCGCCGGCAACCGATCTGATCCCACGTTCGGCGGCGCCCGGTATCCCGCAGCTATCGCGCTCCGGCATGAACCCCGAGCGGGTGGCTGAACAGCGCGATGCGCAAGGGCAGGCGATGCGTGAGTTGCAAGCATTGGCGAGCGCTATCGAGCAGGCGATGGCACCGTTGATCGATGAAAAGTTGATCGTGGTGCGGCGTAATCGCCAGTGGCTTGAAGTTGAGATCAGAACCGATATTCTGTTTCCGAGCGGGGTTGCCACCATCACACCCAGCGCGCATGTCGTGCTCGATGAGTTGTCGACGATTTTTGCGCGCTTCAACAACTCGATCCGGGTGGAAGGCTATACCGACGACCGGCCGATCAACACGCTGGTTTTCCCGTCCAACTGGGAACTGTCGGCGGCGCGAGCGGCCAGTGTGGTGCGACGCTTCGCCGAACACGGGGTGGCGCCAGACCGGCTTGGCATCATCGGTTGGGGCGAACAGCGGCCCGCCGCCAGCAACGACAGCGCCGAGGGGCGCAACCAGAACCGCCGCGTCCTGATCGTGGTGCTGGGCAGCGATCTTCAGCAGCGCGCCATCAGCGACCTGGCCAGCCGTGTCCGCGATGCGGCGGGCACCGGCGATGACGATGGCGCGGCCGCGGTGGCCACTGAAGAATCCTCGCAAGCGGCCGATAACGCGGCAGTGCAGCAGGAGAGTGGCGCGTGAACATGCCGGTGTGGGCCGTAGCCAACCAAAAGGGGGGGGTGGGGAAAACCACCACGGCGGCGGCGCTGGCTGGTCTGCTTGCCGATGGCTCGGCGCGCACTTTGCTGGTCGACATGGACCCGCATGGATCACTGACCACGTATTTGGGCTTCGATGCCGAGGCGGCTGGCCCCGGCGTGTATGAATTGTTCCGGGCGCGGGTGGGCGACGCAGCGGCTGCCGACGATGACACGCTGATCCGGCAAACGGCCATTGATCGGCTCTGGCTGATGCCGTCATCGCCGGCCATGGCGACGCTGGATCGGCAGTTGGGGGTGCGCGCGGGCATGGGCCTGGTATTGGCCGATGCGTTGCAACCCCTGCACAGCCGTTTTGATCGGGTGGTGATCGACTGCCCACCGATGCTCGGGGTGTTGATGATCAATACATTGGTGGCATGCGAGCGGCTGATCATTCCCACCCAGACCGAGTTTCTGGCGCTCGGCGGGCTGCAGCGGATGTTGCGCAGTCTGGCGATGGTGGAGCGCTCGCGCGGTGTGCCCATCCCCTACCGCATCGTGCCAACACTGTTCGACAGCCGCACGCGGGCGTCGCAAACCTGTCTGGATTCACTCAGGGCCGATTACCCGGGCACGATCTCAACCGTCGTGGTGCCTACCGACACCCAGGTGCGCGAAGCCAGTCGAGCCGGTTTGCCGGTGGCGTCATGGCCGGCGGCGCGGCGCGCTGGGGAGGCCTATCGCGCGCTGTTGCGCGAGCTGCTGGCATGGGAGCAATCGCTCGCCCAGGCCGGTGCAGCATGATTGCACGCGCCAGCATAGGCGGCATGGTGTCGCATGATGACGCCCTTGACGACTATATTGCCGCATTGCTCGATGCGCGTGCGTGCCCGGAGCGGTGTCGCGCAGCACCACTACCCGCTGCCAGTGAGCACGGCGCGCCGGAGCGGCTCGCCACTGGCATCCCAGTGACGCCACGCGGGTGCGCTGACGCGAGTGTTTACTACCTGTGCGCGGTGTCCGGTGTGCAATTGGCGATTGCCAGGCAAGCCGTCGCGCAGGTCGGGCCGATGCCGCCGCTGACCGCAACGCAGGGTGTCGCGCCAGCCTGGTTGCTGGGCAGCGCGATGCATGGCGGACGGGTTTGCGGTGCGGTTGATCTCGCGTGCATCATTGCCCCCGGAGGCCCTGCGCACACGGTGCCAGCGTGTGCGATAACCCTGGCCGACAGTCATTGGCTGCTCGCGGTGGATGCTGTTGCCAGCGAGCAATTGCTTGTCACGCAGAACGTGCGATGGCGCGAGACTGCGGTCAGCCGGCCGTGGTTGGCGGGTATGGCCAGCGAGCCATTGTGTGCGGTGCTGAATATCGCCGGTTTGAGCGAGCTGCTATCGCGGGAGTGGCAACGTGACCCAACATGACGGCCAGCAACCGCCCGCCGGCGACGGTGCATCGTGGATCGGTTTTACCTTGGCCGGGCAGAGCTATGCCGCGCCGGTTGCGCGCGTGCAGGAAGTGATACGCCGGCACGACATTGCGCCAGTGCCCGGTGCGCCGCCCGCGGTATGCGGATTGATGAACCTGCGCGGCCGTTTGTTGCCCGTGCTCGATGGCCGCCTGCGTCTTGCGCTGCGCGGCACAGTGGCTGTTGACGATGCTGCGGTTCGCGTATTGGTGCTCGATAGTGGCGACGAAACGCTGGGGTTGCTGGTCGAGTCTGTTGGTGAGTTGATGCAGATCGACGAAACGGTCATTGGCCCACCCCCGGCCGGACGTGCCGCACGGGTGCATGATCCGGTGCG
>PFJA01000231.1:0-6731 GCA_002782905.1 Lysobacterales bacterium CG_4_10_14_3_um_filter_64_11
TGCTTCGCCTGTGATGGGTTTCGCTGCGCTCTACCCATCCTACCTACGCTGGCTGAGCGGTACCGAGGCTACGCTGGCTGCACTCGGCCCATTTTGCTGACGCACAAAAGATAAAGCCCGTAACGGCCAGAGCCAGTTACGGGCTTTACTCCCTCCCCCCACGTCGGGAGGTCACAGGCTAACGGAAATTTTACCGTTGTCACGCTGCAACGCAAAACTGTACCGCACGGTGCAGCAGCCCGTAAACGACGAAGCCCCGCATCGCTGCGGGGCTTCGCTTGCAACTTTTGTGCGTGCGACGATGGCGGCCGTGATGACCGCCATCATGCAGCGGGCCTTGTTACAGGCGCGGATCGGTCGACGGTAAACTGCCGATCAGAAGCCCATATCGCCCATGCCGCCGCCCATGCCACCCATGCCGCCGTCATGGCCGCCGGCGCTGCCGCCCTTGTCCTTGTCCGGGGCATCGCCAATCATCGCCTCGGTGGTGATCATCAGGCCGGCAATCGAGGCCGCGTTCTGCAGCGCGGTGCGGGTGACCTTGGTCGGGTCGAGAATACCCATGGCCAGCATGTCGCCATACTCGCCGCTGGCCGCGTTGTAACCGTAACTACCCTTGCCATCGGCAATCTTGTTGAGCACCACCGACGGCTCGTCGCCGGAGTTGGTGGCGATCTCGCGCAGTGGCGCTTCCATCGCGCGCTTGGCAATCACGATGCCGTGGTTCTGGTCTTCGTTGTCGCCCTTGAGCGCACTCAGCGCCTGCAGGGCACGCACCAGCGCCACACCACCACCCGGAACCACGCCTTCTTCCACCGCCGCACGGGTCGCGTGCAGGGCGTCTTCGACGCGCGCCTTCTTCTCTTTCATCTCGATCTCGGTGGACGCACCCACCTTGATCACGGCCACGCCGCCGGCCAGCTTGGCCATGCGCTCTTGCAGCTTTTCGCGGTCGTAGTCGGAGCTGGTGTCGTCGAGCTGCGCCTTGATCTGCTTGATCCGGGCCTGAATCGCCTCGGCTTCACCGGCGCCATCGATGATGGTGGTGTTGTCCTTGCTGACCTGCACCTTCTTGGCGCGGCCCAGATCGCTGATCGTGGCTTTTTCGAGCTGCAGGCCGACTTCCTCGGAGATCACAGTGCCACCGGTGAGGATGGCCATGTCTTCGAGCATCGCCTTGCGACGATCGCCAAAGCCCGGCGCCTTGACCGCACACACCTTGACGATGCCGCGGATGGTGTTGACCACCAGCGTCGCCAGTGCCTCGCCTTCCACTTCTTCGGCGACGATCAGCAGCGGCTTGCCAGCCTTGGCCACGGCTTCCAGCACCGGGATCAGCTCGCGCACGTTGGCGATCTTCTTGTCGAACAGCAGGATGTATGGGTCTTCCAGCTCAGCCGACATCGACTGCTGGTTGTTGACGAAGTACGGGCTCAGGTAGCCGCGGTCGAACTGCATGCCCTCGACCACGTCCAGCTCGTTGTCGAGGCCAGAACCGTCTTCAACCGTGATCACGCCTTCCTTGCCGACCTTGTCCATGGCCTTGGCAATCAGCTCGCCGATGTTGAGGTCGGAGTTGGCGGAAATGGCGCCAACCTGGGCGATTTCCTTGCTGGTGGCACACGGCTTGGAGATTTTCTTGAGCTCGGCAACGGCGGCGGTGACGGTCTTGTCGATGCCGCGCTTGAGATCCATCGGGTTCATGCCGGCGGCGACCGCCTTCATGCCTTCGCGGATCATCGCCTGCGCCAGCACGGTGGCGGTGGTGGTGCCGTCGCCGGCGGTGTCGGAGGTCTTGGAAGCGACTTCCTTGACCATCTGCGCGCCCATGTTCTCGAACTTGTCGGCCAGCTCAACCTCACGCGCGACCGAGACGCCATCCTTGGTGATGGTCGGGGCGCCGAAACTCTTTTGCAGCACCACGTTGCGACCCTTGGGGCCGAGTGTCACCTTGACCGCATTGGCCAGGATATTCACGCCGCGCACCATGCGGGCGCGCGCGTCTTCACCGAAACGAACTTCTTTAGCTGCCATGATTGCGTTACCTCTGAGTTGCGATTGGGGTTGTACTCAACGGCGTGCAGTGGCGGCGGCGTTCACGGCCGCGCCGAAACTGCCACCTGCGAGATCAATTGAGAATGGCGAAAATGTCGTCTTCCTTGACCACCAGCAGATCAACGCCATCGAGCTTGACTTCGGTGCCGGCGTACTTGCCGAACAACACCTTGTCGCCCTTCTTGACCTTGGGTGCGCGCACGCTGCCGTTGTCCAGGGCCTTGCCTTCGCCAACGGCGATGACTTCACCCTTGAGCGGCTTCTCGGCAGCGGAATCGGGGATGACGATGCCGCCAGCAGACAGCTTTTCTTCTTCCATGCGCTTGATGACAACGCGATCGTACAGCGGTTGGATGCTCATGGTATTCCTCTTTAAGCGATTGATTTTGAATAACCTGCGGGAGTCTTGTTAGCACTCCCCCCGCGTGAGTGCCAATGATAGCGCGACACGCATCCCAGCGGGAAGCCTGTCTGGCTCACCCCAAGATGGGGCAGCGGCACGCGATTTCAAGGGTCGTGCGCGTTACAATCACCGGCCCGGTAGCCGCCAGAACCAGCACGCGGCACGGCTGGCGCTGGTATCTTGTTGAACTCTTTCATGTTTCGTTGGTCGAACCGGCTCCAGCCTTGGCCTGTGCGCTGTCGGCCATTCCACAACACCGCGTAAAGCGAAGGATTCTGCGTGATTGCTCGTCTGTTGCTGCTCGCCCTTGCCTTGACTGCATCGTTTCTGCCTCCGGCACGCGCCGCCATCGATGAATCGGACTTGCTGCCGGTCGAGCAAGCATTCGCGCTGAGCACCCGCGCGCTGGATAACGAGACGATCGAACTGCGCTGGCAGATCGCCGATGGCTACTATCTATATCGCCATCGCATCCATATCCTCAGCCCGGAAGGCTTCACCCCCGGCGAGTTGCAGCTGCCAGCGGGCAAGCGCAAGCACGACGAGTTTTTCGGTGATGTCGAAACCTATCGTCACGAGCTGGTGGTCCGTGTGCCGATCACGCCGGCTGCCGGCGCCGGTGACGCGGTGTTTGTGGTCACCTCGCAGGGCTGTGCCGATGTTGGTATCTGTTATCCGCCGCACAAGGTGGCGCAGCGCATCGCACTGCCGGCAGCCACATCCGTTGCCGCGCCCGCGCCCGCACGCGCGGTTGCCAACAACCCGCTTGCCGCGCTGTTGCAGCCAGGCAAGGCGATCAGCGGCAATGATGGCCTGCCGTTGCCGCCGGAGCAGGCCTTCGGCTTTGAGGCCATTGCCAGTGCCGGCGATGAATTGCTGCTGCGCTTGAGCCCGGCATCCGGGCACTACCTGTACCGCGACCGCACCCGGATGCGGATCGACGATGCCGGCGACATCACGCTCGGCGAACCGCGCTGGCCGGCTGGCGTCAGCCACGAGGACGAACACTTTGGCCAGCAGGTGGTGTATTTCGAACCCATCGACGTGGCGGTACCGTTGCAACGCACGGCTGGTGCAGCACGCGACATCACCTTCACGATCACGTTTCAGGGCTGCGAAACCGACGGCATCTGCTACCCGCCGATGACCCGTACGCTGGCGGTTTCGCTGCCCGCCAGCGATGGCGCGGTGACCGGCAGCGTCGCACCGCAAGCCGAGGACAGCCGCCTCGCCAGCGCGCTGTCCGGCCCGCATCGGTTGTGGACGCTGCTCACCTTCTTCGGTTTTGGCCTGCTGCTGGCGTTCACGCCCTGCGTGTTCCCGATGGTTCCGATCCTTTCGGGCATCATCGCCGGTGCCGGCCACATCACCACCCGCCGCGCGTTCGTGCTGTCGCTGGTTTACGTGCTGGCGACGGCGGTGGTGTTCACCATTGCCGGCGTGGTCGCCGGCCTGGCCGGCGCCAACCTGCAGATGGTGTTCCAGACGCCGTGGATCCTGATCAGCTTTGCGCTGCTGTTCGTGGTGCTGAGCTTCTCGATGTTCGGATTCTACGAACTGCAACTGCCCAGCCGCATGCAAACCCGGCTGACCGAACTGAGCAACAAGCAGTCCGGCGGCTCACTGCTCGGTGTCGCGATCATGGGCGTGCTCTCGGCATTGATCGTCGGCCCCTGCGTGGCGCCGCCGTTGGCCGCAGCGGTGCTGTACATCAGCCAGACCCGCGACCCGCTGCTCGGTGGCCTGGCGCTGTTTGCGTTGGCGATGGGCATGGGTGCGCCGCTGCTCGCGTTCGGCACCGCTGCCGGGCGCATCCTGCCGCGCGCTGGCGCCTGGATGGACGCGGTCAAGGCGGTGTTCGGCGTGCTGTTCCTCGGCCTGGCGATCTGGATGCTGGATCGCATCGTCGATCCGGCCGTCACCCTCGCGCTGAGCGGCAGCCTGCTGATCGGCAGCGCGATCTACCTCGGCGCGCTGGAGCCGCTGGCCGCTGCGGCGTCGGGCTGGAAGCGGCTGTGGAAGGCGCTTGGTGTGCTGCTGCTGCTGATCGGCAGCGCGCAGATGCTCGGCGCGCTGGCCGGTGGCCGTGATCTGCTGCAACCGCTCAACGGCGTGTTCGGCGGCGGCGGCGCGGCTGCCGAGCTGCATTTCACCGCCATCAAGTCGTCCGCCGAGCTCGATCGTGCCATCGCCGCAGCCAACGCCGCGGGCCAGCCGGTCATGTTCGACTTCTACGCCGACTGGTGCGTGAGCTGCAAGGAAATGGAAAAGTACACCTTCACCGATCCGGCCGTGCATGCGGCACTGGCCGGGTTCGTGTTGCTCAAGGCCGATGTCACCGCCAACGATGCGGTGGATCAGGAACTGATGCAGCGATTCGCGATCATTGGCCCGCCGGGAACGCTGTTTTTCGGGCGTGACGGCAACGAGCAGCGTCACCTGCGGCTGATCGGTTTCGAACCAGCCGCGCCCTTTGTGGAACGCGTCGGCAAGGTCGCACGATAATGCGCAATACCCTGATCTTGCTGCTCATCGCGCTGTTCGGCGGCCTGTCCGGGCTATGGGTCGGCCGCCACTTCAGCGTTCCGACAGCGGCACCAGCGGCACCGCCTGGGCTGACCGTGGTCGGTGTCGGCGAGCGCCTACCAGCGTTGTCGTGGCCACAACTCGACGGTAACCGCGTCGAACTCGCGGCGCTGCGCGGGCGACCGCTGCTGATCAACTACTGGGCGTCGTGGTGCGGGCCCTGCATCCAGGAGATGCCGGTGCTCGACGCCTTTGCCACCAGTCAGGGCGAACAGGGCATCAGAGTGCTGGGGGTGGCGCTTGACAATGAAGCCGATGTCCGCGCATTCCTCGGCAAGCGGCCGGTGAACTATGCGATTGCGCTGGAGCCACCGTCGGGCGATGACAGCTCGGTGCGGCTGGGCAACCGGCACAGCGTGTTGCCGTTTTCCGTGCTGATCGACGCCGATGGCCAGGTGCTGGCGCACAAGGAGGGGAGTTTCAGCCACAAAGCCCTGGCACAATGGACCAGCCAGGCGGCTCGATAACCGCCGCAGCGGCCGCCGCAGACACGCCAGCCGAGTAACTTGTCGCGATCTTCGGCCAATCAGGCGCTAACGTCTGGACAAAGTGCCGAGTGTTCGCTCAAACTGTGCCCCCCGGAGGCTGACCGGCATGGTCAAGCCATTCCGCATCATGAAACGTTTTCGCGCCATGCCGTTTCCCGCACCGCTACCCGCTCCCGGGGGGAGAGGGGACAAGGAAACGCTTCGCGGAGTTTCACATCAAGGTGCCCATGGCGATGATTCTGGTTCTGCACGGCCCCAATCTGAACTTGCTCGGCAGCCGTGAACCGGCCGTCTACGGCCACACCACGCTCGCGCAAATCGATGCCGCGCTGGTCGCGCAGGCGCAGGCCGCAGGCCATCGGTTGCAGTGCCTGCAAGCCAATGCCGAGCACGTGTTGATCGAGCGGCTGCATGCCGCACGCAGTGACGGCACCGCCTTCATCGTGATCAATCCAGCCGCCTTCACCCACACCAGTGTGGCACTGCGCGATGCATTGGCGGCGGTGGCGATCGAGTTCATCGAGGTGCACTTGTCGAATGTGCATGCGCGCGAGCCGTTTCGCCGCCACTCCTACTTCAGCGACCTCGCGGTCGGGGTGATCGCCGGCTTTGGTGCCGACAGCTATCGCTACGCCGTACAGGCCGCAATCGCCCGGCTCGCCCGGAACCCCTGAACCTGCGCATCACGCTCGAGGCCGATACGACATGGATCTTCGCAAAATCAAAAAACTGATCGATCTGCTGGAAGAATCGCAGCTCACCGAAATCGAAATCAGGGAAGGCGAGGAATCGGTGCGCCTGGCACGGCAACCACGCACCGTCGCGGCGGCAGCAGTGGCCGCGCCGCTGATGCAGCATGGCGGCGAGCATTCGCGCCCGCCGTCGGTCGCAGACGACAATCCGAGCAAGCATGGCGGCAAGGCGATACCCGATGGCCACATGGTGCGCTCGCCGATGGTCGGCACCTATTACGCCTCGTCAAACCCGGAGGCGCCGCCGTTCGTCACGCTCGGGCAGAGCGTGAAAGCCGGCGACACGCTGGCGATCATCGAGGCGATGAAAATGTTCAACCCGATCGAAGCCGATGTCGCCGGCACCATCGTCGCCATTCTGGTGGAAAACGGCCAGCCGGTGGAGTTCGACGAACCCATGTTCGTGATCGGCTGAGCCGCCATGCTTGAGAAAGTCGTCATCGCCAA
>PFJA01000231.1:6747-10277 GCA_002782905.1 Lysobacterales bacterium CG_4_10_14_3_um_filter_64_11
TTGCGCATCCTGCGTGCCTGCCATGCGCTGGGGATCAAGACGGTGGCGGTGCATTCCACCGTCGATCGCAACCTCAAACATGTGGCCATGGCCGACGAATCGGTGTGCATCGGGCCGCCGCCATCCGCGCAGAGCTATCTCGACATCCCGGCCATCATCGCCGCCGCCGAAGTGACCGACGCCCAGGCCATACACCCCGGTTACGGATTTCTCTCCGAAAATGCCGACTTTGCCGAGTGCGTGGAAAAATCCGGTTTCATTTTCATCGGGCCAACGCCGGAAGTGATCCGGATGATGGGCGACAAGGTCGAGGCGATTCGCGCCATGAAGGCCGCCGGCGTACCGTGCGTACCCGGCTCCGGCGGACCGTTGGGCGAGGATGGCGAGGAGAATCACCGTATCGCCCGCGACATCGGCTACCCGGTAATCATCAAGGCGGCCGGTGGTGGCGGTGGCCGCGGCATGCGCGTGGTGCACACCGATGCCGCCCTGCTCAACGCCATCGTCACCACCCAGAGCGAGGCCAAGGCGGCGTTCGGCAATGGCCAGGTCTACATGGAAAAGTTTCTGGAGAACCCGCGCCACATCGAAGTGCAGGTGCTCGCTGACGGTCAGGGCCAGGCAATCCACTTGGGCGAGCGCGATTGCTCGATGCAGCGCCGCCACCAAAAAGTCGTCGAAGAAGCGCCCGCCCCCGGGATCAGCGAAGCGCAGCGCGCGCAGATCGGCAAGGTCTGCGTCGACGCCTGCCTGCGCATCGGTTATCGCGGCGCCGGCACGTTCGAGTTTTTGTACGAAGATGGCGCGTTCTATTTCATCGAAATGAATACCCGCATCCAGGTCGAGCATCCGGTGACCGAGTGGGTGACCGGTATCGATCTGGTGCGCGAACAACTGCTGATTGCGGCCGGACACAAGCTGTCTGTCCAGCAAGGCGATGTCGTGATTCGCGGCCACGCCATCGAGTGCCGGGTCAATGCCGAAGACCCGGACACCTTCATGCCCTGTGCCGGCGTGATTCACCATTTCCACGCGCCCGGCGGCCCCGGTGTGCGTGTCGACAGCCACATCTATGAAGGCTATCGGGTACCGCCGAACTACGACTCGATGATCGGCAAGCTGATCGTGCATGGTGCCGACCGCAACCAGGCGATCGCGCGCATGCGGGTGGCACTGGGCGAGATGATCGTCGATGGCATCAAAACCAATGTGCCGCTGCAACAGCGGATCATGGCCGACCGCGGCTTCCAGCTCGGCGGCATGAACATCCACTATCTCGAAAAGCGCCTGCAAGATCACAAGTTGATCGGCCTGGGCTGAACGCGTGGCGTGCCCCGGCAGCGCGCCCGGCCTGGCTATGGGCTAACCGTTTGTAAACAGCGAAACACTACACTGGTGCTTTGCCAAAGCCCGTACATCATGAAAATCGCTTACGTGATCAACTCGTTGGAAGGCGGCGGGGCGGCGCTGCCGGTTCCTGCCGTGACCCGGGTCATGCGCAATGCCGGGGCACAGGTTAAAGTCTTTGCGCTGACCAGGCGCGATGGCCGCGCGTTGCCGGCAATGTTGGCCGATGGCTTGGATGTCGCCACCCGCGAGGGGGGCGAGAAAGACCACCTGGCAGCGGCGCGCTGGCTCGATCGGGAGCTGGCGCAGTACCAGCCCAGCCATGTCTGGACGTCGCTTTCGCGCGCCAGCGTGATCGGGCTGGTGCATGGCTGGCGTCACCATCTGCCGGTCGTGGTCTGGCAACACAATGCGTACCTCAATGCTACCGGCCGTCGCTTGCTTCATCTGTTGCGCAAGCGCCCGGCCTTGTGGGTCAGCGACTCCGAGCGTGTCGACAGGCTGACCGCGGAGCGCTTCCAGGTTCCGGCACAACAGCGTGTCATCTGGCCACTGTTTGCCGCGGATCCACACGCGCCGCAAGCGACGCCATGGCGGGAGGGCGAAACGCTGCGGCTGGGCAGTCTGGGCCGTTTGAACACGATCAAGGGTTACGACGTGCTGCTTGCCGCGCTGGCGCGATTGCAGGCAGGGGGTTTCGCCCCGCCGACGCCGTTTTCCATCACCATTGCCGGTGACGGCGAGGAGCATTCCGCGCTGGCCGCCGCTGCGCGCGCCATCGGATTCGACGCCCTGCATTTGCCCGGCTTTACCGAGCAACCGCGCGCGTTCCTTGCCGGTTTGCACCTTTACCTGCAACCCTCGCGCGCGGAAGGCTTGTGCATTGCCATGCACGAAGCGATGCAGGCGGGGCTGCCGGTGATTGCATCGGCAGTCGGGCAAATGGCCGACACGCTCGAACCGGGCCACAGCGGTTGGCTGGTGCCAGCCGGCGATGCCGATGCGCTGGCAGACGCGCTGCGCACGGCGCTGTCGCAGCCGCAGCAGCTGGCCGCCATCGGCGCAACGGCGCGTGCCCGGGTACTCGCTCGCTTCAGCGAAAGCGCCTTTCGCGAAGCCGGCGAGGCGGCGCTGGCGCGCTTGCGCGCACTGACCAGGCAATCGCCCCGATGACCATCGAATCGCCAGATGGCCCGCCACTGCCCGGCACCGGCGCTATTTCAAGCGCGCAATGCGACGCGCTGTTCGCTGCCGTGTTGCGGCATGACAGCATCGATCTCGACGCACCGCCACCGCGGCAGATTGCGCTGGATTGCACGCAACAGCAACTGGCGCGCTGCTTCCAGCTCAGCATGCAGCTCTGGCGCGATGGCATCGATCAGCGCAGCTTTGCCAGCGTGCTCGCCAACGCCTACGCGACTGCGCGACTGAGCGAGTCCGAACAGGTCTTTTTCAAACACGTTCGCGCCAAGTTCAAGCATTTGCGGGCGACGTACGCGGTATGCGACCAGCGGCATCGTTATCCGCGGCCATTTCACTGGCTGATTTCACTCATGGGCTATCTGCAGGATGCGCTGAAGAACGGGCGCGATGCCCCAGCGCGCCGATTCGCGCTGCTGCTACGGTGCCTGTGGAGCGATATCCCGCTCCGCTTCGTCACCCGTACGGTGGCCGCCTTGCGTCCCAGCACGACGGCATCGTTTCGTGATTTCGCCATCCAGGAAATGCATTTCGTGCGTGATGTTCTGGCCAGACCTGGCGTCACCGGCAAGGAATTTCACGACGCGCGCAAGGTGATCAGCCGGCAGGTGGCGCACTACGACAATCTCACTATCCTCTACCCGTCCGCCGATCACCGCGAGGTCTCGCGTTATTGCAACACCCTCAATGGCTTGATGGGCAGCCTGCACGACGAACTGGTCGCCGGCACAGCCGCGGGCGTCACCAACTATCGTTCGGATCGATTCGCCATTCCCGAGCCTATCCGACAGCGTTTGACGGCGCTCGTCGCGTGCTACCCGCCGCCGGCCTGAGCAGGTACCGCTGCGGCGGTCACGATGCCAGCGGGTCGAGCTCGCGATAGCCCAGCGCAGCGAGCGCCGCCGCAGCGGCCGTTTGTGCCGCGGCCAACACGTCAGGCAACGGCTGGTTGGCATTGATATCGACGATCGGTGCGCCGTTGA
>PFJA01000067.1:0-126 GCA_002782905.1 Lysobacterales bacterium CG_4_10_14_3_um_filter_64_11
ATTCCGATTGCGCTATCACTTGCCACCAGGCGCTTGTCAGTGTTCTGCGTTGTCGTGTTACTGGACGTAGTCGCAGAACCGCCGCCGCCGCCAAAATAGAGCGGCGCGATGCAGAACCCGAACCAG
>PFJA01000067.1:135-420 GCA_002782905.1 Lysobacterales bacterium CG_4_10_14_3_um_filter_64_11
AACTTTGTCATATTGTTTTCCGCAAAATGTAACCGTCTATTGTGTAGCCCAACTTTTTAGCCTTGCGCACCAACCCTGCGCGGCGCGTCTGGAATCCAACCGAGTCAAACAACCCAACGGCCTGCCCCTCGATTACCGTCAACCCTGCGCCGGTCAGATCAGCGGCCCCCTCACCGCCAGCCGCCTGAATCCACAACTCACGCCCGACCTGTTTTAGAGCGTACCCCAACCGATTGCCAGGCGCATCCAGCATAAAAAAAATGCAGCCGGTCAGCACTTCATCAA
>PFJA01000067.1:489-757 GCA_002782905.1 Lysobacterales bacterium CG_4_10_14_3_um_filter_64_11
CACGAACTACCGGCGCTTGAGAATCCATATCAAAGCCAGCACACCCGCGCCGATCAGCACCCATTGACTGATGCCGCCGGTCGCCTGCGATCCACCGACCGCAACAGTCCAACCAGAAGAATTAAAGCCGCTTTCCAGATTGGTCGTCGTGTTGCCACCAGTAGCGGAACCGCCAGCGCCGCCCTGAAACGAGGGAGAGCCAGACATTCCCGACAAGTCAGAGCCGGCCATTATTTGCGCACCAACAGGAACACCAGCAAACCAGCCG
>PFJA01000067.1:851-1118 GCA_002782905.1 Lysobacterales bacterium CG_4_10_14_3_um_filter_64_11
GTAACAAATAAATCCTGCGCAGTGTTGTTAATCAAATCGCCCCAATCACTCATGGCAATTCCCCTTACAGGTTGCCGAGCGTGTCGAGATACTCGATGACAACGTAACCGGAATCAGCCGCGTCGGTTGTAAAAATCCATTCGACCGACTGTGCTTTGCGCGTGTCAAAAGCGTTGCGCACATTGCCGTCCGGGATGAAATCGAGGGTGTACACATTGGCCTGCGGCACGCGACCGTTGCGAATCTGCTCGTACTCATTTTCCGCTT
>PFJA01000067.1:1224-1366 GCA_002782905.1 Lysobacterales bacterium CG_4_10_14_3_um_filter_64_11
AAACGGGAAGTTCAGCGGGAGTTCGCCAGCCGCCGCGACGCTAAATCCGTAACGCAGTTGTTTTGCGATCATGCCAGCGAACGGCGAAACACTCCCGTCGGGCTGGCGCTGCGGTGCGGATTCCAACAACCGAGCCGAGAGC
>PFJA01000067.1:1378-1520 GCA_002782905.1 Lysobacterales bacterium CG_4_10_14_3_um_filter_64_11
GCGCCGACAATATCAACTTCAGTCGTCAAACTTGCGATACCGATTGAGGTATCCAATGCGCCAACCACACGATCAACCTGGTCTAATCCAGTCAAGTCCTCGAACGCAACGTCCAGAAATGCGACATCAGCAGTCAGGCCGC
>PFJA01000067.1:1593-2960 GCA_002782905.1 Lysobacterales bacterium CG_4_10_14_3_um_filter_64_11
CATAGTCAGCATTGCTTTGGTCAGCGCGGTGCCGCCCAGCTTCAGCTGCATGGTGTTCAGCGTCTTGCCGATGGTGATCTGATTTGTTGCCTGGCCGGATGCCACAACATTAGCGAACGGAAGGGCTTTGCGTACGATTTTACCGATAGGCATTTTGTCCCCCTCCCTTAAATTGCGACGTACTGATTGACGACCGGGGTGTTGCGCACCACGACCACACCTGCCACACCCAGCACAGCGGTGCGAATCATCGGATTCGGTGCGAAACGGTAAGCCGCGAAAAGAGCGGCGGCGGTGATGCCCAGAGAAATAAGTTTTGCTTTGTCCATGTTGCCCTCGTTGGAAGATTGAGCGGTAGTTATCCGCGAAAAAAGAAGCGGGGACGGAGGATGCAACAGAGGAAGCGAAACAGGCAAGAAAGGTATCTGGGGCGCGGCCTATTGTCGCGCATTCCATTGGTCAGGGTAGCCGGGCTGTTTTGCCGGAGGCAAAATCTTTTTGCACCGCCTGATAGCCGATCAGGCTGGCAATGTCACCGATCGGCAACCCCATAGCCTTGGCCATTGTTTTCTGATCTTCGGGATAGGACAAGCGCCCACAATGGCATGCACTCAAGCTGCCGAGAAATGCCTTGTCAACACTGGCGGGGCGCTGCGACAAGCCGAACACTTCGACGCCATAGCCGCGCCCCATGAAACATAGTTTCGACCATCCATCTGGTGCGCTGCTGGGCTTGGTTACACTGTGCAGTTCTTCCACTACCAGCGTGAGACTGCCAGCGGCCAGCGCGATCTTGCAGAACAACGAGAATGCGGCCTCATCCTTCGCCCTGGACAAGGTTGGCTGAAACACCAGGGCGAACTTGCCACGCTTTCCAGCCTTACCCACTGCGTCCAACACTTCGGACATGCTGCGCAACAACTGCGCACCCGGGAAAAAATCGACGTACCGATCGAGCGGTTCTTTCGGCGACCACACCATCACGCGCGGCCTCCGTTTTTGAGCCAGGCGCCGCTTCAACTCGGTTGATTTTCCGCACCCAGTTGTACCGATGATGGCGACAAAATGCGCCGCCTTATCGTTGCCGGTTTTTTTCATGCGCGTGCCTGGACTGGCGCGGCAGGTTCGGAGCTGGTGATCTGCTGCGCAGATTGGGGGTCTGCGGCTGCCTTCTTTTGCGCGGCTGCGGCTGCTGCGAGGTCAGAACTCACACCCTGCCACGTTGCAAAGGCCAGCGGCCCAGCGATGGCCAACAGCGCCACCTCTTCCGCGTACTTACCCAACAGCCCGGACACACTCCACCAACCCCGCTTGAGCATCACCGGCACGGCTGCTGCGGCCAGCGCGTCGCATGATTGCGCTGTGTA
>PFJA01000233.1:0-326 GCA_002782905.1 Lysobacterales bacterium CG_4_10_14_3_um_filter_64_11
GGCCTCCGGCAGTTCGTCGGCATGGTCGGCTGGGCCTTCGCCGAAGCGTTCATAAAGGATCGGCAGCAGCACCAGCGTCAACAGGGTCGCCGTCACCAGCCCGCCGATCACCACAATGGCGAGCGGCTTCTGGATTTCCGATCCCGGCCCGGTGGCAAACAGCAGTGGCACCAGCCCGAAAGCGGCGATGCTCGCCGTCATCAGCACCGGGCGCAGCCGCCGTTCAGCCCCGCGCCGCACCGCCTCTGCCAGCGGCATTCCGGTTTCGCGCAGCTGACGGAAATAGGTCACCATCACCAGCCCATTGAGCACCGCAATGCCAAGCA
>PFJA01000233.1:528-10238 GCA_002782905.1 Lysobacterales bacterium CG_4_10_14_3_um_filter_64_11
GAGTGCCTGGCGAATGAAAACCGACTGGTCGTCGACCTGGGTGAGGGTGGCATCCGGCGGAATGTCCGATTCCAGTTGCTGCAACGCCGCCTTGACGCGATCCGCCACATCCACCGTATTGGCATCGCCTTCCTTGTAGATCGCCAGTTCGATCGCTTCGCGGCCATCCAGACGGATGATCGCCTGACGTTCCTTGAAGCCCTGCGCAATCGTGGCGATATCGCGCAGGTAGATCGAATAACCATCGCGGTTGACCACCAGCAGATCGCGCATTTGATCGAGATCGACAAACTGATTGATGGTGCGCACCAGATAACGCTGCGTGCCCTCTTCCAGCCGGCCACCGGAAATGTTGACATTCTCCTGACGCAAGCGGTCAATCACGGTGCCGACCGACAGGTTCAGGCGCGCCAGTGACTGCTGGTCGAGATCGACCTGAATCTCGTCTTCCAGGCCACCGGACACCTTGACCGCAGCAACACCAGCGATCGGCTCCAGGCGCTTTTTTAGCTCTTCCTCGCCGTAGCGGCGCAGGCGTTTGAGCAACACCTCGTCAACGCCATCGGCCTTGCTCTCGCCGCTCAGCGCCAGCCGCATGATCGGTTCGGTGGATGGATTGAAGCGCAGCAACACCGATTTTTTGGCTTCCAGCGGCAACTGCACCGACTCCAGCTTGTCGCGCACCTCGATGCTCGCCTTGTCCATGTCGGCACCCCAGGCGAACTCCAAAATCACATCGCTTTGGCCGGTACGCGACACCGAGTGCAGTTTGCGCAGGTTCTTGACCACACCCACCGATTCCTCGATCGGCTCGGTGACCAGATTTTCGATTTCGCTGGGTGCAGCGCCAACGTATTCGGTGCGTACGGTCAGCGTCGGATAGCTCAGATCCGGCAGCAGATTGACCTTGAGCTCGCGCAACGCCAGCAGGCCGAACAGAACCATGGTCACGGTGAACATCGCCACCGTGACCCGGCGGCGGGTGGAAAAGGCAATCAAACTCATGGGCTGGCTGCCGTCGAGGCACCACCCTTGAGCGCGACCGCGCTGGCGTCGTCGGCGCCGTTGACGACCTCGACCGTGGCGCCGTCGCGCAATGTCACCTTGCCCACCGTCACCACGCCATCGCCTTCCACCAGTCCTTCGCGAATCTCGGCATATGCACCATTGATGAAGCCGACCTGCACCTTGGTACGTATCGCCTTGCCATCGCGCAGCACGAATACCGCCGTCTCGCCATCGCCTTCGATCAATGCATCGCGCGGTATCGTCAACGCATCAGCACGCTGGTCGTAGACCAACTCGACGCGGCCAAACATGCCCGGCTGCAACTGACGCACCCCGGCAAATGCCGCCGTCACCCGAAAAGTGCCGCTGCCGGCATCAATCACCGGACTGACCCGATCCACGGTTCCGGCAAACGTACGGCCCGGCAACGCATCCACCTGCATCGTCACCGGAAGCCCGGCGCGCATGGTGGAGAACTCGCGCTCGGGCACATTCAACACCGCTTCCAGATGCGAGCTGTCCACCACCGTGAACATCGGCGTGTTGGGTTGAATCAGGTTGCCGACCTTGACCATGCGCTGCGCAATCACACCGGAGATCGGCGCGGTGATGCTGGTGTACGACAACTCCAGACGGGCAATCTGCACGGCGGCACGCTGCACATCCAGATCCGAGCGAATCTTGCCATGCGCATCGGCGCTGACCAGTTGCCGCTCGAACAACTCGCGGGAACGTTTATATTCGCTTTCCAGTTTCTTGAGCTGCGCCTCGGCCTGCGCCAGCGCCAGCCCCTTGCGATCCGGGTCGAGACGCGCCAGCACAGCGCCGGCCTTGACCACATCACCCTCTTCGGCCATCAGCTTGAGCAGCACGCCGGACGTCATCGACACCACTTGCGCTTCGCGCACCGCCTTGAGCGAGGCGGTTGCCGCATAGCTGGCGCTCATCGGGCGACGGGCGGCCCGCGCAATCTCAACCGGGATCGCGCTATCGGCACCCTTGTCGGATTTTTTCGCCTGCGCGGCATCGCCTTTTGCTCCCCCCGAACAGGCGACGAGCACACTGGTGGCGGCCATCGCCACGACCAACAGGAATGAGCGAAGTGGGTTTTGCGGGGTCATGGTCAACTCGGTGTTATGGGTGAGTGGTGTTATAGTTACCTATATCACCAAATATGTCAAGGCAGCTCCGGGATACATGGTGATGGCAAGCCGTACCCCATGCGAGTGCAGCAAGTCATGATGACCAACGGCGCATGAACCCAGCGCGAAAGCCGGCACCCAGGGCACTCCGGGCACCCCGCCCCCCTATCCACTTTGTCGCAACACCGTGCTGCTGGTTATACTTGCCGCTTTACCACCCCGGCCTGACGCCGATTTCGCCTGGACAACCACCGATGAAGCGACTCAACGCACTTGCCTTGGCCAGCCTTGCGCTTGTCACCCTCCCGTTTGCCGCCGCACATGCTCAGGGCGATCCGGCACTGGGACGGCAACTCGCCTACACCTGCACCGGCTGCCACGGCATCGCTGGCTACAAGAACGCCTACCCGCAATACCATGTGCCGCGCATTGCCGGCCAGAATTACGACTACCTGCTGGCTGCGCTGATCGCTTACCAAAAAGGCGAGCGCACGCATCCCACCATGCAGGCGCAGGCGGCCAGCTTCAGTGAAACCGACCTGCAAAACCTCGCCGCATTCATTGCCAGCGCCGGCAAGGTGACACCATGAAAGGACACGCCATGACCCTGCGTTTGATCATCGCGCTCACGCTTGGTTCGGTTGCCTTTGGCGCGCACGCCAACGGCTCAATCGACGCCGGCAAGCAAAAATCACAAACCTGCCAGGCATGCCACGGTGCCGACGGCAACGGCATTGGAATCACCATGTACCCGATTCTTGCCGGCCAGCACGCGGATTACCTGCGCAAAGCGCTGGGCGATTACAAGTCCGGCGCCCGCGTCAACCCGATCATGGCGGGTTTCGCTGGAGCATTGAGTGAGCAGGATATTGCCGACTTGGCCGCCTATTTCTCGTCGCAGCAAGGCCCGTTGGTCGAGCTGAACGCCGACCCCGCCAAGTAACTCGGAACTCGGGAACAACGTAAAGCACACGGGGTCCGCAACGGACGCAAAAGACGCAATGGTTTTTCGCCGGTTCCGCCGCTACACCGCGCAAGGATGCCGGAGGTAGCGCAACGCAGGAGCAGTTGCCGGATGCACAGGAGCGGCCGCCGCTTGACCCAACCGGCGCGAGCGTGCGCGTAGGTCGGATCAAGCGCCGAAGGCGCCGATCCGACACTTCCCTGATGCCATGGGGTGAAAACGTGAAGCACACGTAGGATGGGTGTCGCCGCACTCGACCCATCCCGCGAACTCGGCTTCTTGCTTTCCTTTGCGCACTTGGCGTCTTTTGCGGACCCTCGCTTTCCCCATACTCGGTACTCGTGGCTGGGGCGCTGTGCCCAGCGTGTGGCGAAACCCATCAACGCCGATCACTCGGTGCGCAAATTGCGGTTCGGCGGCGGCTCGTAGTCGCGCTCTTGCTTGCTCGTCATCTGCCGGGGCGAGGTGATGCCGCAGGCCGCACCCGGCGCTACCAACGAGATGTAACACGTGATCTTCTGGTTGCTGCCGGGTATCGGTATCGACACCTCGTGGATACCGCGCCGCACCCATTCTTCCAGCAGCGACTCACTCGGTACCCAATACCGCTCGAATACCGTTTCCTGATACTCCAACACCGTGCGCGTCTCGAAGTGGCCGGCGCGATCCAGATCGGCGATGCGGTACTCGGCCAAGCCACGAGCGAGCACGGTACGCTCGATCCTGGCGAGTAGATCGTCAGCGATGTTCACCGAACCATCCGGACGAAACAAGCGCAGTTTCGGCGGCGGTTCGGCGGATGGTTCGATCATCGGTTCGACGATCGGCGCAGCCGGCACGGCCAGCGGCGGCGGCATGGCAACCTCTGGCGAGCCGACACTGCGTCGGCGGGTTGGCGGCAGATTCGGCAATGGCGGTGGCGTATCGCGCAAGTCAAAAAACTGCACCGCAATGGCCGGCGTTGATGTTTCGGGCCTGGAATCGCGCAGCAGTTGCGCAAGCATCATGGCCAGCCCAAGGTGCAGCAGTGCCACCAGCGAGAGTACCGCCCAGCGCCGCGGCGAACCACGCAAAACGCCGCCCATCCGCTCACACAGATAGCGCCGGATCAGTTGCGCGTCGGATTGGCCATACGCCATCGCTTCACCATCGGCTGCGCTCGCCAGTTTACAAAACAGTAGTGTGGGGCTTCGTACTGGGCGGTACTTTCCAGAGCAGTGCCGCAAGCGTCAGGCCACGGCACTGCGCGCAGGATGCGCAATGGGCCGCCCGGTACGGAAGCACTGCACGTGCGCGCAAGCCTAGCGAGCAGGTCCTGAAAGTCGCGTTAAACCGAGCAGTGCGGCGCGAGCGCGTGGCGGCAACGGGCCTGTGCCGAATCACGACGCCTTGTAGTAGGGCTGCTGCCCGGAATCGTGATCGGTGGCATCGCGCACACCGGTGATTTCCGGGAAGCGCGCCGCCAAGGTTTTTTCGATGCCTTGGCGCAGGGTGACATCGACCATGCCACAGCCATGGCAGCCACCACCGAAACGCAACACCACAACGCCATCGGCGGTAACCGCTTCCAGGGCCACCCTGCCCTTGTGCGCTGCCAGTTGCGGATTGATTTCGCTATCGATGACATGGCGCAGACGCTCGATCAGCCCGGCACCCTCAGCGGGCGGCACGCCCTTGATCCGCGGCGCACGAATATTGAGCTGACCGCCGGTGGCATTACTCTCGAAATCGATCTGCGCATCTTCGAAAAACGGAGCGCTGGCCGCTTCCACGTACAGCACGAAGCCCTCACATTCGAGTTGCCACTCATCGCCGATCAGGTCATCCGCATCGCAAAACGACAAGCGCGCATCGGCTGCCGGCGTCCCGGCCTTGACTGCATGCAGTCGAATGCCGATCGCATCGCCATCCTGCGACTGCAACAGTTTATGGAAGTAGGCTTGTGCGGTTTGCGTGATCTCGATCATGCGCACAGTTTACCAGCGTGCGCGGATACATTTGGCAACGACTTTGTGGCCTCGTGCAGCAACATCCGGGAACCTCATGAAACCGGCTGCTTTGTTACCTGAACAAGCGTGCTCTCGCCAAGACGCCAAGTGCACCAAGGGAACGCAACACAGGGCCACAGTAGCCCAGTCGTTGACATTGCAAAATCCATCCATCGTGCGCAGCCCCAGTATCACAGGTGGTCTGTAACGCTTGGTGCATGCGTTTCGGGTTCTTGCTGAACTCAGCAAGGTGCGCGTGGCGCGCTGGACAACCCGAGCCATAACCCCGCCCGCCGATAACCTGATCGGCTGCTGCCGTCCTTGGCGTCTTGGCGAGAGACAACTTTCTTTGCGTCCACAACCAAGCTGACGAGCCGACCTGCTTATACTTGCGCGTGCGCCATCGGCAACTCTGGAGACCACCTATGCATTCTGCCCATGACACCCTGAGTCAACGCCACTGCCAGCCGCGCCGCGGCGAGCAGCACCGGCTGTCTGCCGATCAGATCGCTGCGTTCAATGCGCAGACCCCGCAGTGGGCGGTGATCGAAGACGGCATGGCGATCAGCCGCAGCTTCAGCTTCCCCGATTATTACCACACCATGGCATTCGTGAATGCGCTGGCCTTTATCGCGCATCACGAGGACCATCACCCGGATCTTGGCGTGCATTACAACCGCTGCGTGGTGCGCTACTCCACCCACGATGTCGGTGGACTCTCGGAGAACGATTTCATCTGCGCGGCCAAGGCCGACGCCCTGGCATGACGCATTGCCGACGCACGCACTCAGCCGAGACGATCCAGCGCAGCGGCCAACTCCGGCGCCAGTGGTGCGCTGAGCAGGTAAGGTGAACGCCCGTCATCCAGCGCGAACTCCAGGCTGGCCGCGTGCAGAAACATGCGTTTGAGGCCAGCCTGCTCGCGCAACCGGCGATTGGCGTCACGATCGCCGTATTTTTCGTCGCCCGCGACAGGGTGCCCGATGTGCGCAGCATGGACGCGTATCTGGTGGGTACGCCCGGTTTCGATGCGCACTTCGCAATAGCTGTGGCCGCCGCGACGCTCGATCAACTGAAAATGGCTGACCGAATCCTTGCCGTCGGCGGTAACCCGCACCATGCGTTCGCCGCCCGACAGCACCGACTTTTGCAGCGCCACGTCTACCGTAAAACTACGCTCGGCCATGCGCCCGACCAGCAGCGCCAGATACTTCTTGCGGATCCCGCCCTCGCGCATCTGCCGTTGCAGTTCCAGCAGTGCCGAGCGCTTTTTCGCCAACACCAGCACGCCGCTGGTATCACGGTCCAGCCGATGCACCAGTTCCAGGGATTCGTTCGGGCGCGCCCGGCGCAACAGTTCGATCGCGCCAAAGCGCACGCCACTGCCGCCATGCGCGGCGATCCCGCACGGCTTGTTGAGCACCAGCAGGGCGCGATCCTCGAATACGATGTGCTCGGCCAGACGCTCGGCCATGGCGATCGGCGGCCCTTCGCCGGCATCGGGCTCACCCAGCCGCACCGGTGGGATGCGCACCCGGTCACCACCCGCGAGTCGGCTATCGGGCTTGGCCCGCTTGCCGTTGATGCGTACCTCGCCACTGCGCACGATGCGGTAGATCAGGCTGCGCGGCGCACCCTTGAGCAGGCCCAACAGAAAGTTGTCGAGCCGCTGACCACCGCGGTCATCGGCCACGTCCACGGTTCTAACCGCCCCTTTTGTCGAAGTTTCCGCCATGACAATCCAATCTGCTACACTTGAGGGGCGAAATAACGTCCTGATTTCGTTGGGCTGCCGGCAATGTTGCCGGCGCCGGCGAAAACGGGCCCGAAGCGTGTCGCAATCCCGAGGCCTCCGCGATCTGCGGCGGCCATCTTATATCGGGAACGAGCATTCGGGTTCGGCCACAGGGGTTGATCGCACGGATACCGTGGTTTTGCGGTTTCCGGCACGGACGCCGGCGGGCAATGGCCCAACCGGTCACATGAACAAGCGCTCCCGCGGGCTTGCCTGGCGGTTTTTGTAGCGCTGGATTTTCGCAGGTCAGCCCGGCAATACCGGCTGACTGCCCGAATGATGGGTGCGGAGCCCCGGCGTTCCTCGCGGTATGAGCGCGTGAGGAATCAGAAAAATGAAGCGGATGCTGATCAACGCAACTCAACAAGAAGAGTTGCGCGTAGCCATTGTCGATGGCCAGAGCCTGTACGACATCGACATCGAACAACCGGCCCGGGAACAGAAAAAGTCCAACATCTACAAGGGCCGCATCACTCGCCTTGAGCCATCGCTGGAAGCTGCGTTTGTTGAATACGGCGGTGACAAGCACGGCTTTTTGCCGCTGAAAGAAGTTTCTCCCGATTATTTTGCGCAAGGCGTCGATGCCAACAAGGCAACGATCCGCGAACTGCTGCGCGAAGGTCAGGAAGTGGTGGTGCAGGTCGACAAGGAAGAACGCGGCAACAAGGGCGCGGCGCTGACCACATTCATCTCGCTGGCCGGCCGCTACATGGTGCTGATGCCCAACAGCCCCACCGCTGGCGGGGTATCGCGGCGCATCGAAGGCGATGATCGCCAGGCGCTGAAAGCGGCGATGGATCAGCTCAACATCCCCGCCGACATGGGCATCATCATCCGCACCGCCGGCGTCGGCCGCGATGCCGAAGAGCTGCAATGGGATCTCGATTACCTGTTGCAGGTGTGGCGTGCGATCACCGATGCCGCGCTGGCCAAACCCGCCTCGTTCCTGATCTATCAGGAATCGCGCCTGATCATTCGTGCGTTGCGCGATTACCTGCGCGCGGATGTCGGCGAAATACTGATCGACACCGAAGAGATGTACGAGGAAGCGCGCCAGTTCATTGAACAGGTGATGCCGCAGACCCTGCGCAAGCTCAAGCTGTATCAGGATTCCACCCCACTGTTCAACCGTTACCAGATCGAAACCCAGATCGAGAATGCGTTTGAACGCCAGGTGAGGCTGCCGTCGGGCGGCTCGATCGTGGTCGACCAGACCGAAGCCTTGACCGCCATCGACGTCAATTCGGCACGCTCGACCAAGGGTGGCGACATCGAGGAAACCGCCTATCACACCAATCTGGAAGCCTCCGACGAAGTGGCCCGCCAGTTGCGCCTGCGCGATCTTGGTGGCCTGGTGGTGATCGATTTCATCGACATGGAATCGAACAAACACCAGCGTGATGTCGAAAATCGTTTGCAGCAGGCACTGCGCCACGACCGTGCACGCGTGCAGATCGGCCGCATCTCGCGTTTCGGCCTGCTGGAAATGTCGCGTCAGCGCCTGCGCCCGAGCCTGGGCGAATCCACTCAGGTGGTGTGTCCGCGCTGTGCCGGCCACGGCCGCATGCGCAGCGTCGAATCGTTGTCGCTGTCGATCCTGCGATTGACCGAAGAGCAGGCGATGAAGGACAGCACCGGCCAGGTACTGGTGCAGACCCCGCCGGAAATCGCCAACTACCTGCTCAATGAAAAGCGCCGCGCGCTGATCGAAATCGAGCAACGCCACCATACGCCCGTGGTGGTGGTGGCCGATGAGCAACTGGAAACCCCGCAGTTCAACGTGGTGCGCCTGCGCGACAACGAGCTCAACGAAGAAAGCAACCGCCCGAGCTACCACCGCACCACGCCGCGCAAGCTGGAAACGCATTCGCTGACCAAGGCCAACCTCAACGTGCCGCCGCCGGCGGTTACCCATGTTGCGCCATCGCGCCCGGCACCCGCGCACGACGAGACCGAAGAGGTACCCGCCCGCACCAAGCTGCCAGCGCCGGCCAAGGCGGGTTTGCTGAAGCGGCTGTTTGCCGCCATCCGCGGCCACCACGATGCGGCGCCGGCAAAACCGGCCGCTGCCCGCAGCGGACCGTCGCCTGCTCGCCCCGAGCGCCAGCGTGCCGAGCCTGCTCGCGAGCAAGCACCGCGCGATCGCGCCGAGCCAAAGCGTACGCGCGATCAGGCCGATGCGGGGCAGCAGCGCAAGACACGCGGTACGCGCAACAAGGACAAAGCCGCCACCGGCACAGCCAACAAGCGCCAAGGCGAGGCCGAACGCACACCGCGACCGCCGCGAGAACGTCCAGCGGCCGCCGCCAAGCCGCAGCTGAGCGAGACGGAGCAAGCGGTCGAGACCCGCGCCGTCAGCGCAGCCAAAGCCGAACCGGTGCGCGAGCGCGAAACCGACGTGGTTGCCGCGGTCGCCGCAGCAGTAACGCTGCCCGACAGCAAGCCGAGCACACACGTCGATGCCAGCGTGGCGGCATCGCCGATAGCACCGGACGCGGCACCGGACGGCAATCCCGAAGGGCCGGAAGGGACCACGGCGCGTCGTCGTCGTGGCCGCCGTGGTGGCCGTCGCCGCCGCAAGAACGATGGCAGTGAAGGTACCGCCGAGATCAGCGCGACGCCGAATCAACAGCCATTGGACTTTGCTGACAAGGCAATCGGAGTAACCACCGTAAACGACGCTGCGCATGGCGAAACGCCGCACGTCGAAGCACCGCGCATCGAAGCACCGCGGGTCGAAGCGCCGCGGGTCGAAACGCCGCACGTCGAAACGCCGCGCATCGAAACGCCGCGCATCGAAACGCCGCGCATCG
>PFJA01000035.1 GCA_002782905.1 Lysobacterales bacterium CG_4_10_14_3_um_filter_64_11
AACCGCTCACCATCGGCGACCGGCCGCTCGACGGTGGTGACCACCACGCCGTCCTCGGTGTTGAACCCGGTGAGCAGAAACTCGGACTGAAACTTGCCGATTTGTCGCGGCGGAAAATTGATCACGCCGACGATCTGTTTGCCGATCAGGTCTTGTGGCTGGTACAACGCCGTGATCTGCGCACTGGTCTTCTTGATGCCATGCGGGCCGAAATCGACCCATAGCCGCCACGCCGGTTTGCGCGCTTCGGGAAAGTCCTCCACCCGCAGCACGGTGCCGGCGCAGATCAACACCTTCTCGAAATCGGCCCAGGCGATGGTGTCGCCGCCGCTGATCATCGGATACGCTCGCAGTAATCTTTCCACACGTCCCTGGCCTGCAACCAGGCGTAGCCCAGTTGCGCGCCGAGATAGCCGGCCGGCTTGAACGCCGAGATGAGCCCGTAATGATCCAGCTCGCGCCAGCGGCTGTCGCCATCGGCAATCGCTGACGCGACCAGTTCACCGGCGAAGGTGGTCGGTGCAACCCCGTGGCCACCGAACGCCTGCGCCATCCACAGCCCCGGTTCGATTTCGCCGATCTGCGGCATCTCGTGGCGGGCGTAGCTCATCAGCCCCGACCAGGCGTAATCGATGCCAACACCATCAAGTTGCGGAAACACCTTCATCAAATCGCGGTACAGCAGCCGCCGCACCGCCTGCGGCGAGCGGTCGAGCACCGAGATCCGCCCGCCCCAGAGCAGGCGCGTATCCGGCAATGGCCGGTAATAATCGAACGCAAAACGGGTGTCGTAGATCGCCGCCTGGCTGGACAGCACTTCGGCCATGCGCGAACCCAACGGCTCGGTGACCATGACATAGGTTGCAATCGGCAGCACCGCCGCATCGACGCGCCGCACCAGGCCGGCCAGGTACCCACCACACGCGAGCACCACCTGATCGGCATCAATCTGGGCGTCGGGTGTGCGCACGCGCCAACCCTTGCCGTGGCGCGCAAGCGCCAGAGCCGGGCTATCGCCATGAATCCGCACGCCCTGACGCATGGCGGCAGCGGCAACCCCCAGCGCATAGTTGAGCGGATGCAGATGCAATGCAGCTGGCTCGAACAGCGCCTCGTGGTAGCGTGCGCTATGCACCCGCTGCTGCACCTGCGCGGTATTCAGCCACTGCCAATGGCTGTCGAAGTGCTCCGCCAGCAAGCGTTGCCGCGCGATCAATACCGTGCGGTCGCGAAACCAGTTGGCCCACAGCACACCGGCGTCGCGCGCATCGCAGTCGATCGCGTACTGCGTTACCCGTTTGCGGATCAATGCCACCGCATCGGTGGTGCCGCGATACAACGCCTTGGCGCGAGCCGGCCCGAGTTCGGCCAACAGGCGGTCTTCGCCACGGCTGAAGCCGGCGAACACGAAACCGCCATTGCGCCCGGAAGCGCCAAAACCGGGCGATTGCGCATCGAGCACGATCACCTCGCGAACGCCACGCTCGGCCAGCCCGAGCGCCGTGTTCAAGCCGGCAAAACCGGCGCCGATCACGCATGCCCGGGTTGCATGCTGGCCCGATAACGCCGGAAAGGCGCGCTTATGCGCAGTATCGCGGTAGTAGGTGGTATCGCTGCTCATATCTTGAAGGAACCTCTTGAAACCGTCGTGAGCGGCCCAGGTGCAAGGCGCACGGAGCGCAGGCCCCGCAGTGTGCACGGCATTCCGAGCACCGCACAACGCCGCTATGCGGTCGCGCAGCAGGTTTCAAGAGGTTCCGTCAGGAATCGCGCACACCCAACTCGCTCAATGCCGCCTCCATCGCCTGCCGAGCCGCCTTGTTCAAATCTTCGTGATCCAGCGCAAAGCGGATCGTCGCTTCAATCAACCCAATACGACTGCCACAATCGAAACGCGTACCCTGAAATCGATAGGCCAGTATCGGTGAGCAATCCAACATCGCGGCAATGGCGTCGGTGAGTTGGATCTCGCCGCCCTTGCCCGGCGGCAGGCTTTCCAGTGCGTCGAAGACTTGTGCTGGCAGCAAATAACGCCCAACCACCGCCAGCGTGCTGGGCGCTTGCGCCGGGCTGGGCTTCTCGACCATCGCGCGAATACGCCCGGCGCGGCCATCGAAACTATCGGTCGCGACGATGCCGTAGCTGCCGGTTTTCTCGCGCGGAACATCCTGTACGGCAATCACACCCGCAGCGCGCTCGCCGGCCAGCTCGACCATCTGCCGCAATGCACCCTTGCCTCGCCGATTCCAGATCAGGTCATCGGGCAACAACACGGCAAACGGCTCGTTGCCGATCACCGGCTTTGCACACAACACGGCGTGGCCAAGGCCGAGCGGTTCAGACTGGGTGACAAACACCGCTCGCACATGTTTTGGCAAGACATCACGAATCAGCGCCAGCATTTCGGTTTTGCCGGATTTCTCCAGCGCCTGCTCCAGTTCGTATGCCTTGTCGAAGTAATCGGCGACCGCATGTTTGTAGCGATTGGTGACGAACACCAGGGTGTCGCAACCCGCCTCGATCGCTTCGTCTACCGCGTACTGGATCAGCGGGCGATCGACCACCGGCAGCATTTCCTTGGGCACCGTCTTGGTGGCCGGCAAAAAGCGAGTGCCTTGCCCGGCCACGGGAAACACCGCCTTGCGGATGCGAAAACTCATGCCATATTCTCCTTGGCGACGCTGTGTAATTTGCTGATCGCTTCGTACTCAGGTACCGCGCGATGAAGCAATTGTGCCAACGCCGGTTCATCGTGACGTTCAACCATGTCACGCGCTTCGGCCAGCCAAGCGGCCACTTGCGTCGCCGAAACAGGCCGTTGCCCGGCCTGAAAAATACGCGGATGCGGGGTGCGCTGATATTTCTCGTCGGGGTGAAACAACACTTCGTGCAGTTTCTCACCGGGCCGCAGCCCGGTGTAGACAATACTGATGCGATCACGCCCGCCGCGCTCGGACAGGCGGATCATCTGCTCGGCAAGATCGCGGATACGCACCGGCTCGCCCATGTCCAGCGTGTAGATCGCCTCGTGTGGCGCCAGCACCGCTGCTTGCAAAATCAGTTGGCACGCTTCCGGGATGGTCATGAAATAGCGACTCACCTCGGGGTCGGTCACCGTCACCGGGCCACCGGCGCGAATCTGCTCGCGAAACAGCGGCACCACGCTACCCGCCGAATCGAGCACGTTGCCGAAGCGGACGGTAACGAAACGGGTGTCACACTGCACCGCAAGACTCTGGCACACCAGCTCAGCCCAGCGCTTGCTGGCACCCAGCACATTGGCCGGGTTGACGGCCTTGTCGGTAGAAATCAACACAAAGGTGCCGACCCCGGCGGCGGCAGCCGCCCGCGCCACCGTGTCAGTAGCCAACACGTTGTTGCGAATGGCGGCACGCAATTGCGTTTCCAGCACCGGCACATGCTTGTAAGCCGCGGCATGCAGCACGGTATCGGCCTGCGAGCGTTGCAAGGCATGTGCGATCAAGGCGGTGTCCCCGCAATCGCCCAGCACGGCGTCGATTTCCAGCGCAGGGAACGTGCTGCGCAGCGATCGCACGATCACTTCCAACGCCAGCTCGGAATGATCGAGCAGCAGCAACCGGCGCACCCCCAGACGTGCCACCTGACGGCATAATTCGGAGCCAATCGAGCCGCCGGCACCGGTGACCAGCACCGAACGCCCGGCCAGCCATTCGCGCACTGGCACCCAGTCCGGTGCCACCGGCTCGCGGCCCAGCAGATCCTCGATGGCCACCGTCTTCAATTCGCCCGGCGCGACCCGCCCACCGAGCACATCGCTCAGCCGCGGTACCGTGCGGAACGGCAAACGTGCCCGCTCACACAATGCCACGATGCGCTGCATCTGCTCCGGCGTCGCGGTGGGAATGGCGATCACCACCAGCTCTGCCGCTACTTCCCCGGCAACCTGTGGCAACCGCTCCAATGTGCCCAGCACCGGCAACCCCTGCAAGCGCGCGCGCTGCAACTTGGGCTGATCATCGAGAAAGCCAATCGGGCGATAGCGGCCATCACGGCGCATGTCACGTACCAGCGCTTCACCGGCGGCGCCCGCACCGAGCACCAGGACCCGGCTGCGCGGTTGATCCAGGCGGGTGGCCAGGCGGCGGTCCTTCCATGCGCGATACAGCACCCGTGGCGCGCTCAGCAACATCACCAGCGTCGGCACATACAACGCCAGTGCCGCGCGCGGCACACCATCCAGACGGTTGTACAAAAACAGCCCAATCCCGATGCCGAGCAGCCCGAGCGCGCAGGCGCGCGCGATATTCCACAGGTCCGCGACGCTGGCGAACCGCCACAAGCCGCGATACAGGCCCATCATCCAGAACACCAGACCCTGCGCCAGCAACACGATCAGGTGTTCGCTGGAAAACCACGGCCGCTCGACGGTGCCCTGCACATAGCTGTAGCGCAGATAGACCAGACCGGTCCAGCAAATCCACACCATAAGCAAGTCGTGAGCCACCACCAACACCCGCGGCAGCAGCGCGGCCAGTTTACCAGGCCAGGAACTCATCACATCGTCCTTCGCAATTTGCGTCGCGCATGCGCACGCAAGGCAATCCAAAGCAGTGCTGTTGCCAGCAACCACAAGGCCGCCGGCAACACGTCAGCGCCATAGGGTAGTGCAAGCACCAGCGCCACCGCCAGCACACTCCACAGCAAATATCCGAGGCTCACCTGGCCATGCCGATAACCGGCGCGCACCAGCCATTGATAGGTGTGCTCGCGGTGCGGCCGCCACCAGGCCTTGCCCTGCACGATGCGCTTGCCAAGCGTCAGTGCGCTGTCCGTGGCGAATGCAGAAACCAGCACCAGCGCCAGTGGCCAGCGCAGGTTGCTCGATGCCACCGCCTGTACCAGCAAGGCCGCCACCATGAAACCGATACTGCCACTGCCGACATCGCCCAAAAACACCCGCGCTCTAGGCACATTGAAAGGCAAAAAGCCGAGACAGGCGATCGCCAGAAACAACGCGGCCAGCGTCCACGGCGCGGCACCCGACAATACCGCAAGCGCCAGCGCCACCAGCGCCGCCTGCGAACTGGCAATGCCGTTGATACCGTCCATGAAGTTCCAGATGTTGATCGCGCTGACGATGGCGAACCCGGCGAGCGCCATGAATAGCGGGCTTGCTGCCATGCCGCCGGCGCCATGCAGTGCGAACACGAACAGCGCCGCCGCGAGCGCATGAACCAGCAAGCGGTAGAGCGGCGCAACCCCGCGCACATCATCGCACCAGCCCACCGCAGCCACCAGCGCGGCACCAATCACATAGGCGATCACCCGCGTGTCGAGCGCGGCATACCACCACACCACGGCCAGCAGCGGCAGCAACGCACCCGCCAGCACACCCACCCCGCCGCCACGCGGCGTGGGCAGCGTGTGGCTGCGTCTGCGGCCGGGCAAATCAAGCATGTTGCGCTGAACGGCAACGCGGCGAACGGCCATGGTAACCAGCAGGCTGACAAGCCATGCCGCCAGGCTCGCCAGAAAAACGGTCATGCCGGCAGGGCTCATTTCACCGCGGCGTTGTGCACGGGCGTCACGCTACCCCAAACCCGACAGCTCGGACATTGCCAGTGATGGCTGCGCGCACCGAATCCACAGCGATTGCAGCGATAGCCCGGCGCCCGCTTGAGCAGGCCTTCGGTGCTGTACGCCAGCACATCGAGCACCGTGCGCGCAGCCCCATCGCTGACTTGCTGACCGAGCGCAATCAGCGCCGCCTGCGCCGCAATCGAGGGACGGTCCTTGACGTGGTCGGCGAGAAACTCCAGCGCCGCCGCCCGGCCGTCATCACGCTCGATCAGCTGCGCCATCGCAAGCACCGGCGCCACGCCGTCATGACGCTCCAGCATCTCGGCCAGAAACGCACGCATCCGCTCGTGATCGCCGTACTGCTGGTAGCAGGCAAGCAACGGCGCCAGTACCTCGGGCAGATAATCCGTGGCATGCCGCGCAACCCGCTCGTACAGTCGCATTGCCGCTGCCCCATTGCCCTCGGAAAACTCGATCTGCGCCAGCGACATGCCCGCGCGTGCACTTTCCGGGTCGGCCTGCAACGCTCGCAGCAAGCGATCGCGGGCCAACTCGCGATCGCCATCGCGTCGCGCCTGCTCGGCCATCTCGCAGTAAAAATGTGCGATCAATGCCGCGCACGACTCGCCGCTTACCTGTTCGACCCGGCGCGCAAGCTCAATCGACTTGGGCCAGTCGCGCTCGAACTGATAGATTGCCAACAGATGCCGCAGCGCCTTGTCCTGCTGCTCATCGAGCCGCACCAGATCGGAAAACAAGGTTTCGGCACGATCCAGCAGCCCGGCGCGCATGTAATCTTCGCCCAGCTCAAGCAAGGCGGCTATCTTGTCGGCATCGCTGATATCGGTTCGCGAGAGCAACCCCTGATGCAGCCGAATCGCCCGCTCTACCTCGCCGCGGGTGCGAAACAGGTGGCCAAGCGCGATTTGCGTTTCAATGGTGTCGCGGTCGCCGCGTGCAATCTGCAAGAACAGCTCGATCGCCTTGTCCGGCTGCTCGTTGAGCAGATAGTTGAGGCCGCGAAAGTAAGTCGTGGACAGTCGGCTGAGCCGCTTGCCGGTGCTGCGAATCGTGTTCTGACGCCCGAGATACCAGCCGCACGCTGCGCTGATCGCCAACAGCACCAACATCAGCAGCGTTTCGCTCACGCGGCGTCCACAGGCCCAGCCAGTGTTCGGCTTGAATCGGGGGGGGCAACACGGCGTTGCAGCGTTTTCAATCTGCGCTGCAGCGGCAAGACCGCGCCAAGCACAACCGCGACGGCGCCAAGCACTGCGCCCACAAACATCGCCACCAGCACGGCCAGGCCGCTGTTGACGGATAGTTGGTAAAAATAGAAATCAACGGTCATCGGCGCGATATTCAGTGCCGCGAACGATGCACCGACCAGTACGAACAGCAAGACCAGCAGCGCATGAATGACTCGCATGGGCAGGTTCCTGGGACGGATGAAGTGCTGCGGTGACGACGACGTGTCGCACACGTCGACAGGCGTCGGGCGACGATCAGCTATTGCTGGCTACCGGGGTTGCATTGTTCACCCGCTCGCGCAATTCCTTGCCCGGTTTGAAGTGCGGCACATGCTTGCCAGGAAGTGCCACCGATTCCCCGGTCTTGGGATTGCGGCCTATGCGCGGCGGACGAAAATGCAGCGAAAAACTGCCAAAGCCGCGGATCTCGATACGCTCTCCCTCGGCCAACGCGTTGCTCATCAGTTCGAGCAAGGTTTTCACCGAGACATCGACATCATCGGCTTTCAAGTGGCTCTGACTGCGGGCCAGCAATTCAATCAATTCGGACTTGGTCATGGGGTCGGTCGGGCTCGCTGCCGCTGTAATGACGAGCGGAACCTGCATTGTGCAGGCCCCGCCCGGTGACTTGCCTTACTCGGACTTGTTGAGTTGCTCGCGCAGCAGTGCACCCAACTTGGTGGTGCCACTGCTCGACGCGGTAGCCTGATACTCATCCATCACCTGCGCCACGTCAGCCTCATCCTTGGCGCGGATCGACAGCTGCAGCACGCGCCCCTTGCGATCCATGCCGATGAACTTGGCCTCGATGGTTTCACCCACCTTCAGCACGGCGCTGGCATCCTCAACCCGCTCCTTGGAGATGTCCGAAGCGCGCACGTAACCCTCGACGCCGTCAGCCAGCTCGATGTTGGCACCGCGCGCATCCACTTCCTTGACCGTACCGGTCAACACATCGCCCTTGGCATGCATTGCCATGAACTGGCCAAACGGGTCCTGCTCCATCTGCTTGAGACCCAGCGAAATGCGCTCGCGCTCGGGGTCGACCGCCAGCACCACGGCCTCAACCTCGTCGCCCTTCTTGAAGTTGCGCACGATGTCTTCGCCAGTGGCGTTCCAGGAGATGTCGGACAGGTGAACCAGACCATCGATGCCACCTTCGATACCGACAAAGATGCCGAAATCGGTGATCGACTTGATTTGACCGTTGACCTTGTCGCCCTTCTTGTGCATTGCGGCAAACGCTTCCCACGGGTTGGACGTGCACTGCTTGATGCCGAGCGAAATGCGGCGACGCTCTTCATCGACGTCGAGCACCATCACTTCCACATCGTCGCCGACCTGCACCACCTTGGACGGGTTGACGTTCTTGTTGGTCCAATCCATTTCCGACACATGCACCAGGCCTTCGACGCCGGCTTCGATTTCCACGAACGCGCCGTAATCGGTGACGTTGGAGACCTTGCCGAACACGCGCGAGGTGCTCGGATAACGGCGGGCGATGTTCTCCCACGGATCCTCGCCCAGCTGCTTCAGGCCAAGGCTGACGCGGTTGCGCTCACGATCGAACTTGAGCACGCGCACATCGAGTTCATCACCAACGTTGACCACTTCGGACGGATGGCGCACGCGCTTCCACGCCATGTCGGTAATGTGCAGCAGGCCATCGATGCCGCCGAGGTCCACGAACGCGCCGTAATCGGTGAGGTTCTTGACCACACCCTTGACCACGGCATTTTCCTGCAACCGCTCCAGCATCTTCTCGCGCTCTTCGGAGAACTCGCTCTCCACCACCGCGCGCCGCGATACCACCACGTTGTTGCGCTTGCGATCGAGCTTGATCAGCTTGAATTCGAGTTCCTTGCCTTCCAGGTAGGCCGGGTCGCGCACCGGGCGCACATCCACCAGCGAACCGGGCAGGAACGCACGCACATCCTTGATATCCACCGTGAAACCGCCCTTGACCTTGCCGCTGATGCGGCCGGTAATGGTGGCATTGGATTGCAGCGCTTCTTCCAGCTCGTCCCACACCATCGCGCGCTTGGCTTTCTCGCGCGACAACACGGTTTCGCCGAAGCCGTTTTCCAGCGAGTCCAGCGCTACCTTGACGGTATCGCCCACAGCGACTTCGAGTTCTCCGGCTTCGTTCCGGAACTGTTCGATCGGCACGATGCCTTCCGACTTCAGGCCGGCATTGACAACCACCACATCGGATCGGATTTCGACCACCACACCGGTAACGATGGAGCCCGGCTTGAGGTTGGTCAGTGCGGCTTGGCTTTGTTCGAACAGTTCAGCAAATGATTCGGTCATTGAAAGATATCTCGGTTGAACACACGGGCCACGATCGACGCGGCCCACCATTGTGTGGCGCTTGCGCGCCGGTTGAGGAAACTCCCCGCACACCATGCGCGAGGGCCAGTTCTGCCAGCACCCACCAACACTTGGCAGGCACTACCGCTGCCGAAGCGATTCCGGCAACAGCGCGAGCACTTTTTCGATCACCGCAGCGATGCCCAGACCGGTGGTATCGATGGTGACGGCATCCGCGGCCGGCATCAGCGGCGCCACCGCGCGCTGGGCATCACGCTGATCACGAGCAACAATCTCGCGCAGCAGACTATCCAGCTTAACCGAAACCCCTTTTTCCTTCAACTGTTTATACCGCCGTTGCGCGCGCTCATCGGCGCTGGCGGTGAGAAATACCTTGTACGGCGCATCGGCGAAGATCACCGTGCCCATGTCGCGGCCATCAGCCACCAGCCCGGGCATGCGCCGCGCGCGCCGCTGGCGCGTGGTCAACGCCGCCCGCACCTGCGGCAGCGCAGCAATGGCCGACGCCGCCGCGCCGGCGGTTTCGGTGCGCAGCTCATCGGTGGCATCCACACCATTGAGCAAAATCCGCGGTTCTTCGGCGGGATCGCTGGCCTGACGGAACTGCACATGCGATTCCTCGGTACAACGCAACAACGCGTCAGCATCGCTCAAATCGATGTCGGCCCAGGCCGCCGCCAACCCCACCGCACGGTACAACGCGCCCGAATCCAGATAGTGCCAACCCAACCGCGCCGCCAGCGCCCGGCTGATCGTGCCCTTGCCGGAACCCGAAGGGCCATCGATCGTCAGTACCGGTATGGTGCTCATGCGTTCCTCTCGTTGTGCTCCCCGGTGCCGCACCAAGGCCTGCGCGGGCAATAGTGTAAGGCACCGGCGCAATTCTCCGGCAGCAGCGTGGCGCTTGCGCCGTGTGTGGTGCTATGCAACACTGCGCAACAATGAACCGCTCGTACGCTGACGCCGCCATCCTGACCACTGCCCGCATGGCAGCGGGCATGACCTCGCGCGCGCGCCGAGTGTGGCCCACAGTTCGCGCTGGCTAGCGTCGTCCGGTTCTGTCAC
>PFJA01000240.1 GCA_002782905.1 Lysobacterales bacterium CG_4_10_14_3_um_filter_64_11
GAATTCGATGCGGCAGCGCGTCTGCCGCTGGATGAGCAGAGCGAGAACAACTCATGAGTAGCGCCTGGTCGTGGTACGTAATGATTCTGGTCGTCCTCAACATCGGTGGCTGCGCGCTGCTGCTGTGGTGGACCTCGCGCCGCCGCGGCATTGCCGGCGACGACGCGTCCGGCACCACCGGCCATGTCTGGGACGGCGACTTGCGTGAATACACCAAGCCGATGCCGCGTTGGTGGATCATCTGGTTCTATCTCACCATCGTGTTCGCCATCGCCTATCTGGCCTGGTACCCCGGCTTCGGCAACTTTGCCGGCAGCAGTGGCTGGACTGCCGCCAAGGAGCACGACGCCGACGTCGCCGCAGCACAGGAAAAGCTGGCTCCGTTGTTTGCCCGTTTCGATGGCCAACCGATCGATGTCATCGCCGCCGATGCCGAAGGCGTGGCGCTGGGCAAATCGATCTTCGCCAACCATTGCGCCGCCTGCCACGGTTCGGATGCACGTGGTGCACGCGGCTTCCCGAATCTGGTCGACACCGATTGGCAATGGGGTGGCGACCCCGACACCATCCTGACTACCATCCTGTACGGACGCCAGGCAGCGATGCCTCCGATGGCGGCGGCGTTGGGTGGCGATGAGGCAGTGACACAGGTGGCGGCGTATGTGCAAAGCCTGTCCGGCCAGAAGGCCGACCCGGGCTTGGCCGCCGCTGGCAAGCCAAAGTTCGAGCTGCTGTGCGGCGCGTGCCACACGCCGGCCGGCACCGGTAATCCACTGCTCGGCGCCCCCAACCTCACGGACAACATCTGGCTGTACGGCAACGATTTCAACACGATCCGCGATGGCATCGTCAACGGCCACAACGGTCAGATGCCGGCGCACCTGCCGTTGCTCGGCGAAACCCGCGTGCGCCTGGCTGCCGCATGGGTGTACGCTCAGTCGCATCCAGCCATGCCATCATCCAAGACACCGTGACCACCCCCGAGCCGCGTTTCGATCACCCTCCCCGGCCGCTGGCGCAGCGGCTCGGGGCCATTCTGTGGCCTTCCTTCTTTGCCGCCGGCATCGCCACCATGGTGTTTTTCGCTTTTGTCGATCCGCTGCTGCTGCGCGATTGGACATTTCCCGACATCGACCTGAGCCGCGAGGCGGGCTATACCATCGGCTTTTTCATGTTCTGGCTGGCCACCGCCAGTTCCAGTCTGTTTACCTGGATATTGCTGCGCCCGGCGAGCCGCTTCAACGCCCCGCCACCCCCCAAACGTTGAGCGTTAGCCCGTGAACAAGACCATCCCGGCCACCGTCATCGACGACGGCGCCATGTATCAATCCGAACGCAAGATTTACCCGCGCGATGTGCACGGTCGCTTTGCACGCCTGCGCAAGCTGGCGGTGTGGGTGTTGCTGGGCATTTTCTATCTCATTCCATGGCTGTCATGGGGTCAGCGGCAAGCCGTGCTGTTCGATTTGCCGGCACGCAAGTTCTACATCTTCGGCCTCAACTTCTGGCCGCAGGATTTCTTTTTCCTCGCCCTGCTGCTGATCATGGCCGGGCTGTCGCTGTTCTTCTTCACCGCACTGGCCGGCCGGCTATGGTGCGGCTATGCCTGCCCGCAAACGGTATGGACTGAAGTGTTCCTCGACATGGAGCGCTGGACCGAAGGCGACCGTCACCGTCGCATGAAGCTCGATGCCGGCCCATGGAACCGCGAGAAAATCCTGCGCAAAGGCGGCAAACACTTGTTGTGGTTGGCATTCGCCGTGTGGACCGGGTTCACCTTCGTCGGTTTCTTCAGCCCGATCCGCGAACTTGGCCTGCGCCTGCTCAGCGTCGACCTCGGCGGCTGGGAGAGCTTCTGGATCGGGTTCTATTCGCTGGCGACCTGGGGCAATGCCGGCTTTCTGCGCGAGCAGGTGTGCAAGTACATGTGTCCCTATGCGCGCTTCCAGAGCGCCATGTTCGACCGCAACACCCTGATCATCGCCTACGATGAGCGGCGCGGGGAACCGCGCGGGGCACGCAAGCGCGGGGCGCGAGAAGCCGCGACCCGGGACCCGGGAACAGCAACAACGCAAGGCGATGCACGAGAAGCCGGGACCACGGGGCCCGGGACCCGGGTCGCGGCTCTTGGCGACTGCATCGACTGCACGATCTGCGTGCAGGTGTGCCCCACCGGCATCGATATCCGCAACGGCCTGCAATACGAATGCATCGCCTGCGGCGCCTGCATCGATGCCTGCGATGCGGTGATGGACAAGATGGAATATCCGCGCGGGTTGATCCGCTACACCACGCAAAATGCGCTGGACGGCAAGCGCAGCCAGGTGGTGCGCCCCCGCGTGATCGTTTACGGCCTGTTGCTCACCGCCATCTTTGCCGGTTGGTTCTGGGGTGTGGGCCATCGCAGTGCGCTGATCGTCGATGTGTTGCGTGATCGCAATGCGTTGTACCGCGTTGCCGCCGACGGTTCGATTGAAAATGCCTACACCCTCAAGCTGATCAACAAGACGCCGCTGGCGCAGCGTTACCGCGTGGCAGTGGTGGATGAGCACGACAACGCCATCGACGGGCTCGCCATCGTCGGCGGTGACAACGAAATCGACGTTGCTGGCGAGCAAGTGCTGAGCCTCTCGCTGACGCTGGCGGCGCGTCCAGACATCGCCCATGGTCGCCGCAATGTGCGTTTTGTCATTTCCGATAGCCGCGATCCGGATCTGCGGGTTCAGCAAGACAGCCGGTTCTTTGGACCACTGCCGTGACCGACGTGCATGAGCAAAAGCGGCCGTGGCAGCGCGAGCCGATGGTGTGGCTGATGATGGCGTTGCCTGCTGCGGCCGTCGTCGCCGGGCTGACCACGGTGGCGATCGCGGTGCGCGCCAGCGGCGACGATGCGGTTCCCGAGTCGGTGCGCCGCACGGCGCAAATTCAGGTCGCCGACCTCGCTGCCGATCAGCAAGCGGCACGGCGCAAGCTGCGCGCGCAGTTGCAGCTAACGCGCAGCACCGGCGCGGTGCAGGTGGCGATGCTCGGCAGCGCGCTGGCCGATGATCGCCTCGATCTGCGCTTCATCCACACCACCGACGGCGCTCAAGACATGCGAACGACGCTGGTGCGCTCTGGCGATGTCTGGCTGGGGCGCAGCAATGCAGCAATGGATCGACCCTGGTCGTTGAGCTTGAGCGGCGAAACCGACGCATGGCGATTGCAGGGCAGCTTGCCGGTCGGGCAAGACAGCGTGCTGCTGGAGCCCGCACTGGCTGGCGAGTGAGCGTGAACGTGCGTGAACCGACTGCCGCAAGGAAAATCCGGGACTCGCGAAGATTGATGGGTTTCGCTGCGCTCTACCCATCCTACGGACTCACGAAAAGCGTAAAGCTCTCGGATCCGCCAAGGACGCAAGCGACGCAAACAGCCGCATTGGGTGGGCGACTGTGTGTTATCGCCGCGCTCTATCCATCGCTCGCCTGGCTCGGCTTCGTGCTTCCCTTTGCGCACATGGCGTCCTTTGCGGACCCCTGCTTTTCCCATCGTCAGGGCCCACGAACAGCACGCGCAACGAAAAGCCGGGACTGCAAATGTGCGTGAGCCGACTGCTGCAGATCCCGTGAGCACCGCTGCAACCTGCTGCTACCACTGCGGTGAAGCACTGCCGCCGGCATTCCTGTGCGTTACCCTGGACGGCGCCGAGCGTGCCATGTGTTGCAGCGGCTGCGCCGGTGCCGCCGCGTGGATTCGCGACGCCGGGCTCGATGATTACTACCGTTTGCGGCAGCGCGACGGCAGCCGCGTTGCCGCCGAGACCGCCGACTTTTCGGCGTGGGACCGCGACGACATCCAGGCACAACACACCCGCGACATCGGTGCTGGCCGCGAGGTCACCGTGCTCGTTGAGGGCATGCATTGCGCCGCCTGCGCCTGGTTGATCGACCGCGCACTGCACCGCGAACCGGGCGTTTTGGAGGTACAGGCCAATGCCGTCACCGGACGCGTCATCGTGTGCTGGGATACCGCGAAGACGCGCTTGAGCGTGGTTCTGACGCGGCTGTCGGCACTGGGCTATACCCCACACCTCGCCCCCGATGAAGCCTTGGAGCGCGCCCGCCGGCACGAACGCAACACGCTGCTGATCCGGCTTGGTGTGGCCGGGCTGGGCACACTGCAGGCGATGATGTTCGCCGAAGCGCTGTACCTGGATTTCGACAACCAGATGCCGGTCGCAACCCGCGATTTTTTTCGCTGGATCACGTTTGCCGTGTCGACACCGGTGGTGTTCTATTCGGGCTGGCCGTTTCTTGCCGGCATGGCACGCGAATGGCGCCAGCACCGTTTCGGCATGGACACTCTGGTGGCAACCTCGGTGCTGCTCGCGTACTTCGCCAGTTTGATCGAAACCGTGCGCGGCGGCCCGCATGTGTGGTTCGATGCCGCGGTGATGTTCGTGCTGCTGCTGTTGAGCGCGCGCGTGATCGAGCGCTTGGCGCGACAGCGCGCCAATGCCGGCGTCGATGCGCTGGCACGGGCGCGGCCAGCGCTGGCCTGGCGTGTGGCAGCGCATGGCGAACGTGAACAGGTGCCGCTGGCCAGCCTGCAAGTGGGCGACACCATTATCGTCGCTGCCGGCGAAGCGCTGGCTGCCGACGGCGAGTTGCTGGACGCGCCAGCGCAGTTTGACGAGTCGCTGCTGAGCGGTGAACCGCTGCCGCGACTGCATGCGTCAGGCGATACCGTGTTTGCCGGCAGCGTGTGCCGTGGCGCACCGGCGAAGGTTCGCGTGCAGCGCACCGGACAGGACACCCGCCTGTCGCATCTGGTTCGGCTGGTCGAACAGGCGCAGGCGCAGCGGCCGCGGCTGGCGCGCCTCGCCGACGCCGTTGCCGGCCGCTTTGTCATCGCATTGTTCGGTGCCGCCGCGATCACCGCGCTGGTGTGGTGGTGGCTCGCGCCGGAGCGCGCGTTCGAGGTCACGCTGGCGGTGCTGGTGGTGAGCTGCCCGTGCGCATTGTCATTGGCGATTCCCGCTGCACTGTCGGCAGCACAAGGCGCGCTGGCGCGGCTTGGCGTGCTCAGCGTCAACGCTGACGCGCTGGAAACGCTGGCACGGGCCGATACCGTGGTGTTCGACAAGACCGGTACCCTGACCTGTGGGCAGCCCGCCATCGACGCCGTGCAGTGCTTTGCCGCAATCGACCAGCACACTGCGCTGGCGATTGCCGGTGCGCTGGAACGGGATGCCGGGCATCCGCTGGCACAGGCATTTCGCAACGCCTCGCCAGGGTCGGCGCAACAGGTACAGGTGCACGCTGGCGCGGGCGTCAGCGGCTGCGTGGATGATGTGACGTATCGCCTGGGGCGTGCCGACTTCAGCCATGGTGGCAGCGACGATGGCGCGATCTGGCTGGCACGCGATCAGCAGCCATTGGCACGTTTTACCGTGCGCGATACCACCCGCCCTGATGCCGTACAAGCCATCGCGCGGTTGCAACAACTGCGCCTGCGCTGCGAATTACTCAGCGGCGATGCCGAACCGGCGGTCAGCGCGCTGGCGATGGCACTGCGCATCACCCATGCGCGCGCGCGGCAAAGCCCGGAACACAAGCTGGCCCATCTGCGCGCGTTGCAAGCGCAAGGCCATGTAGTGGCAATGGTCGGCGACGGCATCAATGACGCACCGGTGCTGGCCGGTGCCGACGTGTCGTTGGCAATGGGCGGCGGTGCGGCACTGGCGCAGCGCAGTGCCGACCTGATTCTCACCGGCGACTCGCTGCGCCGCGTCCCGGAAGCCATCGTGCTGGCGCGGCGCACGCGCCGCATCGTGCGCCAGAACCTGGCCTGGGCACTGGGCTACAATGCGCTCGCGCTGCCGCTGGCGGCGCTGGGCTGGGTCACGCCGTGGCTGGCTGCGCTGGGCATGGCCGCCTCGTCGCTGCTGGTCACACTCAACGCCCTGCGCCTGACCTCGGCACCATTGCCCTGCACAACGGAGTCGCAATGAGCATTCTCGCCATCCTGATACCGATCAGCCTGGTGCTGCTGGGTGTGGCAGTGGCGGCTTTTATCTGGGCGGTGCGGCGCGGCCAGTTTGATGATCTGGAAACCCCAGCCATTGACATCCTCGCCGACGATTCAACGCCGCGTAATGCCAGCGAAAGCCAGCGCGATACACATGCCGATTGATTGGCTGGCATTGCTCGCCGCCGCGCTCAGCGGCGTTTTCGGGGGGTTGCATTGCGCGCTGATGTGCGGCGGCATTGCCACCGGCATTGCCGCCGGTGCGGCACCTGCGCCGGCGCTGCGCACCGCGCTGCTGAGCAATCTGGGGCGTGTGCTCGGCTACACCTTGGCGGGGGCACTGGTGGGTGGCTTCGGTGCCGGGCTGCTGGCGCTGTGGCAACTGCCGAACCTGGCGCTGGCAATGCGCATGGCGGTTGGGGCGGTGTTGCTGCTGGTGGCACTGCGCCTACTCGACCAACGTGGCCGGCTGGCCTTCGTCAACCGCCCGGGCGCCGCCGTGTGGCAATGGTTGGCGCCGCTGCATCGCCGCCTGCTGCCGGCCAATACGCCGTTGCGGCAGCTCGCCGCAGGCATGCTCTGGGGCTGGCTGCCGTGCGGCCTGAGCGCCACCGTGCTCGCCGCTGCCTGGCTCAGCGCCGACGCCGTGCAAGGCGCACTGATCATGGCGACATTCGGTTTTGGCACCTGGCTGGTGATGCTGCCGTTGACCTGGAGCGGTGCACGGCTGACCCGCCACCTCGCGCGGCCGGCGTTGCGGCGTAGCGCCGCCGCACTGATCGCCAGCGCCGGTCTGCTGACCCTTGCCGCGCCCTGGCTGGCGCAGGTGCCGATGCTGCATGCCGCGCTCGCGGCGCTGGGCTGCCGCACGTTGTAGTGGACGGCGCTGGATACCCGGCCCCACCACAACGGTCTTGGCGAGAGCAGACCTTCGCAGCGTACACAAGCTGTGCCGGCGAGCCGAACTGGCTACGAGCGCGCGCGACGATCTTCCGGCTCATGCACCAGTTTCGACAAGCGCTGCGGATCGAGGATATGCAACTGACGGCCACGCACGCTGATGATGCCATCGTCCTGAAACTTGCTGAATGTGCGGCTCACCGTTTCGATCACCATGCCGAGATAACTGGCGATGTCCTCACGCGACATCGGCAGGCTGAACTCGTCGGCCGATTTGCCCAACTCGCAAAAGCGCTCGGACAGGCTGTGCAGAAACATCGCCAGACGCTCACTGGCGTGGCGTCGGCCCATCATTTCAACGTGCACCTGGTTGCGATCCATGCGCTGCCCCATCACCCGCAGCAGTTGCCGCTGCAACCCGGGCACTTGCGCCGCGATCTGGCCCAACTCGTTGAACGGCACTTCGCACACGCTGGCTGGTGCCAGCGCCACCGCATCGCAGCGGTGAATGCCGGTACCCAGCGCATCGAGCCCGATCAACTCGCCCGGCAGGTGAAAACCGATCACTTGCAAGTCGCCTTCTTCGCTGAGGGCCAAGGTCTTGAAGGCGCCATCGCGGGCGACATACAGCGAAGACAGCGGTGCGCCGGCACGAAACAGAAAATCCCCGCGCAGCATCGGTCGCCGCCGCCGCACCACCTCGTCGAGTCGATCCAGATCAGCGATGCCGATGCCGGCTGGCAGACACAGTTGCTGCAATGAGCAATTGGCACAGCCACGGCGCAACCGTGAAATGTCAATGACCTGGGCGTCAGATTCCATACCGCATCGACTCCGGGGCGACTATGGCGATCATTTTACCGCAGTCCAGCGGCGCAACCACGCATTGACCGTGTCGTGCCACTGTACGCTGTTCTGCGGTTTGAGTACCCAATGGTTCTCATCGGGGAAATACAAAAAACGGCTATCGATGCCGCGCCGCTGCAACGCCGTAAACGCCGCCATGCCCTGATCGAACGGCACCCGATAATCCAACTGCCCCTGCACCACCAGCATTGGCACCCGCCACTGATCGACGAAGCGTGCCGGATTGAACTTCTCGTAAGCCTTGGGCTCGGCAAACGGCGTACCACCATTCTCCCACTCACTGAACCACAGTTCTTCGGTGGCGTAGCCCCACGAGCGGTTATCGAAAATACCATCGTGATTCACCAGGCACTTCCACGGCTCATTCCAGTTGCCGGCGATCCAGTTGACCATGAAGCCGCCATAGCTGGCGCCCAGCGCGCAGGCGCGGTTGCCATCGAGGAAATCAAAGCGATCAAGCGCATCGCTCCAACCCTTTTGCAAATCCTTCAGAGGCTTGCCACCCCAGTCACCGGAAATGGAATCGGTGAAATCCTGGCCGTAACCGGTGGAGCCATGAAAATCGATGAACACAACGGCAAAACCCTGCCCGGCATAGGTCTGCGGGTTCCAGCGCGTGCTCCAGCCGTTGCCGAATGAACCCTGTGGCCCGCCATGAATCAAGAACGCGACCGGATATTTCTCGCCGGCGCGATAGTTCCACGGCTTCACCACATAGCCATACACGGTGTCGTCGTCGTAGCCCTCAAAGCTGAACTGCTCGAACGCCCCCATCGCCACCTGCGCCAGCCGCTCGGCATTGGCCTGGCTCAGCTCGCGCACGGCCGAACCATCGCCACGCGCCACGAATATCCGCGTTGGCGAGGCCAGGCTGTCGCGCGCGAATACCAGCGTATCGCCAGCCAGATCGAAACCGGAAACCGAGCCATCGGCGGCAACACGGCGCGCTTCGCCAGCCTCGATATCGATCGCAAACAGCGGATGCTCGCCGATGTCCTGTGCGGTGGTGTAGATCGTGCGGCCATCGGCCGACAGCACGATGCCGTCGGCGGAGCGATCCCAGCGCCTGGCGATACGACGGGTATCGCCATCATCGAGAGCCATCGCGATCAACTGGAAGCGATCCGCTTCAAAACCCGGTCGCGACATCGCGCGGTAGTACAGCGTTTTGCCATCGGCGGAAAACACCGGGCCGGCATCCCATGCCAGATTTTTGCCGGTCAAATTGACCGGCGCGCCGGAACCATCGGCTGGCACCCGGTAGATGTCGAAATTGGTCGACCAGGCCTCGCTGCTGCCGGCAATGCGCACCGAAAACGCCAATTGCGTGCCATCCGGGCTCCAGGCGTAGTCGCTGCTGTCGCCAAACGGCTTGGCCGGAATATCTCCGTCGATGCCGGTGCTCAGCTTGATCGGTTCACCGGCGCTTTTGCCGGCCGCAAGGCGGGCCACAAACAACTGGCTGCGCCGACCATCGGCCCAGCTATCCCAGTGCCGCACAAACAACTTTTCGTACAACTGGCCAGTGTTCTTGTTCGCCGCCGCGCTGTCCAGCGCGGCTTTGGTGCAGCCCAGATCGGCACAGTAGGGGAACACATCAAACGTCAGCGCCACCTTGCTGCCATCGGGCGCCAGCTTGTAGCTGCCGATATCCAGCGAATAATCGGTGACCTGAACCGGCTCGCCGCCGATCGCTTGCGCCCACAGTTGCAGCGAGCCGGATTTGTCGGCCAGAAAATATACCGTGCCGCCATCGGCGGAAAAACTCGGTGCAGTGACGTTGAAGCCTTCCGGCGTCAAGCGTGCAGGTGGCGCCAGATCGCGGCTGCGCAAGTCTTTGTAAACCAGGTGGCTGAAGCCACGATTGGCCTCGAAATCGGTCTGCCGTACCACGTACACCACGCGTTGACCGTCGGCCGACAGCACCGGCGAAGACAGCCGATCGAAATTGACCAGATCACGCACGTCCAGGCCGCGAGTGCCTTGCGCAAAAGCTGCTGCCGGCAGCGCGCAGACCAGAAAAACGTTGCGAATCGAAGCGAACATGGGCGACTCCACGAGTTTCAAACAGCGTCATGGTAGAAGGCTATTGCCCGACAAGCAAAGACTACGTCAACGCAGCTGCCCGTTTCCGGTTACGCCGGCATGCTGCGCTCCAGGTTGCGTGTGTCCGCGGTGAACGGTTGCGAGGTCCCGGGTTTCGGGCGCGATGCGCCCCGGGTTTCGGCTTCGCCTCAACCCGGGCTACACG
>PFJA01000072.1 GCA_002782905.1 Lysobacterales bacterium CG_4_10_14_3_um_filter_64_11
GACATGTCGCAATGTGCCGTGGTAGCCCGGGTTGAGGCCCAACGGGCCGAAACCCGGGGCACCGCGTAGCGGTGGAACCGACATCCACACCTGAATGTTCTTGGCGTTCACCTTTGCGCTTTGCGTCTTTTGCGGATCAAAAGTTCTACGCTCCGCCGGTCGGGTTCATGGTTCGTGTGCAGTTCCAACCACCGGAACAGGCGGCTCGCAATGACGCCGGTTCAGGGCGTCCGCAAAGTGTTGCCGCCGCAGCGCTCAGTTGAGCGGCACCATGTCGAAGTCATCCTTGGTGACACCGCAATCGGGGCACACCCAATTGTCGGGCACGTCGTCCCAGCGCGTGCCGGGCGCAATGCCTTCTTCGGGCAGACCGGCTGCCTCGTCGTAGATGAAGCCGCACACGACACACATGTACGAACGGTAGACGGCGGTTTGGATTGACGTAGTCATTTGCGGCTTGCACAAAGGGAGAGCGCTAGAATTATCCCATCCCCACGTGCGATAAGGAACCCGGGTTGAGCGATTTGTGGCCGCGTCGTGGGCTGTACCTGATAACGCCCGAATGCGCCGATGACTGCCAACTGCTGCAATCGGTGCTGCGGCTACTGGCCGTGCGCCCGGCACTGCTGCAGTACCGCTGCAAATCCTTGCCGCACACCCAACGGCGTGCCCAGGCCCTTGCCCTGGCGGGAGCGTGTGCCGATCACGGCGTTGGCCTGATCGTCAACGACGATCTGGAGCTTGCCGTCGAGGTCGGTGCGCTCGGTGTCCATCTGGGCCGTGATGATGCCAGCATCGCGCAGGCGCGTGCGGTGCTCGGCCCCGGCGCCGTGATTGGCGTGTCGTGCTATGACGACATCGTGCTTGCCCAACACGCAATCGCCGCTGGCGCCAGCTACGTCGCGTTTGGCGCCTTTTTTGCGTCGGCGACAAAGCCTCGGGCGCGGCTAGCACCGCTTGCTGTGCTGCACGCAAGTGCCGGCCTTGCCGTGCCGCGAGTGGCGATTGGTGGCATTAGCGCCGACAATGCGGGGCCGTTGGTGGATGCTGGCGCTGATCTGCTTGCGGTAATCAGCGCCGTATTCGACGCGCCCGACCCGCTCGCTGTCGCGCGCCACCTGCAATCCTTGTATCAGCCGCTTTCGTCCGAACGCAACCAGGAAACCCCATGAATCACACCATCAGCCACGACCTGTTTACCCGCGCCAGCCCACTGCTGCCCGGCGGGGTCAATTCGCCGGTACGCGCCTTCAAGTCGGTAGGTGGCGAACCGTTCTTCGCTGCGCGCGCTACCGGCCCGTACCTGTTTGATGTCGATGGCAACCGCTACATCGATTACATCGGCTCGTGGGGGCCGATGATCGCCGGTCATGCACATCCTGCGGTGATCGAGGCGGTGACGCGCACGGCCGCCGATGGGCTGAGTTTCGGCGTGCCCAATGCACTGGAAGTAACGATGGCGGAGACGATCACGCGGCTGGTGCCGTCGTGCGAAATGGTACGCATGGTCAATTCCGGCACCGAGGCCACGTTGTCGGCGATTCGCCTTGCGCGTGGCGCCACCGGACGCAGCCGCTTCGTCAAGTTCGAGGGTTGCTATCACGGCCACGGCGACAGTTTTCTGGTCAAGGCCGGCTCCGGCGCGCTCACCCTCGGTGTGCCCGATTCACCCGGTGTACCCAAGGCGCTGGCTGACCTCACCATCACTCTGCCGTACAACGATGTCGATGCCGCCAGCACGTTGTTCGCGGCCTGTGGCGACGAGATTGCGGCCGTCATTGTCGAGCCGATTGCCGGCAACATGAATTGCGTACTGCCCAACCCAGGGTTTCTCGAACACTTGCGCGCACTGTGCACACGGCATGGCAGCGTGCTGATTTTCGATGAAGTGATGACCGGTTTCCGGGTTGCCCTGGGCGGTGCGCAGGCGCGATATGGCATCACCCCGGACCTGACCACCTTCGGCAAGATCATCGGCGGAGGCATGCCGGTGGGCGCTTACGGCGGCCGCCGCGATTTGATGTCGCAGATCGCGCCGTCGGGGCCGATCTATCAAGCGGGCACGCTGTCCGGCAACCCGGTGGCGATGGCCGCCGGTCTGGCCACCCTGGAACTGATCCAGGCACCTGGTTTTTACGAATCGCTGGAAGCCAAGACCAACACGCTGTGTGATGGGCTGGAGTCGGCCGCGCACAGCGCCGGCATTGCGGTCAGCACCAATCGCAGTTGCGCCATGTATGGGCTGTTTTTCAGTGCCGAAAAAGTCACTACCTTCGCGCAGGCAACCGCGTGCGATGTTGCCGGCTTTCGCCGCTTCTTCCACGCCATGCTCAAGCGTGGCGTGTATTTTGCGCCGTCGGCGTTCGAGGCGGGCTTCATCAGCGCCGCACACAGCGACGCCGATATCGATGCCACCATCGCGGCAGCGCGCGAAGCGTTTTGCATGGCCGCCTGATCCAGTTGCGCTCATCTCAAACACAGGAGCACTGCATGCGCTTTCAAACCTTGGCGGTCCATGCCGGTGGCGAGCCGGACGCTGAAACCGGCGCGGTTGTGCCGCCGATTCACCTGGCCACCACGTACCAACACGCACCCGATGGTTTTCGCGCCGATGGCTTGCAATACCAGCGCGCCGACAACCCCACCCAGCGCCGCCTGGAAACCGCATTGGCGGCACTGGAAGGCGGTCAGCATGCGCTGTTCGTCGGCTCCGGCATCGCCGCCGGCAGCGCGCTGTTGCATAGCCTTCCGCGCGGCAGCCGGGTAATCGTGGCACGCGATCTGTACGCTGGCTTTCGCGCGCTTTTTTCGCAACTAGCCGAACGCTGGGATGTGGTGGTCGAGTGGTGCGACCTCACCGACCTCGACGCGGTCGGCAAGGCGCTGCACCGCCCGGCCGCCTTGTTGTGGGCCGAAACGCCGTCGAATCCGCTGCTGCGCATCAGCGACATCGCCGCGCTCGCCAAGCTGGCACACGGCGTCGGCGCACGGCTGCTGGTCGACAACACCTTCGCCACCCCGGCATTGCAACGGCCGCTCGCTCTGGGCGCCGACGTAGTACTGCATTCAACCACCAAATACATGGGCGGCCACAGCGATGTGATGGGCGGTGCACTGATCTTTGCGGACGATGCGTTGTACGCCGGTGCGCGCCATGCACGCGAGCTGATCGGCCTGAACGCCTCGCCGTTTGCGGCGTGGATGGTGCTGCGCGGGCTGCGCTCGCTGGCGGCGCGCATGGCGATGCATTGCGCCAATGCGCAGCGTGTCGCCGCCGCCCTGACCGAGCAACCGCGGGTGGAAGCGGTGCATTTTCCCGGCCTCGCGGCGCACCCCGGCCACGCCATCGCCAAAACGCAAATGCGCGATTTCGGCGCCATGCTCAGCATCCAGGTCAAAGGGGATCGTGACGACACCCTGCGCGTGGCCGGGCGCCTGCGTTTGTTCATCAACGCCACCTCGCTGGGTGGCTGCGAATCGCTGATCGAGCACCGCGCCTCGGTCGAGGGTGCGCAGCCCACTTCGCCGCTGAACCTGCTGCGGCTGTCGGTGGGGCTGGAAGATGCCGATGATCTGATCGAAGACCTGCTGCAGGCGCTGCGCTGAGGCAACGCTGATGCAACCCGATTACTGGCAAAAACGCTGGGCCGAAGGACGCATTGGCTGGCACCAACCCGAGGTGAATGCGCTGTTGCGCCGGCACTGGTCGGCGCTGGCACTGCCGGCGGGCTGCCACGTGTTCGTCCCGCTGTGCGGTAAAAGCGCCGACATGGCCTGGCTCGCCGCACAAGGCCACCAGGTGCTCGGCGTTGAACTCGCGCGCGACGCCTGCGCCGCATTCTTTGCCGAAAATGGGCTGCTGCCCGAAGTGGCTGCACAGCGCAGTTTTCAGCGTTATCGCAGCGCGCGCATCGAGTTGCTGGCCGGCGACGCCTTCGGCCTGGACGCGCACGACCTCGCGCAATGCTCCGCCGGTTACGACCGCGCCGCCCTGATTGCACTGCCGCCGGACATGCGCCAACGTTATGCCGGACAAGTGCTTGGCAAGCTGCCGATCGGCTGCCGCACACTGCTGGTCACCCTGGAATACCCGCAACACGAAAAGGCCGGGCCACCGTTCAGCGTTGATCAGGCGGAAGTCGAGCGGCTGTTCGCGGCGCACTGGCGGATCGAGCTTCTTGAGCGGCGCAACATCCTCGCGCAGCAACCCGGCTTCCAGGCCGAGGGGGTGATCCGCCTGCATAGCGCGGCCTACCGGCTCAGCAAGGCGTCTGCCGACTGACGCCCGCAGGTAACCGGTTTGCTTTCGCCGTCGCCGCCGCAGCCTGCTAGACTTGAGCGGCAAGCCCAGGGAGCTTACCGATGCACCGCAACGAGCCTGCAACGGCGGCCATCTCAAACGACGCAGTTGGCACCGTCGATGCGCTCGAAGCGCCTCGCCTTAATCTGTTGCCGCGCGAGCTGTCCGATGCGGAACTTGAGCTCTTCGTATCGACCGGTGTGTGCTCGGAAGTCGCAATGGGGGCAACGATCTTCCGACGCGACGAGTTCGGCCGGCACCTGTTCGTGGTTGAATCCGGCGCGGTCAGGCTCGAATTTGGCGGCGAAATCCACGACAAAACCATCCTGTCACGCGAATTTTTCGGCGAATTGGCGCTGTTCGTCGGCGCCCATGCGCGCATGGCCAACGCGACCGCGCTTGAACCCTGCCGGCTGCGCGTGATCGGCTCCGACGAGTTCCAAAGCCTGTTGCAGGCGGCGCCGGACATTCTTGCCCGTTTCATGCTGCGTTCGTTCTCGTACCTCGTGGCGAGCGAGCAGCAGCTGATTCAAAATCTTCGCCGACGCAATGAAGAACTGATGCAGACGCTGGACTCGCTGCACTGTGCGCGCGGCGAATTGGGCGCGGCACGGCAATTGTCGTTGAGCGATGAACTGACCGGGCTCGCCAACCGCCGTGGGCTGTATCAGCGGCTCGAAGCGCTGCGTTCGCAACTGCCGGCGGACACACCGCTCGGCCTGTTGCTGGTCGATGTCGACGATTTCAAACAGATCAACGACGGTAATGGCCATCTTGCCGGCGACCGGGTGTTGCAGGCGGTCGCCGACGAATTGCGCGCAGCGGCTGGTGCATGCGACATCGCCTGCCGGCTGGGTGGCGACGAGTTCGCGTTGTTGCTCGTGGCACCGGAGCGCGACGGCCTGGAAACGAAGGCGCAGCAATTGGTGGCGGGCATCCGCAAACTTGCATCGAATGTAGCGGCGAAGATTCCGGCCGTCAGCATCAGTGTCGGTGGTAGTCGGGCAGCGGCAGCGCAGGAATGGGCGAACCGCTACAGCGACGCCGACACCGCGCTGTATCGCGTCAAGGCCGAAGGCGGCGATGGTTGGTCGATTTGTTGAGGGTGTGGCGATTTGCCGTCACACCGGAGCTATGATTGTGCGATGAAGGCGAATCCCTACTCCCCACCGCCGACGATCGGGTACGCATGACTGCCGATGCCAACGACGCCTCGCTAGCGTCTACACGATCCAGCAGCACGCAGATGCGCGCGGTGGCCTGCCTTGATCTGGCCAATTCGACCGCTTTGATCGAAACGCTGGGCGACGCGCGTGCGGCCGAGTTGTTCCGCGGGCACGACCGCCTCGCGCGCGATCTGCTGCGCGAGCACGGTGGCCAGGAAGTCGACAAGACCGATGGTTTCCTGCTGCTGTTCGATCGCGCCATCGACGCCGTCGGATTCGCCCTTGATTACCAGCGCGCACTGGCCAACATGGGCCGTGACGGCGAACAGCTACTGCACGCACGCATCGGCATCCACGTCGGCGAAGTCGTGGTCTGGCAGAACGCTGCCGATGACATCGCACGCGGCGCCAAACCGCTGGAGGTCGAGGGCCTCGCCAAGCCGATCGCGGCCCGTCTGAGCAGCCTGGCACAACCGGGTCAGACGCTGCTGAGCGAGCACACCTATCAATTGTCGCGGCGTACCGCCGACGAACTGCCGGAGCCGGGTCGCCTGCACTGGCTCGCGCATGGCCGTTACCTGTTCAAGGGCGTTACCGAGCCGATGCCGGTATTCGAAGTGGGTGAAGCCGGCATCGCGCCGCTGAGCGCGCCGATAGCCAACGCCAAGGCCGAGCGCGAGTTGCCGCTGTGGCGGCGCAAGCGCCCGCTGTTCGTCGAAGCGGTGCTATTACTGCTCGGCGTCATCGGCGTGGGCTACGCGTTGCTGCGCGAGTCGCCGGCCATCGCCTTCGCCGAGCGCGACTGGGTGGTGGTCGGCGGCCTGAGCAATCGCACCGCGGAAAGCCTGTTCGACAACGCACTGGATACCGCGCTGCGGATCGGGCTCGAACAATCGCGCTATGTCAACGTGGTGCCCGAGTTGCAGGTCGAAGCCGCTCTGGCGCGGATGAACCTCAAGGACGCAGGCATTGATCGCCGGGTCGGCATCGAGTTGGCGGTACGCGAGGGCGCGCGTGCTTTCTTGCTGCCGAGCATAGCCGAAGTCGGTGGCCGTGTTCGCTTCAGCGTCGAGGTAATCGATCCCAAATCCGGGGCAACGGTGTACAGCGAGAGCGCCGACAGCAGCGGGCGCGACGACGTATTGCCATCGATGGATCGCGTGGTTTCGCGGCTGCGCGAGCGGCTGGGCGAATCGCTCGCCAGCGTTCAGCAGCACAGCGCGCCGCTGGAACAGGTAACCACCGGCAACCTCGAAGCCCTGAAGGCCTATTCGCTGGCGATCAGGGCGTTGTCCACGGGTGACCCACGCAATGCAATCATGCTGTTCAATCGCGCGGTGGAACTGGATGCCGATTTTTCCGCCGCGCATGCGAAGCTCGGGGGAATCTATTTTCACGCCGACGAGCGCGAAAAGATGCGCACATCGTTTGACCGCGCCTACGCAAATCGTGACCGGCTGTCGGAACGCGAACGCCTGTATCTTGAAGCATTGATGGCCGGTGATCGCGATCCGGAGTCGGTGCGCGAGCGCTGGAGTCAACTCGCCGCGATCTATCCGGACTTTCTGATTGGCCAACAAAACCTGGCCACCAATTACTATTGGGTGTTGGAGTACCGTTACGCAAACGCGCTGGAGTCTTTCCAGCCCCTGCTCAACAGCCAGCATCCGCTGCGTGGCATCTCGATGCAAAATGCGGCGATGGCGGCCACTGGCCTCGGCCAATTCGCATTGGCGGCCAGTCTGTATGATCGCGCCGCCGAGATCGGCGCCAGTAACCTGTACGATGGTCGCGCCGGCCTCTATCTTGCGCAGCGCGAGACCGACAAGGCGTTTGAAGCGCTATCCCCGGACCTCAGCCGCGACGTATCGCAAACCCTGCTGTGGAAGGGCCTGCGTCGTGTCTCCATACTTGCCGACCAGGGCCGCGTCGATGCCGCGTTGGCATCGATTGCGGATTTACGCAACAACCCCACAGTTGGGTTGCGCCCGAATCATGCCGCTCGCCTCGATCTGGCACAACTGGCGATTGCTGCCGAGTGGCGACCCGAGCAACTCGACACGGCATTAAACGCATTCATCGAACCGCGTCTGCAAACGCTCGATGAAAACGCGATTGCCTTCACCGACACCACACCGACGCTGACGCTGATCGCAGCCGTCATTGCCGCCCATGGCAATCGATCGGCGATCGCCCAGCGCGTGCGCGATGTCCTTTCGTCGCGCCTGGGCACACCCGTGGTCTACGAACGCCTGGCGCTGCTCGACACCCTGAACCACGAACTGGCAAGCGCCCGACCCACAGACGCTGCCGCCATCGCCAGTTCGGTCGATCAGCGGCTTTTCGATGGCCGCAGCCTGTACCTTCGCGATATCGCTATCGCCCGGCAAGCACTCGCGGATCGACAGCCCGGTGCGCTCGCGCAACTGGCGACGCGATGCGAGGATCGCAAGCTGGCGCTCGCCGAGTGGGGCAATGGCTTCGCCCTGCTCGTGCCCAGCATCATCGCCAGCAATCGCGCCTGCCTCGACGCGATGCACGCCGCCGAGACAACTGGCGATGCAACGCTGGCCGCCCGCATGCGCAGCGTGCTGGAAAAGGCGTGGGCAGGTGCCGATGCGGATGTCCGCGCATTGCTTGCGGTCGCCGCCACCGCACCTGCGCAATGACTGACAGCGGATGCCGGGCAGCCTGAGTGGCTATTCCACCAAAAACATGATCAAGCCAACCTTGCCAATCAACTTTGCCTTGATCGCTTCGCGATTGCCCTTGATCGCCTCCTTCGAGGGCAAGCGACGCACGCTTGGCACCTGGGCCGGGTCGACGTTCACACCGAGCGTGTGCAGCACCAGCGCCGGATTGCCCAGAAACTGCTCGCGAAACTGGTCATCACTCGACAACTTGTCGAGCAAGGTATCGACGACTTCCGGCGTAAAACAGGTATTCGACATCTGATTTCCCCATCTGGCTGATGTGTTTGATTCCCCGGCTTCGTGCGGTCGCATTGCGCTGCGCACGAAGGTCGCGACCGATCTGCGGACAAGCGCCCGCTGTTTCACCGTCGCCTCGCACATGGTATCGACATTGCCAAGCCTCGCCTAGCCGTTAGCCGCACCCTTGTCACCCGCACCCCTGCCACGAGAACTCCGCATGAAACTCCGCCGCTGCGCCGTTTTGATGATCGAGCCGCGCGAGCATCTCGAATTCGACCTTGGTGTACTGTTTCAGGGCGATGCCGCGTTCGCCGCTCGCATCACCTGGGTCGCGCTGGCGCCGCATCTTGATGGCGAAGTTGAGTTGAGCGTCGAGGATCTGCCGATCCTTGCGCACGTCGGTGAAACGCTCTGGATGGAGCGCGACGCGTTGCCGGCGGAATTTGACTCGGCACGCATTGCAGCGTTGCTCGACACCGGTATTCTGATCGGCGATCTACCGGCACACGCCGCCCACCGCCTGCGCGACGAGCGCACGCGGGCCGCGCACTGGCGGCCGCTGTCGGCCATCGGCCACGCCTTCAGTCGCTGGCACGGGCAACGCGCCGACATCGACCCCGGTACCGATCGCTTCAAAAATGTGCGCGAGATGGTGGAGGCTTTGGGTGCACCACCGCCGGAAACGATTTCCCGCGCGTCGGCCGCAGCCCGCATCGCATTGCCAACAGCACATAGCGGCGCACTGGATCTCGCCCTGTTCGCGCGCTACACCGGGCGCAACTACGACCGTGCCGCGACGCTCCCGACCGCCACCGCCGCCCGGCTGCTGCAACGCACCTTCGGTGCACAGGCGCACCGCGAGCTTGGGCCCGGCGCGATCGCATTGAAGAAAACCAGCCCGTCCGGCGGCAGCCTGCATCCGATCGAAGCCTATGTGTTGGCGCAGCGCGTCGAGGGTGTTGCAACCGGCCTTTATCATTACCATCCACTGGCGCACGCACTCGAACCGGTGCAGGCACTGGACGCGGCATCGGCGAGTGCACTGGCACTGCGTTTTGTTGCCGGCCAGCACTGGTTTGCCGATGCACCGATGCTGGTGGTGCTCGCCGCACGCGTGCGCCGCAATTTCTGGAAATACCGCAACCACCCGAAAGCCTATCGCGCCATCGTGCTCGACGCCGGCCACCTGTCGCAGACGTTTTACCTGCTCGCCGCCGAAGCCAATATGCCGGCTTTCATCACCGCCGCGATCAACGAAGTCGATATCGAACAGGCGCTTGACCTGGACCCGATCAATGATGCCGTGCTGGCAGTGCTCGGCTGCGGCGAGGCAGCCAATGAGTCCAGCACCGTCGAGTTTCGTAGCGCGACCTGAAGCGTCGAACGATCACCTGTCGGCGTAGCGTTGTGGACGCGAAACGGGACGGGAGCGGGACGGGCAACGGGGCAACGGGAGCGAGACGGGCAACGGGGCAACGGGAGCGAGACGGAAGCGCTACGCCCACCGTTTTGGATGGACGAACCTTCCGCTTCAGCGGTATCCGGCGGTTATCTTGGGTGTCCGGGGCTTTCGGGGCTTTCGGGGGTGTCCCGGGCTTTCGTGTCCCGGGCTTTCGTGTCCCGGGCTTTCGTGTCCCGGGCTTTCGCCTCCCGGGCTTTCGCCCCATCGAACTCGATTCGCAGCGAACGGGGCATTTGGTGATGCTGAGCCACAATGGCAGATGTGTTAATGCTTCTTTCGCCCCATCGAACTCGATTCGCAGCGAACGG
>PFJA01000289.1:0-463 GCA_002782905.1 Lysobacterales bacterium CG_4_10_14_3_um_filter_64_11
GGCGCGACACCTCAACGCTGCTGCCATCTTTGAGCGTGAGCAGGTAGCCATCGCTGATTGACAGTTCAATTGCGCGAACCTGGCGCAGGTTGACCAGGGTATTGCGATTGGCGCGGAAGAATTGATTCGGATCGAGCCGTGCTTCGAGCGCGGCAAGGCTGCGTGGCAACAGCGCCTGTTCGTTGCGGAACCACACTCGGGAATAGTTGCCGTCCACCACGATGCGGTGGATGTCGGCAAGCGCCACGAACCAGCAGCGTTCGCCGTCGCGCAGAAAAACCCGTTCGTCGGGGCCGAGCAGGGTGCGCGCGGTTGCTGCGCTTGCGCTGTCAACCAGCCGCTCGCGCACGCGCTGCACAGCTTGCGCCAAGCGCGCGGGTACCACCGGTTTGACCAGGTAGTCGAGTGCGTTGGCTTCGAACGCGCGCACCGCGTACTGGTCGTAGGCGGTGGTAAACACCAC
>PFJA01000289.1:490-2074 GCA_002782905.1 Lysobacterales bacterium CG_4_10_14_3_um_filter_64_11
CAGGTCAAAGCCGGTGCCGGACGGCAACTGGATATCGAGGAACAGCACGTCGGGCCGCAACGCGTCGATGGCCGCCTGCGCGCTGGCCACATCGTCGGCTTCGCCAACCAATTCCACGTCTGCGACCGCGCCCAGCAAGGTAGCCAGCTCCTGGCGGGCGAGCCGTGCGTCATCGACGATCAGCGCGCGCATGGCGGTCATTGTGGAATCTCCAGTGTGGCAACCACGCTGCTGCCGACCTGGCGCAGATCGAGTGTTGCGCTGCCGGGCACGCGCGCCAATGTGTTGCGCAGATAGGCAAGGCCGACGCCGGTGCCGGTAGTCAGCGGCGTGCCGTGGCTGTGCAACACGCCGGGGTTGCTCACGATCAGATGCAAACGCTGCGCCGTTACGCTGGCACGGATGAGCAACTCGCCACCGCCCGGCGTACGGGCGATGCCGTGTTTGATCGCGTTTTCCACCAGCAGTTGCAGCAGCATCGGCGGTAGCGTGGCGGCGAGCGCCGCTTCGGCGATCTCCTCGCGTATACGCAATCGCTGCTCGTAATGCACCTGCTCCACCGCCAGATAATCGCGCACCACCGCCAACTCATCGGCCAGGGTCACGCGTTCGCTCTGATGATGTTCCAGCGCATGGCGCAAGGTGTTGGACAACCGCGTCACCAGTTCGCGCGCGCGCTCGGTGTCTTCATTGATCAGCGCGCGCAGATTGTTCAGTGCATTGAACACGAAGTGCGGATTGAGGCGTGCGCGCAGGGCGTCGAGTTCCAGTGCGTGGCGTGCGGCCTCGGCCGTGAGCCGGGCGACTTCGCCGTGGCGGTAGCGCCGCAAGGCATGCACCCCAACCCACGCCGCTGTCCACAATGCCAGCACGATGACGGTGTTGATCCAGTAGCTGAATATCGCAACCGGCTGGAAGTTGGCGGCCGCCGGCAGGCTGACCCATTGCCAGTGCAGCGCCAGCCGGAGCGCGATCTGGATCAGCGTCTGCACCAGTGTCGCACCGAATATCACGGTCAATAACAAGCGCAGCAAAATCGCGGTGGGGCGCAGCGAAAACCAGTCGCGGCGCAGTGCTTGCCAGCGCAGTGTGCCACTGACCAGACACATGCCCACACTCAGCACGAGGCTGATCAGCACGATTCCCGAAGACCAGCCGGAAAAGGTGGTGAACAGGAAGGTATTGAGTGCGAAGTACAGCGCCCAAACCAACCCATTGAGCCACCAGAACCGCCGCACCGGTGTTTGCGGAATCATGCGCGCACCGCGCTGCGGGGTGAAGCGGTCAGCCAGCAGTGCGCGCGCATAACGATCATTCCCCGGCTACGGTGTCTGCCTGCAAAAACGCCCGCACCTGTGCTTGCAGCCACTGCGGATCGTCCCACATCAGGAAATGGTAGCCGCTATCGCTCATCGCGATGCGAACGCCGGCGAGCGCCGCATACTGGCTGCGGAAAATCGCTTCCGTCGATTCGCGGGTGGCGCCATAGGGGGCATAAGCCGCCCAGGCGCCCAGCACCAGCGTCGGGGTTTGGATGTTGTTGAGCTGCGCGCGCAGGTCGGTGGTCATCAGCTCATACATGGC
>PFJA01000289.1:2191-2476 GCA_002782905.1 Lysobacterales bacterium CG_4_10_14_3_um_filter_64_11
ATCGGCGTCGCCGTGGCCACGGTTGCGGCGGGATTTTGCGCCGCCGGAAAGAATGGCAATGAATCGACGATGATCATTCGCGAAAAGGTGTGCGGCGATTGCAGCGCCATCTTCAGCGCCAACACGCCGCCAAGGCTGTGCCCGATCACCACCGGCGATGCCAACCCACGCTCTTTGACATAGGCCAGAACGCGATCGCGCATGGTATCGAGCCAGGCATCGCCCTGGATGGCCGAAGGCTCGGCTGCAAGCCCGGCAAAACCCGGCAATTGCAGCAGATGGCAT
>PFJA01000139.1 GCA_002782905.1 Lysobacterales bacterium CG_4_10_14_3_um_filter_64_11
CCGCGCCGCTTTGCTCATTCTCGACTCGCTCGGCGTTGGCGCCCTGCCCGACGCCGCCGCATTCGGTGATGTGGGCGCCAACACCCTCGGCCATATCGCCGAACACACTCTGCGCGCGCAGCAGCGGCCGCTGCACGTGCCGCATCTGCAACGGCTCGGCCTTGGCCTGGCAGCGCGCTTGGCCAGCGGCGCGCTGCCGGCCGGCTTCGATGCCAGCATCGCCGTCAGCGGCGCCTGGGGTACCGCGCGCGAACGTTCCACCGGCAAGGACACCACCTCGGGCCATTGGGAAATGATGGGGCTGCCGATGCTGGAAGACTGGGGCTATTTTCGCGAGCACGAAAACTCCATGCCGGCAACGCTGCTCGACGCCATCGCTACCCGCGCCGGCATCCCCGGCTGGCTCGGCAACTGCCATGCCTCGGGCACCACGATCATCAGTGAGCTGGGCGAGGAACACGTCCGCAGCGGCAAGCCGATCGTTTACACCTCGGCCGATTCGGTGCTGCAGATCGCCGCGCACGAGCAAGCGTTCGGGCTCGAACGCCTTTACCGGCTGTGCGAGATCGCGCGCGAATACGTCGATGACTACCGCATCGGCCGGGTGATCGCGCGGCCGTTCGTCGGCATCGACGCGGCCAGCTTCAAGCGCAGCCACAATCGCCACGATTACTCCACCCCGCCGCCCGCACCCACCCTGCTCGATCAGTTGTGCGCGGCCGGCGGCGCCGTGCACGGCATCGGCAAGATTCCCGATATTTTCGCCAACAGCGGTATCAGCCACGCGGTCAAGGCGCACGGCATCGACGGCCTGTTCGACGCCACCCTGGGCACGCTGGCGCAGTGCGGCGAGCGCGGCCTGGTATTCACCAACTTTGTCGATTTCGATTCCGAATACGGCCATCGCCGCGACGTTGCCGGCTATGCTGCGGCGCTGGAGTATTTCGATAGCCGCGTACCGGAACTGCTGGCGGCATTGCAGCCCGACGACCTGCTGATCCTCAGCGCCGACCACGGCAACGACCCCACCTGGCCGGGCAGCGACCACACCCGCGAGCACATCCCGATCCTCGCTTGCGGTGCCGGCCTGCGCGCCGGCAGCATCGGCATCCGCGACAGCTTCGCCGACATCGGCCAGAGCATCGCCGCACACTTCCGCCTGCCGCCACTCGCCAACGGGACATCCTTTCTGGAGCAGCCATGAGCACCCCGCACATCAATGCCGCCGCCGATGCCTTCGCGCCCACCGTGCTGCTGCCCGGCGACCCGCTGCGCGCGCAGCACATCGCCGAGCGTTTTTTCAGCAACCCGGAGCGGGTGAATACCGTACGCGGCATGTATGGCTACACCGGCAGCTATCGCGGCCAGCGCATCTCGGTGATGGGCAGCGGCATGGGCATTCCATCGTGCTCGATCTACGCCACCGAACTGATCCGCCACTACGGCGTGCAGCGCATCGTGCGCGTCGGCACCTGCGGCGCCGTGCACGACGACCTCAAGCTCGGTGATCTGGTGCTGGCGCTGTCGGCCAGCACCGATTCCAACGTCAACCGCATGCGCTTTGCCGGCATGGATTTCGGCGCTGGCGCCAGCTACCCGCTGCTGCGCGCGGTGGCCGATCGCGCACAAAGCGCCGGCGTGCCGCTGCACATCGGCAACGTGTTCTCCACCGACCTGTTCTATTCCCCGAACACCGGCACCACCGACACCCTCGCCGCCATGGGCGTGCTGGCGGTGGAGATGGAAGCCGCCGGCCTGTACGGCCTCGCCGCCGAACTGGGCGCGCAGGCATTGACCGTGCTTACCGTCTCCGATCATCTGCGCCACGCCGCGCACATGGATGCCGCGCAGCGGCAAACCGGCGTTGACGCGATGACCGAGCTAACCCTCGATGCGTTGTGCGGTTGAGCCCGACAAGAGCAGTCGCAATCGCAGGACGGCCAGAGCGCAGCGACCGAGCACAGCGAAGGCATAGCTCGCGCAGCGAGCGCTGTCGCGAAGCGACCGAAACCCATCGCCGCTAACCCACCATTGATGGGTTTCGCTGCGCTCTACCCAACCTGCGTCAGACCCATCCTACGTCCCGTAGCGAGCGGACTGCAGCGCGGCTCGGTTGCCTCGCTTCCACCGCCACGCCTATAGTGGGCAATTGCCTCATCACCGCGTTTGAATCGGGAACCGTGCGTGCAATGAACATCTCCCATCCCACCGGCGTTCGCCGCAATGACGGTTGCGCGCTCGATCTGGACTGGATCAGCCAGCTGCGTGTCAACCGCAACGCCAGCGACCGCCGTGCCGCCAGCCTGGCGGCGCGGCGTTCGGTGAAAAAGGAATACCAGGCCGCTTGGCTGGTGCAGGCAATCCGTTGCATCGACCTGACCACGCTCGGCGGCGACGACACCCCGGGCCGGGTCGAGCGCTTGTGCCACAAGGCGCTGCGGCCGCTGCGTGGCGATCTGCTTGCCGCGCTGGGCGTTGCCGACCTGCACGTCGGCGCGGTGTGCGTGTATCACGAGATGATTGCGCCGGCGCGGCGCGTGCTGGCTGGCCGGATTCCGATCGCCGCGGTGTCAACCGGCTTTCCGGCCGGTCTGAGCAGTTTTGAAACACGCCTGCGCGAGGTGGAACTGTCGGTTGCCGCTGGCGCCAGCGAGATCGACATCGTGATCACCCGCCAACACGTACTGACCGGCAACTGGCAGGCGCTGTACGACGAAACGCGCGCCTACCGCCAAGCCTGCGGCGAGGCGCACATGAAGACCATCCTCGCCACCGGCGACCTGCTGACCCTGGAGCACGTTGCCATGGCGTCGTGGGCATGCATGATGGCCGGCGCCGATTTCATCAAGACCTCGACCGGCAAGGAAAACGTCAACGCCACCCTGCCGGTGGCACTGACCATGGTCCGCACGATCCGCGAATATGCCGAGCGCACCGGCTTCCAGGTCGGCTTCAAGCCGGCGGGCGGGGTCAGTTCGGCCAAGGCAGCGCTGCAATACCTGATACTGATGAAAGAGGAACTGGGCATCGCATGGATGCAACCGAACCTGTTCCGGATCGGCGCATCGAGCCTGTTGACCGACATCGAACGCCAGCTCGAACACTTTGTCAGCGGCCACTATTCGGCGGCGCACCGCCACGCCATGCCATGAGCACTCCTGCCATGAAGCCACTCACCGAGATCCTTGCCACCATGGAATACGGACCGTCGCCGGAAAGCACCGCCGAGGCACAGGCGTGGCTGGACCACCATCAACGCCGCTTCGGCCTGTTCATCGACAACCAGTGGAGCACCCCCGGCAAACTGTTCGCTTCGCGCAATCCGGCCGACGACACCGCGCTGGCGGAACTGACCCAGGCCAGCGGCGACGACATCGACCGCGCGGTGGCTGCGGCGCGGCGCGCGCAGCCAGGCTGGGCGGCGCTGAGCGGGCATGCCCGCGCGCGTGCGCTGTATGCGCTGGCGCGGCTGATCCAGAAGCATGCGCGCCTGTTCGCGGTGCTGGAAACCCTCGACAACGGCAAGCCAATCCGCGAGACCCGCGACATCGACATCCCGCTCGCGGCGCGGCATTTCTACCATCACGCCGGCTGGGCGCAATTGCTGGCGTCCGAGTTCGCCGACTACCGCGCGGTGGGCGTGGTGGGCCAGATCGTGCCGTGGAACTTCCCGCTGCTGATGCTGGCGTGGAAGATCGCACCAGCCTTGGCCTGCGGCAACACGGTGGTGTTCAAGCCAGCCGAGTTCACCTCGCTGAGCGCGTTGCTGTTTGCCGAGCTGTGCCAGCAGGCGCAACTGCCGCCGGGCGTGGTCAACATCATTACCGGCGATGGCGCGGTCGGCGAAGCGATGGTCACGCACCCGGGCATCGACAAGCTGGCCTTCACCGGCTCCACCGAAGTGGGCCGCCTGATCCGCCGCGCCACTGCCGGCAGCGGCAAGAAGCTCTCGCTCGAACTGGGCGGCAAATCGCCGTTCATCGTGTTCGAGGATGCCGACCTCGATGCCGCCGCCGAAGGGCTGGTCGACAGCATCTGGTTCAACCAGGGCCAGGTCTGCTGCGCCGGTTCGCGGCTGCTGGTGCAGGAGTCGGTGGAGCTGCGCTTTCTCGCCAAAGTTCGCGCGCGCATGGGCCACTTGATCGTCGGCTCGCCGCTGGACAAGTCCACCGACATCGGCGCGCTGGTTGATCCAATACAACGCCAACGCATTGCCGGGCTGGTGCAAACCGCGCGCGACGAGGGCTGTACGGTGTGGCAACCCGAAGGCACCTTGCCGGCGCAGGGCTGCTTCTATCCGCCGACACTGATCACTGGCGCCTCCACTGCGGCCACCGTCGCGCAGACCGAAATCTTCGGGCCGGTGCTGGTGGCAATGAGCTTCCGCACCCCGGTGGAAGCGGTGCAGCTCGCCAACAACACGGTGTATGGCCTGGCGTCGTGCGTGTGGACCGAATCGATCAGCCTGGCGCTGGACATCGCCCCGCAGATCAAGGCCGGCGTGGTCTGGATCAACACCGCCAACCAGTTCGATGCCGCGTGCGGCTTCGGTGGTTATCGCGAATCCGGCTTCGGCCGCGAGGGCGGCCGCGAGGGCCTGCTCGAATATCTGCTGGCGCGCGCCGAGGATGCGCGCCCGGCCGCGCCACCGAGCGTGCCGCATGTCGCCACCAACGGTGATCTGACTTCGCCAGGCATCAACGAAAATATTGATCGCACCGCCAAGCACTACATCGGCGGCAAGCAGGCGCGCCCCGATGGCGGCTACAGCCGGCGCGTGTTCGCTGCCGATGGCAGCCTGCTGGGCGAGGTGGCGCAGGGTAACCGCAAGGACATCCGCAACGCGGTGGAAGCCGCGCACAAACAGGGCGATTGGGCGCGTGCCAGCGGCCACAACCGCGCCCAGGTGCTGTACTACATCGCCGAGAATCTGGCCGCACGCCATGCCGAGTTCGCCGCGCGCATTGCCGCGATGACCGGCAGCGCCGACGCCGCGCGCGAGGTCGACGTCAGCATCGAGCGGTTGTTCCAGTACGCTGCCTGGGCCGACAAATACGACGGTGCGGTGCATCAGCCGCCGATGCACGGCATCACCGCCGCGCTCAACGAGCCGATTGGGGTGATCGGCATGATTTGCCCGAACGAAGCGCCGCTGCTCGGCTTCGTGTCGCTGGTGGCGCCGGCGCTGGCGCTGGGCAACCGGGTGATCGCGGTGCCCTCGCCGGCGCATCCGCTATCAGCCACCGATTTCTATCAGGTGCTCGACACCTCCGACCTGCCCGGCGGCGCACTCAACATCGTCACCGGCGATGCCGATGAACTCGCAAAGGTGCTGGCCGGCCACGCCGATGTCGATGCGATCTGGCGTCACGATGCCTCGGCCGCGGGTTGCGCCGAAGTCGAGCGGTTATCGGCGGATAACGTCAAACGCACTTGGGTCAGCGGCGGCAAGGGCCGCGACTGGTTCGACGATGCGCAGGCGTCGGGGCGCACTGTCCTCGCCCACGCCAGCCAGGTGAAGAACATCTGGATTCCGTATGGCGTCTGAGCACACGGCAACGCTGCTACCGCAGGAAATCATCCGCAAGAAGCGCGACGGCGGCACACTGAGCCGCGAGGAGATCGCGTTCTTCGTGCGTGGCATAACCGACGGCAGCGTCGGCGACGGCCAGATCGCGGCGCTGGCGATGGCGGTGTATTTCAACGACATGGGCATGGATGAGCGGGTCGCGTTCACCCAGGCGATGTGCCATTCCGGGCAAGTGCTGGAATGGCGTTCGCTGAACCTGCCCGGCCCGGTGCTGGACAAGCATTCCACCGGTGGCGTCGGCGACCTGGTGTCACTGTTGCTGGGGCCGATGGTGGCGGCTTGCGGCGGCTATGTGCCGATGATTTCCGGGCGCGGCCTCGGCCACACCGGCGGCACCCTGGACAAGCTCGAAGCGATCCCCGGTTATCAGGTCGCACCCGACCCGCAGCGATTGCGCACGGTGGTGCGCGAGGTTGGCGTGGCCATCATCGGCCAGACCGCGCAACTGGCGCCGGCCGACAAGCGCGTGTATGGCGTCCGCGATGTCACCGCCACGGTCGAATCGATCGCCATGATCACCGGTTCGATTCTGGCCAAGAAACTCGCGGCCGGGCTCGACGCGCTGGTGATGGATGTCAAGACCGGCTCCGGCGCGTTCATGCCGAGCCTGGAAAAATCCATCGCCCTGGCGGAGAGCATCGTCAACGTCGGCAACGGCGCCGGCATGCGCACTGCGGCTCTGCTCACCGACATGAACCAGCCACTGGCACCGTGCGCCGGCAATGCCATCGAAGTGCGCTGTGCCATCGATTACCTGAGCGGTGCCTCACGCCCGGCACGCTTGCACCAAGTCACGCTGGCGCTGTGCGCGCAGATGCTGGTGCTCGGCGGCCTCGCCGCCGACGCCGCGCAAGCACGCGCGAAGCTGCTCGAAGCGCTCGACTCGGGCGCCGCTGCCGAGCGTTTCGCGCGCATGGTGAGCGCGCTGGGCGGGCCGCACGATCTGCTCGAACAGCCCGCGCGTCATCTGCCGCTGGCCGCACACAAGCTGGCGATAGCGGCGCCGCGCAGTGGCTTCGTGCAAGCCTGCGACTGCCGTGCGCTGGGGCTGGCGGTGGTCGGGCTCGGCGGTGGCCGCACCGACCCCGCCGCCAGTATCGATTTCGCGGTGGGGCTCGATGCGTTCGCGCAGATCGGCGATGCAATCCAAAGCGGCCAGCCGCTGGCCGTGGTGTACGCACGCGATGACAGCGCCGCGCAGCAGGCCGCCGCCGCGGTGCAGGCGGCGTTCGTCATCGGCGATAGCGCGCCCACTGCGCGCCCGCTGATTTATCGTTCCGTTCCGGCATAGGCGCGCGTCATGGATCATCCACAACTGATCGAACAGGCGCTGATCGCACGCCAGGCCGCCTATGCGCCGTACTCGCAGTTCCAGGTCGGCGCCGCACTGCTGTGCCGCGATGGCCGGGTGTTTCATGGCTGCAATGTCGAAAACGCCTCTTACGGCCTGTGCAGTTGCGCCGAGCGCACCGCCCTGTTCAGCGCCATCGCCGCTGGCTACCGGCCTGGCGACTTCGCAGCGCTGGCGGTGGTGGGAGAATGCGAAGGCCCGATCTCACCGTGCGGCGCCTGCCGCCAGGTGATGCTGGAACTCGGCGGCAGCGAGTTGCCAGTGATCCGCGCCAACCTGCACGGCGCGCACCGCGTCAGCCCCGCCCGCGAATTGCTGCCCGATGCCTTCAGCGGCGCCGAGCTGCCGCGCAGGCCGTAGGATGGTTAGAGCGCAGCGAAATCCATCAAGCGCATCGCAGCGGTGCAATCCGGGGCCACGACACGGCACACAATCCCGGGTTTCGGCCAGCGGCCTCAACCCGGGCTACCGCAGCGCGAAAGCCCACCTGTAGCCCGGATCAGGCCGCAAGCTGTAATCCGCGAGCGTGCAATCGGCGAACCGCATTCGCACTGGGCACGCCAACGGCTTGCATTGCATGCATCGCAACGCACGCTTCGGGCTAGAATGTCGCCATGACCAGCGCCACGCCCGCCACCATCAAGGTTGATGTCGCCACCCGGTTTCTCGATGAGCAATCGGTGCCCGACGACGACCGCTATGTGTTCGCCTACACCATCCGCATCCGCAATGCCGGCCCGCATGCCGCGCAACTGGTTGCCCGGCATTGGTTGATTACCGATGCCAACGGCCAAGTGCAGGAAGTGCGTGGCGAAGGCGTGGTCGGCGAGCAACCCTGGCTGCTGCCTGGCGAGGAATACGAATACACCTCGGGTGCGATATTGGAAACCAGCGTCGGTACCATGCAAGGCAGTTACGAAATGGTCGCCGATGATGGCACCCATTTCCTCACCCCGATCGCGGCATTCACCTTGAGCGTGCCGAGAACCCTGCACTGATGGCGACGTATGCAATTGGCGATGTGCAAGGCTGTTACGAGGCGCTGCAACGACTGCTCGATGCGCTCAAGCTCGACCCGGCACGCGACCGCCTGTGGTTTTGCGGCGACCTGGTCAATCGCGGCGGTGAGTCGCTGGAAACGCTGCGCCTGATCAAGTCGTTGACGGATATTTCGACTGTCGTTCTGGGCAATCACGATCTGGCCCTGCTGTCGATCGCCGAGCGTGCACCCGCCGAACAGAACAAGGTCAACGTTGATCTGCGCCGGGTGTTGCAGGCACCCGACAGCAAGGAACTGATCGACTGGCTGCGGCAACGTCCCTTGCTGCATGCCGACCCTGATCTGGGCTGGATGATGATCCATGCCGGTCTGTCGCCGAAGTGGACACTTACCGTGGCGCAGTCCTGCGCGCGCGAAATCGAAGAACGCCTGCGCAGCAGAAACGCCGCCAAACTGCTGCGCAGCATGTATGGCGATCAGCCAACCTGGGCACCGCAATTGGCCGGCGTCGAACGCCAGCGCGCGATCATCAACGTGTTCACCCGGTTGCGCTATTGCAGCCCGTCGGGACGAATCGCATTCGAGGAAAAGGGCGCACCCGGCACCCAGAAGCCCGGTCTGTATCCCTGGTTTTCGGTGCCCGGCCACATGCCACGCGAATTGAATATCGTGAGCGGCCACTGGAGCACGCTTGGCCTGTTCCAGGGTCTTGGCGTCCATGCCATCGACACCGGTTGTGTCTGGGGCGGACCACTCACCGCGCTGGAGCTGGCGCCGCGCGGCGAGTTGCCACGCGTCATCCAGGTCAGCGGCCGCGCTGAAGGTCAGGCCGAACTGCGCGCGCGTCGCGCTTGACGAAGATACAAGGGCACCTCGAAAAACAGTCGCGAGCGGCCTGAGGGCAAGCCGCAAGGAGCGGGTCGCTTCCGCGATGTACTCCCGGGTTTCGCCGCTGCGCGGCTATAACCTGAGGGGCTACGACAGTGCGGAAAAGCGTGCCGCTGTAGCCCGGGTTGAGGCCACAGGCCGTAACCCGGGAGGTCGCGCGCAGGAGCAGTTGCCGGATGCGCGGGAGCGCAGCAGGTTTTTTCGCGGTGCTCTCAACTGATCTGGGCAATTCGCCAGATCGCGGTTGCTTGTGTCGCCATCCAGTTTTGATGTGAGGCAACGCGTTCAGGGGTCCACTCGGCATGTTCCGACGCCAACTTCCGGGTGATGGCAAACGCACTGCTTTCGAACATCGCGCGCTTTTCCGGGTAGGGCGCATTGCCAATATCATTGTTGACGCCGGACTGCAATAACGTTAGGTTCCCGAGCCTGTACGTCAGCGCATCCACCTCTTCATCGCTAAAGGCATCCCAACCAACCTGCGGGCGCTGGGGCAACACATGTTCGATGTTAAAACGGGCACTGGCGAAATCATGGTCTTGACCGGACAGGTGTCCTTCCAGCGCGCACAGAATGAAACGGACGACCCGATTGTTGCGCGACTGCGTCGTTCGGATAGCCCGTTCGGCAAACGCAGCACGAAATGTCCGATCATCTGGGTAGATGCTGCGCAAACCGCCCAAAGCGGCCCCCAACGTAGTGACCTCATTCCTGGCAACCCTCTCGGCTACGGCATTGTAGGCACGCTCCTGCTCGCCGGTACTGAGGCTACAGATAATGTTGTAACGCAATGAAATCACCACGCACGCACGCGTCAAACCCGAAAAATCGGTGGTACTGAACACACGCTTGGCAGCGAGCAGCAAGGGGAAAGGCTGGCGTACCTTGAAGGTCAGCAAATTACTAGCCAAAGTTTTCACCTCTTGCGGCCAGTCGGACGCTTCGGGTGATGTCAGTGCAAGGTAGGCATCGAGATCCTGCTCCATGTCTCGCAACAACTGGAACACACTTTCACGCGAGCTCACTTGCGCGCGAATCGTCTTGAACAGCTCTGCCTGCCGTGCGAACGAATGTCGGCTGTTCCAGTGGACGCGAAGAAAATCGGGAAAGGTTTCGGCGCCAAGGCGGCCGACCATGCCTTCCCAGCGGTCTTCCAGGTTTTTAAGTTCGTGTTCGTCCTGCTCGCCTCGATCGAGA
>PFJA01000136.1 GCA_002782905.1 Lysobacterales bacterium CG_4_10_14_3_um_filter_64_11
AAGGGCCTCGCCGGCCGCAGGCCGGTGAACGCTTTTGCTTCGATCCAATGCACGCGCCTCGGCGCAACACACAGCCCCAATCAAGCGGTTCATGGAGAGCCGCGAAGCGACGCGGCAATCCAGAGTTTGTCCATGAATCAAGGCACTGGATTCCAGCTTTCGCTGGAATAACGAATCAAGGAAGTTCGGAATTGAGGACGTGCCATTGGGGCCTGTTCAGAGTTTCACGTCAAGCTTGTTCCGGGCTTGGCGGTGTCCCGACAATTTGCGTCGGCTGGTTGGCATCGGCCGGTTCGGCCGGGCGTTCCGGCCCAGGGCCGAGCAGACGCTCGATGCGGTGGAATAGCTCGGCGCGCGGAAACGGTTTTTTCAGGAAGTCGTCGGCACCGTGTTTTTGCGCGTAGAACTGTTCGGTCGCCTGCATGTTGCCGCTCATCATGATGATCGGTGTGCGCTGGGTGATCGGTTCGCGGCGTAACACGCGCAGCGCGGCGAAGCCATTCATGCCGGGCAGCACGATGTCGAGGAAGATCAACCGCGGATTTTCGCGCAATGCCAGCGCGATGCCGCTCTCGGCATCGAGCGCGGAAATGGCTTGATAACCGCCCTGCCGCAGCATCTTGCCCAATACCGCCACGATCGTGCGCGAGTCGTCGATGATCAGGATTTTGCTGTCCGGCGGCGGCGCGGTGCGCGCTTCCTTGCGCCGGTCGAGCACCGTTGCCCCGCCGCCGAAGAAGCGTTGGAACAGGCTGGGTTTGTCAGGTGTCATGGCGCTCCATCCCAATGATGCGTGAAAGACCGGCCTTGGTGTCAACGGCGCGAGCAGGGAAAACGGGCCAATTCGACCGGTTTGCATGATTGCAGCGATTTGTCGCGTCGACGTCAAGGGCTGCGGTTGTCTGGCTTGGACGCACGCCAGGTTGCCGGTTCAGGCGTGCGTTCGATCATCGCGATGCAATCCACCGGGCATGGTGGCAGACACAGGTCGCAGCCGGTACACAGATCGGCGATTACGGTGTGCATGCGTTTGGCTGCGCCGATGATGGCATCGACCGGGCAGGCCTGGATGCACTTGGTGCAACCGATGCACTCGGCCTCGATGATCAACGCCACCCGTGCCGGTTTGTGTTCGCCGTGTTCGGCATTGAGCGGCTTGGTCTCGCGGCCGAGCAACTCGGCCAGCGCGCGAACCCCCGCCTCGCCGCCGGGCGGGCATTGATTGATATCGGCGCGGCCCTCGGCGATGGCTTCGGCATACGGCCGGCAACCGGGGAAACTGCATTGACCGCATTGGGTTTGCGGCAGAATGCGCTCGATCTGCTCGATGATCGGGTCTTGCCGCACCGCAAAGCGCTGTGCCGCCCACGCCAGCAGCGCGCCGAACAATAACGCCAGACCAACGATGACGGCGATCGCGCTCAGCATGGCGTGCTCACTGCGCGGTCAGGCCGGAGAAGCCCATAAACGCCAGCGCCATCAGTCCGGCGGTAATCAGGGCGATCGGTGCGCCGCGAAAACTTTCCGGCACATCAGCAATCTGCAGGCGGTCACGCATCGCCGCAAACAGGATCAGCACCAGGCCGAACCCCACGGCGGCGCCAAAACCGTACAGCACCGCCTCGAACAGGCTGTGCCGCGCCTGGATATTGAGCAGGGCCACGCCGAGCACAGCGCAGTTGGTAGTAATGAGCGGCAGATAGATGCCCAGCGTGCGGTACAGGCGCGGGTTGCTGCGGTGCATTGCCAGTTCGGTGAATTGCACCACCGCGGCAATCACCAGAATGAAGGCCAGCGTGCGCAGATAGCCGAGGCCGAGTGGTGCCAGCAGCCAATGGTGGATCAGGTAACTCAGTGCCGCCGACAGGGTGAGCACAAAGCCGGTGGCCAACGCCATGCCGTAGGCCGAGTCGATCTGCCGCGACACGCCCATGAACGGGCACAGACCAAGGAACTTCACCAACACGAAGTTGTTGACCAGAATGGTGCCAACGAGCAGGAGCAGAAGGTCGGTCACGTTTGTCGGGACTCGGGACTGGGGACTGGGGACTCGGAAAAGCCAGAGCAAACAGCCAAAGCAAAATATCGCAAGCTTGTCATCCCCAGTCCCGGCTTCACTTTACTGCCATCCCCACCTGCGCGCCGCTGTCGACGTCGAGCAAAAACAAACCGGCATCGTCGTTGCCGGCAGACAGGATCATGCCCTCGCTGACGCCAAAGCGCATCTTGCGTGGGGCCAGGTTGGCGACGAACACCACCTTGCGGCCGACCAGTTTTTCCGGCTCGCCGTAGGCGGCACGGATGCCGGAGAAAATCTGCCGTGTGCCCAGTTCGCCGGCATCGAGCTCGAAGCGCAGCAGCTTGTCCGAGCCCTCGACGAACTCGCAAGCGGTGACGGTAGCGATGCGCAGGTCGAGTTTGGCAAAATCGTCGATGGAGATGGTGGCGGGGCCTGGCGATTGATGGGTCTCGCTGCGCTCTACCCATCCTGCGGATTGGGGACTGCAAGCTTGCGTGCTTTTGCTTTGCTTCTTTGCTTCGGCTTTTCCGAGTCCCGAGTCCCCAGTCCCGAGCCCCGGCTTCAACGATTCCTTGCTCGCTTCCACCATGGCCTCGATCTGCTTGGGATCGATACGGGTCAGCAGCGGTTCGAAGGCATTGATGCGATGGCCGAGCAGCGGCGCGGCAATGGCATCCCAGTGCGGCACCGGTGCATCGAGGAAATGCTCGGCGCGCTCGGCGGTGCGCGGCAGCACCGGCTTGAGCGCGGCGGCGAGCACGCGGAACAGGTTCAGCCCTTGCGTGCATACCGCCTGCAACCGCGCGTCGCTGTCTGGCTGTTTTGCAATCACCCACGGCTTGTGTTCGTCGATGTAGCGATTGGCCTCATCGGCCAGCGCCATCACTTGACGCATCGCCTGGCCGAACTCATCGCGGGCGTAGCTGGCGGCAATGGCTTGCGCGCCTTCGACAAAGCGCGTGTACATCGCCGGCTCGGGCAGCGCATCGGCCAACATGCCGTCGAATCGTTTGCCGATGAAACCGGCACAACGACTGGCAATGTTGACGAACTTGCCGACCAGATCGGCGTTCACCCGCGCCACGAAGTCGTCGAGGTTGAGATCCAGATCGACCACGCCAGCACCGGTCTTGACCGCGAAGTAGTAGCGCAGCACTTCCGGATCGAGCCCGGCGTCGAGGTAGGTGCGCGCCATCACGAAGGTGCCGCGCGACTTCGACATCTTGGCGCCGTTGACGGTGAGATAGCCGTTGACGTGCAGCGCGGTGGGCGCGCGAAAACCGGCGCCGTGCAGCATCGCCGGCCAGAACAGGCCGTGGAAGTTGATGATGTCCTTGCCGAGGAAGTGGTGCATCTCGGCTTGGCTGTCGGCGCCGAGGAATGCAGCGAAGTCGATGCCGTCACGCGCGCACAAGGCCTTGAAGCTGGCCAGGTAGCCAATCGGCGCATCCAGCCACACGTAGAAGAACTTGCCCGGCGCATCCGGGATCGGGAAACCGAAGTAGGGTGCATCGCGCGAGATGTCCCAATCGCGCAGGCCGCCTTCCAGCCATTCGCCGAGCTTGGCCTTGACCGCCGGATGCGCGACATCACCGGCCAGCCACTCGCGCAGGAATGCCTCGAACTTGCCCAGCTCGAAGAAGTAGTGCTCCGAATCGCGCAGCACCGGCACCGCACCGGACACCACCGAGCGCGGATTTTTCAGATCGGTTGGCGCGTAGGCCTTGCCGCAGACCTCGCAGTTGTCGCCGTATTGATCGGCCGAGCCGCAGTGCGGGCACTCGCCCTTGACGTAGCGATCGGGCAGGAACATGCCGCGCTCGGGATCGAACAACTGCTGGATCGAACGCCGCGCGATCGCTTTCACGCCGTGGCTGCCATCGCGCAGCCGGGTATAGATCAGCTCGGCCAGTTCGCGGTTCTCGGCGCTGTGGGTGGAGTGATAAAAATCGAAGCGCACGCCAAACGCGGCGAAATCGCGCTCGTGTCCGGCCTGTATGCCCTTGATGAAGTCCTCCGCCGACACCCCGGCCTTTTCGGCAGCGAGCATGATCGGCGTGCCGTGGGCATCGTCAGCGCACACAAAATGCACGGTGCCGCCGCGCATGCGCCGCGCCCGCGCCCAGATATCGGCCTGGATGTAACCCACCAGATGCCCCAGGTGCAGTGGGCCATTGGCGTAGGGCAGGGCGCAGGTGAGCAGCGTGGGCGCAGGCGTGGACATGAGCGGCATCGCGAAAGGAATATCGCCCGATTATCCCAGATGTGCGGGTGTCTGCGGGGTTGCCGGCATTTGCATGGCGGGCAAGGCTGGCATCGGCGGCGTAGGCGATGCGCCGATCAGCGACTTACATCTCGGACGGATTCGGCTCCGGCATCGATTGCCCGGGCGAGCGGGTGGATACGCTGATCGTTGCGCGATACGCCGTGGTCGGCGATTGCGTGTTGCCCGGTTCGAGCTTGACGAGATGGAAGCGATAGATCCCGAAAGCCGCGTCGTACGGCAGGTGCATATGCGCTGGTGCTTCGCTGCCCACGGTAATCGTCTGCGTCGTCATGCCGGGCTTGCTGACCTGCAACGTGACAGCGGCGTGGCCGGCCCAGATGCAACTGACGCCCACCGGGCAGCGATCATCCTTGACCGACAGCAGTTCGATGGTGAGCGATTCGGCCGCGATGTTCGCCGGATGACCCGGCGCAAGCGTGATCGTGTACATCGATGGGGCCTTTAGCGGTGACCCGCTGCGCGCTGCGTTGCCGGTGGTGGAAGCGCTGGGTGCGCTGTCGGTGCGCGTGGCGGTTTGCGCACCGGCACAACCCAGCGTCGCCAGGATGAGGGCGGCCATGGCGAGGCGAGCTGATGCGACTAACAGCACGTGATCTCTGCCGATAAAGTGTCGGGCGATTGCCTCGCCCCGTGCCGGTTCGTGCGCATGCTGCTTACCTTTTGCAGCCCAGAAACCACTTCATCATCAAACCAAACAGTACGCCAGTGACAAGCCATATGGCCGTCTGCAGCGCGATCAGGTCGGCTGACAACTGGTGCAGGAATACCTTTGGCAGCGTCATGACGGAAAACATCATGACGCCGAAACCGAGGCCCATCTTCAGCCACGATATTTGTTTTGCCTCCGGGATCTCGTCCGATGCCCGGTCGGGGAGCCGCGTTTTTTCCTTTGTGAGCCATCGCTTTTCCGCCGATTGCCTGAACCCGATCCAGATCGGAAATGTGAGTGCAAGAATGATCAGGCTGGTGAAGTTCCACAGGCACGGTATCTGGGCATCGCACGCGGGGCAGACATAGCCGAACCAGTGCCCGAATGCGTTGCCCTTTGACCACAGGCGGGCGTCGTTGAGGGCGTGGCATTGCGGGCAAGGGACGTATTGCCGCTCCACCAGCGGCGCATCGCTGGTCTTGTCGATCAGCATCAATTTCGGGATGCGCTGGCCAAGCACCAGTTCATTGAAGGCAATGCCAGGATTGAGCACCCAGTGAAGCAGTGGCGGGTGTGGCAGCTTCCTCGCTTGGTACTTCGCTTTATCGAATTCCACCATGACCTCCATTGTGCCAAGTGGATATGGGATGAAGCGCGCGGCCACGCGCATCATGCCAAGTCCGCAGTCTACTTCACCACCGGCAACATCACTCTGCTGGCCTGTCCCGGCCCGCGCTGGATGCTCTGCTTGGCCGGCCGATAGTCGCCGCGCTGGGCATTGAAGATGTTGTCGACCCAAGTTTGCGGGTTGCGGTCGTACAGCGGAAACAGGCTGGACTGCACCTGCACGCCGATGCGATGTCCAGGCAGGAAAACATGATCGACGTGCGGCAGCTCGAAGCGGTATTCCTCGATCTTGCCCGGTGTCAGCGGCTGTGGATTGTCGAAGCCGTGCACGTAGCGGCCGCGGAAGATCTCGATGCCCACCGGCAGTTCGAAGCCGGCCATGCCGGGTTTTGAGCCTTGCACCGCGGGTTCTGGCGAGCTGTCCGGATACACGTCGATCAGTTTCACCACCCAATCGCTGTCGCCGCCACTGGTGGCGGCGAACAGCTCCACGCCGGGTGCGCCCATGATGTGCACCGGCGCCTCGAGCGGCGCGCTCTGGTACACCAGTACGTCGGGGCGATCAGAGACGAAGCGTTGGTCGTGCACCAGCCATGGCTTCCACTGGCTGCCGTCGGAGGTGTCAATCGGGCGCGGGATGAATGGCACCGGTTTGGCCGGATCGGAAACATAGTCGTCGTGGCCGGCGCTGTCCGGCGCGGTGAACGATGCGCCGAAATCCGCCGTCAGATAGAGCGGAGTGGGTGTGCCCATCGGCCAGCGCGGCGATCTCTCCCAGCGGTTGCTGCCGGTGGCATAGGTGAGCACCGGCGGCGTGTGCGGGTCCGGTGCGCCCTTCAGGTAGTGATCGAAGAAAGGCTTGAGATAGTCACGGCGAAATGCTTCGGCGGTATCACCGGTGAAGGTCAGCGCGCCGAGGTCGTAGCCGTAGTGATTGACCCCGGAATGGCGCCACGGGCCGATCACCAGCGACACCCTGTCGTTGTTTATGTCCTTGGGTTCCAGCGCGCGATACACCGCCGGCGTGCCGTAGGAATCCTCCTGATCCCACTGGCCAACGATCAGCATCGTCGGCACCGTCAGCGGTCGTGCCGCCATCAGCGTATCCACCGCTTGCTGTGACCAGAACGCGGTGTAGGAAGGGTTTTGCATCAGCTTTTGCAGGAACGGGAAGCGATCAAGCCCCCACTGGCGGATGTAGTCGCCACTGGAACCCGCTTGCAGATAACGCGTGTACTGATCGCCGACCCCGACTGGCGGCGGTGCGCCCTTGCCCTTGTCGGCGCTCATCTCCACCGCATAGTCGATGCTGGGGTTGCGGAAGGCTCCGTTGTGGAACCAGTCGTCACCGATCCAGCCGTCCACCATTGGGCTTTGCGGCGCCGCGGCCTTGAGTGCCGGATGCGGATTGATCTCCGCCATCAAGGTGGTGAAGCCCAGATAGCTGGAGCCGATGATGCCGACCTTGCCATTGCTCTCGGGCACATGCTTAACCAGCCAGTCGATGCTGTCGTAGGCATCGCTGGACTCGTCGATCCCGGTCGGGTTCAGCGGTCCGGCCAGCGGCCGGTTCATCACAAACTCGCCCTCGGAGCCGTGCATGCCGCGAATGTCCTGATACACGCGGATATAGCCGTCATCGACGAACACCGCGTCCATCGCCGGCAGCACCTCGGTCAACACCTGACTCGCGGTGCGTTCGGTCGTGCCCTTTGCATCGTACGGTGTGCGCGACAGCAGGATCGGTTGATCCTTCACGCCCTTTTTGATGAAGATCACCGTGTACAGCTTCACCCCATCGCGCATCGGGATCATCGTGACGCGTTTGATGAAGTCCGCCTGCGGCCGGATCGGGTCATAGGCCGGCGCGATGTCGGGGGTCATTGGGGTGACCGGCTGCGCGGCGTGTGTGTAGCTGGCGAACAGCGACGAGGCTGCGAGCAACAGCGCGGCGGCAATGCGGCGGGGGACAGTGCAGGGCGTCATCGGCGGGTTCCTGTATAGCGGCGGTCAACGTCGCGGGTGGGTGCAACCGAGTCGCGGTTCATACCGCGCCACGGTTAATCTGGACGGTGCTGCATTGCGTCTCTGGGCAACCTCTGAATAAGCCACATCTTGCGTCATTGCGAGCGCAGCCAAGCAATCCAGCATTCAGCGCATCCCTGGCAGCCTGTCGGGCTTGACCGATCGTAGCGAGGGAAAGCCGGTTGGAGGCAGATTTTTCGCTTTTTTTCGAGGCGAATGGCAGTTCCCTTTAACAACAAAAAGCGGAAAATCTGACCGATCTCGGCTTTTGTGCAGTAGATCAGCGTCAAGTCCGACAGACTGCTAGACGAGAAGCGGCTTCGAACGGACAACACCACGCGGCGAGGTCATGTCGGACTCCATCGATTGGGGTGTGCTGAGGAATCGGCTTTGATCGGTTCCGGCTTGGCCTGAAACAATGCGCTGCGCCGGCAAGGCAGGATTTGTCAGGGGTCTTGGTGGGCGCCTTGTGCTGCGTCGAGCTTGTCCTGGGTGCGGGTTTCGAAATCGCTGGCATCGTGGCGTTCGCGCAATTGCTCGCTGGGTTCGCCCCAGGCGCGGTTCACCATCCGCCCGCGCTTTACCGCCGGCCGTTGCCCGATCAGGTCGGTCCAACGCCGCACATTTTTGTAGGTGTGCGCTTCGAGGAACTCGGCGGCCTCGTAGACCGTGTTGTTGACCACGGCGCCATACCACGGCCAGATCGCCATGTCGGCGATGGTGTAGTCATCACCGGCGATGTAGGGATGCACGGCCAGTTGCCGATCGAGCACGTCGAGCTGGCGTTTGACTTCCATCGCGTAGCGATTGATCGGGTATTCGTACTTCTGCGGTGCGTAGGCGTAGAAATGGCCGAAGCCGCCGCCGAGCATCGGCGCGCTGCCCATTTGCCAGAACAGCCATGACAGGCATTCGGCGCGCTTGGCGATGGCGGTCGGGATAAACGCGCCAAACTTTTCGGCCAGATACAGCAATATCGCACCCGACTCGAACACGCGGATCGGCGGGCTGGCACTTTGATCGAGCAAGGCCGGGATCTTGGAATTGGGGTTGACGCCGACGAAGCCGCTGCTGAATTGATCGCCGTCCATGATCTGAATCAGGTGCGCGTCGTACTCGGCGCCGGCAAAACCCAATGCCAGCAATTCCTCCAGCAGGATGGTGACCTTGACGCCGTTGGGCGTGGCCAGCGAATACAACTGCAACGGGTGTTTTCCCAGCGGCAACGCCTTGTCGTGGGTGGCACCGGCAATCGGGCGGTTGATGCTGGCGAACTTGCCGCCACTGGCGCTATCCCACTGCCAGATTTTCGGTGGGGTGTAGGGGTTGTCGCTCATCGCGTTGCTCCTGCGCTATCCAATGGCTGTCACCTTACCCGCAGCCATCGCGGCCAGCAATCGATTCGCAACGTGCCGCACTGCCTTTTGCTGCCCGCAAAACGCCACAAGTGCGGGTCGGTGGTGTGCTGTAATGCCAGCAGGGTTTGCTGACAGGGGATTGTCTGATGGATATCGTGCGGGCGGCGGTGATGGCGTTGGCGGCATTGCTGCTGGCGGTGATCCGGTTTGTTGCTGGCGGGCTGGCGCTGATCGTCGGGCGGGTCGATTGGCAGGCCCCTGCTTGGTTGCCGCCGGTGCAGCGCAGTCTCGCGTCGGCGGCGGCAGCCGTGCGCGCGCGGCCGCGACGCTACGCCGGCATCGTGGCGTCGCTGCTGGCGGTGGTGGCGATCGGGTCGCTCGGCTACCGCTGGTGGCAAGCGCAGCCCAGGCCGCCGGAGCCGGTGGCGGTGACGTTGCAGGTGGCTGCGCCCGGCCTCACCGACTACAGCACCGCCCCGATCGTGGTGCATCCGTTGCGAGTGAGCTTCTCCGCTTCGGCAGCGGTGTTGGCGCTGGTCGGCAAGCCAGTGACGGCCGGCATCCAGATGCGGCCGGAACTGGCCGGTAGCTGGACCTTCAGCAGCGATTCTGAACTGATCTTCCGGCCGCACGACGATTGGCCGGTGGGCCAGCACTTCACGGTGCGCTTCGACACCGCGCTGGTGTTTGCGCCGCAGGTGCGGATGGCGGATGACGCGTTCGCGTTCGACAGCGCGCCATTCACCGCGCAAATCACCCAGACCGAGTTTTATCAGGACCCGCAGGACGCGACGCTGAAGAAAGCCATCGCGCAGGTGCGCTTTAGCCATCCGGTAGACCCGCTGGCGTTGGAAAAGCGCATCACCATGCTGCTCGGCGAAACCGGCAACAACAAGCCCATGCCGCTGCTGCAGAAGTTTGTGGTCAGCTACGACGACGACAAACTCAATGCCTATGTGCA
>PFJA01000068.1 GCA_002782905.1 Lysobacterales bacterium CG_4_10_14_3_um_filter_64_11
CATAACGATCCAGATCCAGGCGCGAGGCGCCGGCATGCATCATTTCCACCGCGCAACAGGCCAAGCCAAAGGTCATTGGCCACATCGAGCCGGTGCGCGCCCAGTTGATCAAGGTATCCACCGAGGTAACCGCAAACCCGTGCTGCACCAGCGGGTTGTCACCTTCCGGACGCAGGATGTCGTCCACCCGGCCGAGCGGCTCGGGGTTATGAAAGAACTCCTTCACTCCCATTCCAGCGCGCCCTTCTTCCATTCGTAAATGAACCCGACCACCAGGATGCCGAGGAATACGGTCATCGCCAGAATTGCGGTCATGCCGATTTCGCGGTAGACCACCGCCCACGGAAATAGAAAGGCAATTTCGAGATCGAAGATGATGAACAAGATGGCGACGAGGTAGTAGCGCACATCGAACTTCATGCGCGCGTCCTCGAAGGCTTCGAAACCGCACTCGTATGGCGAGAGCTTTTCTGCGTCCGGGCGTTTTGGCCCCAGCAACCAACCGACCACCAACAGCGCAATACCAAAGCCAGCGCCGACGACCATGAACAGGAGAACCGGCAGATATTCGCCCAGCACGATAAACCTCGCAGCCGCGCATCAAGCGCGTTGGGGCACTGCTCGCACGGCGACACGAACAGCGCAACATGTGTGGTGCCCAAGGGGGGACTCGAACCCCCACGACCTAAGTCGCTACCACCTCAAGGTAGTGCGTCTACCAATTCCGCCACCTGGGCAACGTGTTTCAACTCAGCCAGCGAACCAGCCGCGCCATTGTATCAGCGCGTCATTTTTTTTCTTGATCCTTGTCAATTGGCGCAGCATCGGTTTGCTCATCCGCCGGCACCGCTGGCACTGCCGACGATGACACCGCTGGTTCGGCGTCCGGTGCGGTCGGCACCTCGCCACTCGCTGCCGGCTGCACCAGCGCGCTCGGTGTTGCCGCGCCCATCACCCCCAGATCATCGGCAACCGGACGGCTGGCCGAACGGCTGGCGTAGACCGCCATGCCCAGACTCAACGCAAAGAACGCCGCCGCCAGCCACTTGGTGGACTTGGACATGAAATTGGATGCGCCGGTGGAACCGAACACCGTGCCCGAGGCACCGGCACCGAAGCCGGAGCCCGCGGCAGCACCGGCACCGCGCTGCAGAAGAATGAGCGCGATCATCGCCATGGCGAGCAACACGTGCAGAATATTGACAAGTTTGAGAATCATGACCTGTGCTCAAGGTGCCGCCGCCGCAGCGATGGCAAGAAAATCCGGCGCAACCAACGAAGCGCCACCAATCAAACCGCCATCGACATCCGCCAGCGTGAACAAGGCGGTTGCGTTGCCCGGTTTGACACTGCCGCCATAAACAATCGGCAGGCAATCCGCAATTCTAGCATCCCGGGCACGCACTTCGCCACGGATGAAGGCATGAACTTCCTGCACCTGCTCGGGGCTGGCGGCGCGGCCGGTACCAATCGCCCAGCGCGGCTCATACGCAATTACCGCCGTATCCAGGGCGCGTTCGCCAAGCAGCTCGAACACCGGCGCGAGCTGCCGCTCCAGCGCCCACTGCGTCTGCCCGGCTTCGCGCTGATGCAAGGTTTCTCCCACGCACAACACCGCAACCAGGCCGGCGTCCCTGGCCGCCAGCATTTTTTCTGCGATCAGCGCATCGCTCTCGGCGTGGTACTCGCGCCGCTCGGAGTGGCCGACCAGCACGTACTGGCAGCCGATATCGGCCAGCATCGCCGCCGACACCTCGCCGGTGTAGGCACCGTGCTGATGCGGGCTGACATCCTGCGCACCAAAACGCAAGCCGCTGTCACGGTAGCGCTCGATCAGTTGCGCAAGGTATGGCAACGGCGGAAAGATCGCCAGATCGACCGTTGCCGGCCAGCCAGCCGCCAGCAGCGTATCGAGCAATTCCACCGCAAACTGCCGGCTTCCGTTCAACTTCCAGTTGGCAGCAACGAGACGCTTGCGCATGAGCCGATCCAGTGCAGCCATTGACCGCACCAGCATAGCCGGCTACGGACCGGCGCGGCAATGCAATGCAACCCCCTTTGCCGCGGACCATGACTTTTGCCGGTCACGCGGGCATGATCGCCGATTCAATGGATTCTGGAGATTGCTCATGCGCGTTCGACTATTGGCTGGCTGCCTGTGCGCC
>PFJA01000214.1:0-8923 GCA_002782905.1 Lysobacterales bacterium CG_4_10_14_3_um_filter_64_11
GGCGAGACGTCGACCTTGTTGATGGCGCTGGATTCGCCGCAATACGTACGCACGTTTGCGGGCGGAGCCACGCTCGGGCCAACGGACGTTCCCGATGGTGTGCACTGGATCGTCGTTCCGCGTTCGATGGCGGTGGATATTGCAGGGAGCGCGGAATTGGATTTCGACAATCTGCGCCTGGTACTACTTGACGCCACCTATCAGTGGCCGCTGATCGAAGCCAAAAGCGACTGGGATGGCAGCCCGCTTGCAATCGATACCGGTTATGCGGGCATGCCGGCGCTTCTGCACGGATTCAACGATGCCGAACAGTGGGGCAGTTGGAGCCGGATTGAGACGGCATCCGTCGAGTTGCCAGTCCGGGTCAGCGGCCCGGTGGTGCTCGAATTCTTTGCCTGGCAAGTGGCGGATCATCCCAATTTTGCACTTCGGGTTGGGTTGGGCGATGCAGTCAAGGATATCCGCTTGGGTGACAGCGGCCAGGAGTATCGGGTGGAATTGAGTCCCAGCGCGCCGGGAGATCGCATTGTGTTTGCTGCGAAGGTGGTGCGGCACCCGGGCGAATCGCGCGGCCTCGGCGTGGCGCTGGCCCGGGTGCGCGTCAGCCGCGCCGCTGTTCAGCAGACAGTCGTGATCGATCAATGAGGGGCCTCCAGGCACCGGATTGTCAGGCGATACCCTGCCGGGCGATCGCGTGGCAGCTACCGCGATGATGGGTGGCCTGGCGCATTGGCGTTATCATTACCACCTCGGGCGTGCATTTCGCCGTGCGCAACCTGTTGCCACGGATTGTCGCGTTGATTGCGTTGGACTCGATCGATGCCAGCGCCCTACGCTCCCTGCAATTACTGGAAAACGCCAATGGACAACAAGGTGCGTTGGACGACCGGTATCGCCGTGGTGATCCCCTGTTTCCAGGTTGTGCGCCATGTGGCGCGGGTCATTGCCGCGATCGGCTCCGAGGTCGATGCCATCTATTGCATCGACGATGCGTGCCCGGAACACAGCGGCGACTGGATCGAGCAAAACGTGGCTGATCCACGCGTCCGCGTGATTCGACACGCGAGCAACCAAGGGGTGGGTGGCGCGGTCAAATCCGGTTATCGGCGTGCCATCGCCGACGGTGCCCAGGTTATCGTCAAGATTGACGGCGATGGTCAGATGGATCCGGCGCTGTTGCCAAGTATTGTGGCCCCGATAGTGCGCGGCGATGCGGATTACACCAAGGGCAACCGCTTTTGGGATCTGCGTCAGCTCAAGGCCATGCCCTTGGCGCGTCGTGTCGGCAACCTCGGGCTGAGCTTCATGGCCAAGGCGTCGGCCGGCTATTGGAACATCTTCGATCCGACCAACGGGTACACCGCCATCCATGCGGCGGTGGCCGCACGCCTACCGCTGGAGTCGATCAGCAATCGCTATTTCTTCGAGACCGACATCCTGTTCCGATTGAACACCCTGCGCGCGACGGTGGTGGATGTGCCCATGGACGCCCGTTACGGGGACGAGGTGAGCAACCTGAAAGCGTCGAAAGTGCTCGGCGAGTTCGCGCTGAAACATCTCAGGAATTCGGCCAAGCGCATTGTCTACAATTATTTTCTGCGCGATCTATCCATTGCTTCGCTCGAACTGGTTGCAGCAATCATGCTGCTCGGTTTTGGCTCGGTATTCGGTGGCTGGCACTGGTGGCATGCGAACCAGATCGGGCAGGCGACGCCGGTCGGCACAATCATGATTGCCACGGTGTCGGTAGTGAGCGGGTTGCAATTCCTCCTGGCGTTCCTGGGCTACGACATTGCTAACGTGCCGCGGCAGCCGCTACACCCTGCGCTGGATCGAGCCTTTCCGGATGCAGCCATTGCCAATGCGAAGCGTTCGGGAACGCACACGTCTTTGGGTGGTGGCTGAACAATTTAGGGTAAACGATTGCTGGTGCGGTTTTCCAAGTCCGCCGTCAGTCGCTCGCCAGCTCCGCCACATCGCGAAAATGCGCCAGCGCCTGTGGGTTGGCCAGTGCGTCGGTGTTCTTCACCGGGCGGCCGTGGACGACGTTGCGCACCGCCAGTTCGACGATCTTGCCGGAGAGGGTGCGCGGCAGGTCGGGCACCTGGATGATCTTGGCCGGCACATGGCGCGGGGTGGTATTGGCGCGAATCTGGTGGCGGATGCGATCGCGCAGGGCATCGTCGAGTGCCAAGCCCTCGCGCAGGCGCACGAACAGCACCACGCGCACGTCGCCGTCCCAGTCCTGGCCGATGCACAGGCTTTCCAGCACTTCCGGCAATTGCTCGACTTGGCGGTAGATTTCAGCGGTGCCGATGCGTACGCCACCGGGGTTGAGGGTGGCGTCGGAGCGGCCGTAGATCACCACGCCGCCGTGCGCGGTGAGGCGCGCGTAATCGCCATGGCACCAGACGTTGGCGTGGGTTTCGAAATAGGCGGCGTGGTACTTGCTGCCGTCGGGGTCGTTCCAGAAGCCGACCGGCATCGACGGGAACGGCGCCAGGCACGACAGTTCGCCGGTTTCATCCACCACCGGTTCGCCGGCGTCGTTGAGCACGGCCACTTTCATGCCAAGGCCGCGGCACTGTAGTTCGCCGCGATACACCGGCAACAGCGGCGAGCCCAGCGCGAAACAACTGACGATGTCGGTGCCGCCCGAGATCGAGGCCAGCATCACCTGATCCTTGACCTCGCGGTAGACGTAGTCGTAGCTCTCCGGCGCCAGTGGCGAGCCGGTGGAGAGGATGGTCTTGAGCGATAGCAGCTTGTGGCTTTCGCGCGGCTTCACGCCGGCTTTTTCCACCGCGCTGATCCACTTGGCGCTGGTGCCGAAGATGCTGATGCCGAACTCGTCGATCAGATCCCACAGCGCGCTGGGGCCGGGCCACGACGGGTTGCCGTCGTACAGCACCACGGTGGCGCCCACCGCCAGGCTCGACACCAGCCAGTTCCACATCATCCAGCCGCAGGTGGTGTAGTAGAAAATGCGGTCATCGCGCTTGAGGTCGGTGTGCAGCACCAGTTCCTTGAGGTGCTGCAACAAGGTGCCGCCGGCGCCATGGACGATGCACTTGGGCACGCCGGTGGTACCCGAGGAATACATGATGTACAGCGGGTGATTGAACGGCGTGGCGGTGAACTCCAGCGGCGCATCGGCGTGGCCAGCGACAAACTCGGCCAGATGCACGCCACCACGCACCGCGCTGATGTTGGCCGGGCGCTCGCTATAGGGCACCACAATCACGCGTTCGATGCTGGCGATGTGTGCCGCCACCTGGGCGATCTTGTCGAGGCAATCGAAGTGCTTGCCGCCGTACTGGTAGCTGGCGGCGGTAAACAGCACCTTGGGCTGAATCTGGCCGAAGCGATCGAGCACGCCATTGACGCCGAAATCCGGCGAGCACGACGACCACACCGCACCCAGCGTGGCGCTGGCGAGCATGGCGATCACGGTTTCCGGGATGTTGGGCATGAAGCCGGCCACCCGGTCGCCCATGCCGACGCCACTGGCGCGCAGCGCGGCGGACAATGCCGCCACCCGTTGCCGCAGTTCGCCGTAACTGATGCGCTCGCTGCGGCCGTCTTCGCCGCGAAACAGCAGTGCCACCCGCTCGTCGTCGAAGCGCAGCAGGTTCTGTGCGAAGTTCAGCCGCACGTTCGGAAACCAGCGCGCGCCGGGCATCCGATCGGCATCGAGCAACACCGGTTCGCGTTCACCGCTGGCCTTGATGCCGCAAAAATCCCAGACCAGGGTCCAGAACCGCTCGGGCTGACGGATCGAAAACTCGTACAGCGCCGCGTGCCGGTTCAGGTCGCCGTTATCGCCCAACTCGGCGCGCACAAAGCGCATGAAACGCACCAGGTTGGCGCGCTCGATACGCTCCTCGCTGGGGCTCCAGATCGGCTGTTCCATCGGTTTGGGATTCCTGAGCGGCATCGTGGGTGACTCCGAAGTGTAAGCCGGCGCGGCGGGTGGCAAACGTGTACCAATGACCAATGGCCACCCCCATACCAACGCAAACCGCTGCCGCAAGCGGCACAGGGGCCAATGGCACTTACTTTGTCGTCATGCCAGCGAAAGCTGGCATCCAGCGCCTCGCTCTTGCTCAACCTCTTGAAGTCACTGGATTCCAGCTTTCGCTGGCATGACGAGCCAAGGATGTTCTGGCTTGAGGAAGTGCCATTGGGCACCGTGACGGATTTTGCGTGAATGGCGCGACAACGCGGTGGCGTTGCCGCGCAGGCCCAGCCGTTTACAGCGCCTGTTCCAGCTCCGGCACGATCTTGAACAAATCGCCGACCAGGCCGATGTCGGCGATTTCAAAGATCGGTGCTTCCGCATCCTTGTTGATCGCGACGATGGTTCCGGCGTCCTTGATCCCGGTAAGGTGCTGAATCGCACCGGAAATACCGATCGCCACGTACAACTCGGGGGCAATGATCTTGCCGGTCTGGCCGACCTGCAATTCGTTCGGCACATAGCCGGCATCAACTGCGGCACGCGAGGCGCCCACCGCGGCGCCGATCTTGTCGGCCAGAGCGTAGATGATGGCGAAGTTTTCCGCCGAGCCGACGCCGCGGCCGCCGGAAATCACCTTGCTGGCGCTTTGCAGGTCGGGGCGGTCGCTGCTGCCGGCCTGCAAGCCCAGGTAGCGGGTATGGCTGGGCAGGGTGGCTGCTACCGTCAGCGGTTCCACCGGCGCGTTGCCGCCCGCAGCCACCGCCGGCCACGAGGCGGTGCGAATGGTGGCAACCACGGTGCGATCGGCCGGTGCCTGCACCGTGATGATGGCGTTGCCGGCATAGATCGGGCGCTGGAACACGTGGCTGGATTCCACCGCCATCACATCGCTGATCTGCGCCACCCCGAGCAGCGCCGCAACGCAGGGCAGCAGATCCTTGCCGAAGGTGGTGGATGGCGCGAACACATGGCTGTAGCCGTCGGCGGCCTTGGCCACCTGCGGCGCCAGCACTTGCGCAATCGGCGCGGCGTTGGCGGCATTGGCGATGCTCAGCACGCGGCTGATGCCGTCGAGTTTCGCCGCCTGCGCGGCCACTGCATCCGGTGCGTCAGACAGCACCAGCACATCGATGGATTGCGCTTTCAGCGCCAGCGCCGCGCTGACGCAGCGTGCGGTGGCGGCGTTGAGATGGCCGTCGTGGTGTTCGGCAACGATCAGGACTTTGCTCATGATGTGTTCCTTTCAATGGTGCTGGCTCGGGCCGGGCAGGTTCGGTTCAGTGGGTGCGCGTGTGAGGCCGCATTTGCCTCACTTGGGGCACTCTCAAAAAGTCGGTTTTCGTCATTCCAGCGAAAGCCGGAATCCATTGCAAACATCAGCATGGCCCCAGCTTCCGCTGGGGTGACGGCTTGCTCAGAGGACCCCTTACAGCAGGCCCTTGGTCTTGAGAGTGGCAACCAGTTCGGTCACGTCTTTCACCATCACCCCGCGGCTGCGCTTGGGCGGCGGCGCGTAATGGCTGATCTGCAATTGCGCGCTCACGTCCACACCCAGATCGGCGATGGCGATGGTTTCGATCGGCTTGCTCTTGGCCTTCATGATGTCGGGCAGCTTGATGAAGCGCGGCTCGTTCAGCCGCAGATCGACGCTGATCACCGCTGGCAGGTCCACTTCCAGCGTTTCCAGGCCGGCATCGACCTCGCGCACCACCGTGGCCACGGTGCCGGCAACGTCCACTTTGCCGGCGAAGGTGGCCTGCGGCCGGCCCCACAGCGTGGCCAGCATCTGCCCGGTCTGGTTGGCATCATCATCGATCGCCTGCTTGCCGACCAGCACCAGCCCCGGTTGTTCCTTTTCCGCCAGCTTGTGCAGCACGCGCGCGGCAGCCAGCGGCTCGATCGGCTGGTCGGTGACAATGTGGATGGCTCGATTGGCGCCCATCGCCAAGCCGTTGCGGATGTGCGCGGTGAGATCGCCAGGGCCGATCGCCACCACCACGACCTCGCTGGCGACGCCTTTTTCGCGCAGGCGCAGGGCTTCTTCCAAGGCGATGTCATCGAACGGATTGGCGGAGAGCTTGACACCATCAGTGATTACGCCGCTGCCATCGGGTTTCACCTGAATGCGGACGTTGTAGTCCACCACACGCTTGTATCCGACCAGAATCTTCATGGGGTTGTGGTTTCCTTGTGCGACAAAATACGGGTTGTGATCGATGCCACCGGGCCGTGCTGCCAAGTTGTTCCGGATTTGCCGGGGAACGCCAACACGAGCCCGCGTGGCGCTGAATCAAGGATACGTAGGTCGGCTCAAAGCGCGCAGCGCTGGAGCCGACATGTGTACTGCGACGGTGTCGGCTCCCCGCCTGCGGCGCTTGAGCCGACCTACAACGCCAACGCTAGCGCCATCCAACAGGGGCTCCCGCTTTCGCTGGGGTGACGACAGCACCACGGCTCACAACAGAACGGCATCGCTGCCGGATCACACGATCCGAATCATTTTACCCTGTCGTTGCCGTACGGTGCAGTATGTCGGTTGAAATTGCGTCGCACAATGCCGCGACAAAGCGCGGTGCGGCACCGGCGGCGGTATCAAAGAACAGCGAGGGCTCGGTCAGTTCCAGCTCCAGCAGGCGCGGGCCATCGGGCGAAGGCAGCAAATCGACCCGCGCATACAACGGCCGCGCGAAGGGCAGGGCATCGAGCACGCGTTCGGCAACCGCCAGTTCGGCGTCGCTGGGTTGCCGTGCGCTGATCTGTTCCGGCGCAAACAGCGCGCGTGTCGCCGCGCTGCCGCGTGGCAACAGCGGGCCCTTGCGGATCGCGTGGCTGAATGCACCAGCGAAATACAGCAATGCGGTTTCGCCGGCGCTGTCCACTTGTGCCAGATACGGCTGCACCATCACCTCGTGGCCCTGCGTCTGCAACGCCGACGCATGTGCCACGGCTTGCTCGCGCTCGTCGGCAACGAAGCGCCGCGCGCCGCGCGAACCCGCACCCACCGTGGGCTTGAGCACGAACTCGGCGAACCCCGGGAAATCGTCGGGTGCATCGGCCAGGCTCAGATAATGGGTTTCGATCACCGGCACGCCGGCGCGCGCCAGTTCGCCCAGATAGCGCTTGTCGGTGTTCCAGCGCACCACGTCGAGCGGGTTGATCAGTTGCGTCTGCGCCGAAACCCGCTCGCACCATTGCAGAAACGCCGGCAACTGATCGGTGTAGTCCCAGGTCGAGCGCAGCAGCACCGCATCAAAGCGTTGCCAACTGACGGTGGGATCGTTCCAGGCCACCCGTTGCGCTGTTACCCCGGCCTGCGCGCAGGCCGCCCGCAGCGGGTCCATGTCTTCGTCGAGGGTGAACGCCGCGACGGCAGTGGCGAGGGCAATACGGAGCATGCGTGCATTATCTCACGACCAAGCGATCGCCCTGGTAGCCCGGGTTGAGGCCGGCGGCCGAAACCCGGGGCACAGGGTGCCGGTGAAACCCCGCGCACTGCGCAAGGCGCGTACGCGCGCCACCCTCACAGATTCTGATAATTCGGGCCGGCGCCGCCCTCGGGGGTGACCCAGTTGATGATCTGGTACGGGTCCTTGATGTCGCAGGTTTTGCAATGCACGCAGTTGGCGGCGTTGATTTGCAAGCGTTTGCCTTGCGCATCGTCGACTATTTCGTAGACCCCGGCCGGGCAGAAGCGGGTGCACGGATTGCCGTACTCTTTGGCGCAACGATCCACGCAGATCGAGGTGTCGGACACCTGCAAATGGATCGGCTGGTCTTCGTCGTGCTCGGTGGCGGCGAAATACACCCCGGCCAGACGGTCGCGCGGCGGCAGCGTGCGCTCCACGTAATCGCGCATCGGCGGCGCGTAGTCGCCGAGCTTGTGCAGGCGATTCCAGTCAGCCTTGTTGCGCAGCGTCCACGGCGACAGCCCGGCGGTGATCGTTTCCCAGGCCGAGTTGAGCAGGCCGAACCACAGGCCCTTCTTGAAGCCGGGCTTGAAGTTACGCACGGTTTTCAGTTCGGCCATGATCGGCGAAGCGCGCAGGCGCGCGTCGAAACCGACCGGACTCAGCGTCTGCGCCACGTGCTCGGCGGCAAGCAAGCCCGAACGCAGCGCCTGATGCACGCCCTTGATCTTGGGCACGTTGAGCAGGCCGGCGGTGTCGCCGATCAGGATCGCACCGGGCATCTCCAGTTTCGGCAGGCTCTGGTAACCACCGGTGACGATCACCCGCGCGCCGGCGGAAAGGATGCTGCCGCCGTCCAGCAGCCCCTTCACTTTCGGGTGCGCCTTCCACTGCTGAAAAGCTTCGTAGGGCTGATACAGCGGGTCGCTGTAGTCGAGCCCGGAAACATAACCCAGCGCCACGCGGTCGCCGTCGAGGTGATACAGGAAGGCGCCGCCGTAGGTGTGGGTGTCGGCCGGCCAGCCGATGCTGTGGAAGATGGTACCCGGCGCGGCGCGCCCGGCCGGCAACTGCCACAATTCCTTGATGCCAATCGAATAGCCCTGCGGATCGCTGTCGGCGGCCAGATCGAAGCGTTTGATCAGTTGCTTGCTCAGATGCCCACGCGCGCCTTCGGCCAGCACCGTGACCTTGGCCTTGATGTCGATGCCTTGGGTGTAGCTGGGCTTGTGCGAACCATCGCGGGCCACGCCCATGTCGCCGATGCGCACGCCGCCGACGCTGCCATCGGCGTTGTAGAACGGCTCGGCGGCGGCAAAACCGGGGTAGATTTCCACGCCCAGCGCTTCCGCCTGCGGTGCCAGCCAGGCGCACATGGCGCCCAGGCTGACGATGAAATTGCCGTGGTTGCTCATCGTCGGCGGCGTCGGCAGCCGCCAGCCGCCGGTTTTGCTGAGCAGCCACAACTCGTCCTTGCCGGCCGGCACGCAGATCGGAGGCGGGTTGTCGCGCCAGCCCGGCAGCAGTTCATCAAGCGGGCCCGGCTCGATCACCG
>PFJA01000214.1:8949-9741 GCA_002782905.1 Lysobacterales bacterium CG_4_10_14_3_um_filter_64_11
CTGGAGGCTTTTTCGATCACGCACACCGACAGTTCCGGTTTGCGTTGCTTGAGCGCAATGGCGAAGGCGAGCCCGGCCGGGCCGGCGCCGACGGTGACCACATCGTATTGCATGGATTCGCGTTCGCTCATGGCCGGCTCCTGTTGAGTACCCGACAATTCTAGCAGCCGCTACCATGCACCATGGCATGGCTCGACCTACCGCTACCCGACGCCGAGATGCGCTACCACGCGCACTGGTTGCCGCCCACGCGGGCCGACGCATTGCTGGCCGCGCTGCGCAGCGAAATCGCATGGCAAACCCATCGCATTCGCCTGTTCGGGCGCTGCCACGACAGCCCGCGGCTGAGTTGCTGGATTGGCGATGCGGATGCGGTCTATACCTATTCGGGCACCCGCTTTGCGCCACAACCGTGGCCGCCGTTGCTGGCCGCACTGCGCACGCGGGTGGAGGAAGCCGCCGAGACCCACTTCAACAGCGTGCTGGCAAACCTGTACCGCAATGGCCGCGATTGCATGGGCTGGCACGCCGATGACGAGCCGGAACTGGGGCCGCGGCCGGTTATCGCCTCGCTCAGCCTTGGCGCCGAGCGGCGCTTCGCGTTCAAACGCAAGCAAACCGGCGCGCGTTCGCAGACCCTGCCGCTGGCGCATGGCAGCCTGCTGATCATGGCCGGTGACACCCAGCAAAATTACCGCCATGCCCTGCCGCGCAGCACGCGCGTGAGCGAGCCACGCATCAACCTGACCTTTCGCTGGGTGGGTACGGGAGCGCGTGGCGATCGCGCACGCT
>PFJA01000006.1 GCA_002782905.1 Lysobacterales bacterium CG_4_10_14_3_um_filter_64_11
GGGTGATGCGCGCCGATGGCAGCACGCTGGGCCCTGATGACCGTGCCGACCCGGCCGATATCGTGGTCGATGATGAACCGCTGGACCCGCCGCCGGGCATGGCGCTGATGTTGCACAAGCCGCTTGGCTGTACCTGCTCCACCCGCGATGCCGGTGGAGTGGTTTACGACTGGCTGCCGCCACGTTTTCGCCTGCGCAACCCGGTGTTGTCGTGTGTCGGGCGGCTGGATCGTGACACGTCCGGCTTGCTGTTGATGACCGACGATGGTGCGTTGCTGCATCGGATCATTGCACCCAAAGCGCGGCTGGTGAAGGTGTACGAGGCGACGCTGGCGGAAGATTTGCGCGGCGATGAAGCAGCCATTTTCGCCAGCGGCACGCTGCTGCTGGAATCGGAAACCACCCCGCTTGCGCCCGCGCAGTTGCAGGTGCTGGGGCCGCGCCATGCGCGTCTGGCGATGATCGAAGGCCGCTATCACCAGGTACGGCGCATGTTCGCGGCGCAAGGCAACCATGTGCTCAGCCTGCACCGGGTATCGATCGGCGGACTCGGCCTGGGCGATCTGGCGGCGGGGCAGTGGCGGTTACTCGATGACCACGACATGCAGCGACTATTCGCGTGAATCAGACTACCGGATAGCGTGCGCCCGGGTCGAACGTTTCGGCGGGCAGCGGCAGACTGAACAGATAACCTTGCCCGAACGGGCAGTGCCGCTCGCGCAGAAACGCCATGTGCGCATCGAACTCGATGCCCTCGGCTACCACACGCAGGCCCAGTGACTGCGCCATGCTCAGGATGGCGCTGGCGATCGCGGCATCGTCGGGGTTGCCGGGTACGCCGCGGATGAAGCTGCGATCGATCTTGAGGATGCCAAACGGCAACTGGCGCAAATAGCCAAACGAGGAATAGCCGGTACCAAAGTCGTCGATGCTCAACGTTACCCCGAGCTCCCCCAGCATGTGCAAGGTGCTCAGCGCCAGATCTTCGCCAGCAAGGAACAGGCTTTCGGTGATCTCCACGTGCAATGCGGCGGCCGGCACCGCGTATTTGCCAAGCAGCACGGCGACATGTTCGACGAACTGCGGGTCGCGCAACTGCCGCACCGACACGTTGACCGCCATGGTGAATGCCGGTTGCTGGCGGCGCCACGCTTGGCACTGCGCCAGCGCTTGCTCGAGTACCCAATAGCCGATCTCGCAGATCAGCCCGGTTTCCTCGGCCAGGGTGATGAAGCTGTCGGGAAATGTCAGGCCATCTTCGGGATGGTTCCAGCGCAGCAGCGCTTCGGCACCGACGACCTGCCCGTTACCCAGATCGACGATCGGGTGATAGTGCAGCAGCAACTGATCGGCCGCCAGCGCCGCGCGCAAAAACTGTTCGGTACGCAGGCGCGAGCGTGCGGTTTCATCGGTTTGCTGCGAATAGAACCGGTAGCCGTTGCGGCCGGCCGCCTTGGTCTCGTACATCGCCAGATCGGCGTTTTTCAGCAGCGTGTCGGCATCCTCGCCGTCCTGCGGGCACACGGTGATGCCGATGCTGGCGCTGATCCGATGCTCGACGCCATCGATCTGCAGCGGCTTTGACACCGCATCGAGCGTACGCAATGCCACCAGTACCGGGTCGTTGCGATCGGCCACCTGGCCGACGATCACGGCAAACTCGTCGCCGCCCAGGCGAGCGACGGTATCGGAACTGCGCACGACCGATTGCAGCCGCTCGGAGATGGTCTTCAGCAACTGATCGCCAGCCGCGTGGCCGCGCGAATCATTGATGTCCTTGAAGCGATCCAGATCGACGAACATTACCGCCAGCGCGGTATTGCTGCGCCGGGTTAAGGCGATGGCCTGGTTGACGCGATCCAGGAACAGGCTGCGGTTGGGCAGCCCGGTGAGGCTGTCATACAACGCCAGTTGTCGGTTGCGGCCTTCGCTTTGCGCCAGCGACAGGTTGCTGGCTTGCAATCGCTGGATGGTACTGCGCACCTGCCGCACGATACCCAGCACCACAACGAATGCCACGGCCGCGACCAGCAGCATGCCGTACAGCATGAGCCGCACCAGGCGCTGACCGAGCTCGGCCACCGGCGCGATGAAGGCCTCGGAATATTCACGAAAGGTGGTAGCGGCGGCGGTGATTCGCGTCATCAGCTCGGTCGCACTCAGGGTGCCGGCTTGATAGGCTGCCAAGTCGGCGAGGCTGCGCTCAGCGAGCGCCAAATCGCGCTCGCACAACCGCAACAGCACCTCGCCGCCCAGCAGCGCGATCTCAAAGCGCTCAAAAACACCCGCTTCCTGTAAACATGCCAGCGGCTGCGCGCGCACCTGCGTGACACTCTGGCGCAATGCATCGATCTTCGGCTGCGCGCCGATGGTAGCGCGAATCTGCTGATCCAAGGCATGGGCCGCCTGCAAATGCAGGGCATTCAGTTCGTGGAATCGCGCCACCTTGGCCAGTTGCATGAAGCCGGTAATGGCAAGCGCGCACAGCACGGCGATAATGACGACGATGCCGGACAGCCGTTTGCGCATGTCGCTGGTTTTCAATGCATCCCCCTGCCGCAATCCGGTGTTCGCGCCGAACGGTGCGTCGAATCGCAATAATTATCCTCGCGCTGCAAAATAACACGGGTGCGAGATCGTGGTTCGGCTGGCATGCTGGCAAAGTGTGATGGCTGTCGCGACAACAGGGTCTGGCCGCGATCACCTTGACGGTGGCTGCAATCGACCGCAAGCAAACTTCCTGAACGGGTGCCATCGCGCATGCGAACCATCGGCTTGATCGGCGGCATGAGTTTTGAATCCACCGTGTCGTATTACCAGCAGATCAATCGCCACGTTGCGGCGCAGCTGGGTGGTCTGCACTCGGCGCCGCTGTTGTTGCACAGCGTCGAATTTGCCGCGATTGCCGCGCTGCAGGCTGCCGGCGACTGGCATCAGGCCGGTGTGGTTCTGGCTGCCTGCGCGCAGGGCTTGCAGCGTGCCGGCGCCGAGGGTTTGCTGCTGTGTACCAACACCATGCACAAGGTGGCGCCGGCAATCGAGGCTGCCGTGGATATTCCATTCCTGCATATCGTCGATATCACGGCGGCCGCCGTGGTTGCTGCCGATATTGAAAACGTTGCCCTGCTCGGTACCCGGTTCACCATGGAACAAGCGTTTTATCGCGACCGCTTGCAGGCGCACGGGTTGCGCGTGCAGGTGCCCAATACGGTCGATCAAGACCGTGTGCATCGGGTGATATTCGATGAGTTGTGCCGCGGTCGGATCGAGCCGGCATCGCGCCGTGCCTATGTCGAAATCATTGCGCGGCTGGCGCAACGCGGCGCGCAGGCGGTGATTCTGGGCTGCACCGAAATCGGCCTGCTGCTTGCGCACGACGACAGCCCATTGCCGTTGTTCGACACCACCGCGTTGCACGCGCGCGCAGCGGCGGAGTTCGTGTTGGGCGATGTGTGTTCTCCACCCGCGCCGTGAGGCGCTGCATGGGAAACGCGGGGCGCAACGCGCCGGCGAAATCCACGATTGTGCTATCCGCCGATCGTCAACAATCCCGGGTTTCGGCCCGTGGCCTCAACCCGGGCTACCACCCCGTTTGATTCCTCGGCGATTGGACGGGATTCGCCGTGCTGCGCCTTTGCTGTCCTTTGCGGAGCACAGGGCTTCACGCTTTTCCCGAGCTCCGAGTCCCGGGTTAAAATCACGCCTTCTTTCCTTAGCGATCAACCCAGCCCATGTGTCTGATTGCCCTGGCGTGGCATGTTCACCCACGCTATCCGTTGCTGCTGATCGCCAATCGCGACGAATATCACGCGCGACCAACCGCGCCGGCGGCGGTTCATCCGGACGCTGCGCAGGTGTTCGGTGGCCGCGATCTGGAAAAAGGCGGTAGCTGGTTGTTGGCTTCCGCGCGCGGGCGGATGGCGGCAGTGACCAATGTGCGCTTGCCGCAGCCGGTCGATCCTGCGGCGGCTTCGCGCGGCCAGTTGGTGAGCGAGTTCGTGCTTGCGCGCGATTCAGCAGCGGGCTATGGCGAGCAGCTGGCGGCACGTGCGGCGCACTACGCACACTTCAATCTGCTGGCCTGGGATGGCGCCGAACTGGTCTATGCCGGCACCCATCCTGAATATGAAACCCAGCGCCTGCAACCGGGCGTGCATGTGTTGTCCAACGCCGGCCTCAACAGCCCGTGGCCCAAAGCGTTGCGTTTGCGGCAGCGCCTGCGAGATTGGCTCGATCACGAACACGGCAGCACAGCAATGATCGAACCGTTGTTTGCGGCGTTGGCAGACCGTGAGCAGGCGCGTGATGCCGAGTTGCCCGATACCGGGGTCGGCATCGAGCGGGAGCGCTTTCTTTCTGCGCCGTTCATCGTGGGCGCCGATTATGGCACTCGTTGCAGCACCATCGTGCTGGCCAACGACGAGGAAATCGATTTTACCGAGCGCCGCTTCGGGCCGTTGGGCAATTACCTTGGCGAAGTGCGCCAGACCCTGTCGCGATGAGCCCGATCAGCACGCTTGGTGCGCGGCAACGGGCGGCGTGCGCCATCGTCAGCGCGGCGCAAATGGCGCAGGTCGATGCCTGCACCATCGATGGTTATGGGGTCGGCCTGATCCAGATGATGGAAAATGCCGGCCGCAATCTGGCGCGGCTGGCGCGTGATCGATTTCTGGCAAGCGACGCGCGCGGGAGCTGCGTGCATGTGCTGGCCGGCCCGGGTGGTAACGGCGGTGGCGTGCTGGCAGCGGCGCGACGTCTGCACGGTGCCGGCGCACGGGTGCAGGTGTGGCTGGCACAAGCGGACGCGCTGAGCCCGGCAGCGGCGCAGCAATGGCTCAGCCTGCAACGGCTGGGCGTGCCGCTGATGCACGGTGAGCACCCCGGCGAGGGCGCTGACCTGATGCTTGACGGCTTGCTGGGTTATCGCCTGTGCGGGCCGCCACGTTCTGCTTTCGCGGCGTTGATCAGGCAGGCCAATGCCGCCACGTCCCCGATCGTGGCGCTGGATATGCCGTCTGGGCTTGATCCCGATAACGGCAGCGTCAGCGCGCTGACGATAAACGCCGCTGCCACACTGACCCTTGCCGCGCCCAAGTTCGGCCTGCTCGCCGCTTCGGCGCGGGCGCTGCTTGGCGAGCTGTATCTGGCCGATATCGGCGTGCCGCCGGCGGTGTATGCCGAACTGGGCCTGGCCAGCGCCGCAGCCATGATCGATGTCTTCGCGACCGACGACGTGATGCGCTGGGGGTGAGCGCGATGTGGGCGATATGCAGTAGCATCGTCGCACCAATGGGGTCGAGGGGTGGGTCGATGGTCTGGTTGCGGGCATTTATTGCAGGATTTTTTTCCACCCTGATCTTTCATCAGGGCATGCTGGCTTTGCTGCATTTTGGCAAGTTGGTGCCGCGCGCACCGTTTGCCATGACGCCGGTGCCGCCGCTCGGTGTGCCGTCGGTGATTTCGCTGGCGTTCTGGGGCGGCCTGTGGGGGGTGTTGCTGTGGGCGATGATCCGCAGCCAAAGTGGCGGCACGCACTGGTTGCTGGCGGTGGTGCTGGGTGCGTTGTTGCCCAGCCTGATCGCCCTGCTGGTGGTGTTTCCGCTCAAGGGCATGGCGTTCGCCGCCAATTGGGATCCAAAGATCTGGGTCGGCGCCGCTCTGCTCAATGGCGCCTGGGGTTTTGGCGTGGCCTTGTTGATGCAATGGCTGGGTCGGCGATGACTGCCGACAGCGAGGGCAGGTTCCGGCTCTACCAGCGCGAAGGCACCCTGGCCCTGCTTGATTCGATGGCCCGGCAGGCAGTAGTGCGCTTGGCCGGCAAGCCGAGCACGGTGATCGGCGTATTGCGCCGTGGCGCACCGCTGGCCGATCTGCTGGTGCAGCGCATGCGCGCGCTCGATCCGGGCCTGGATATCGCACGCATGGACTTGAAGGTGAAGCGCTACAGCGATGATCTGCATCTGCTGCATCCGGATACCAGCCTGGACGCCAGCCCGGAACAACTCAACGCCAGTTTTCGTGGCCGCCAGGTGATCGTGGTCGATGACGTGCTGTACCAGGGCTACTCGCTGTTCCGGGTGCTGGAGTTTGTGCGCCTGCGCGAGCCCGAGGCGGTGCTCACCGCGGTGCTGGTGGATCGTCGTGCACAGCGTTTGCCGATCACTGCCGACATCGTGGGCGCGGTGGTACAGATTGCGCCGGAGCAGGTGATCGAATGCAATGTGCCGCCATTTGAGCCCGAGCTGGCGGTGGACGTGTGGCGACCGGCGCCGATGCCTGCGTGATTCGCTGTTGCGGGCGCGTCACACGCCCTGCGCTTTGGCGCTGGCGCTGAGGCTGATCCGGGTTGCAGAGGTATTGCCGAGCGCCGCCTGCAGGCGCACCAACACCCGGCCCTGGTCGCTTTCCCAGACTTGCAGTTGCGCTTGCTCGCTGTCGCCGCCCAGTTGCACCAGGTGCCAGCCATTGCCGGGCAGGGTGGCGCGGAAAAAGTCGGCGGCCTGCGCCAGTGTTCCGGGAAAGGCGTGGTGCCGCGCTGTGCGGCTGGCCTGAATCAGTGCGGCGGTGGCCGGCGCCGGCACGCTGGCCAGCAATGCGCGATCGGCCGGGGCGGAGGACACCACCTGTACGCCGACCGAAAACTGACCGTGGCTTGCTGCATTCACACTCAACGAGGCGAGGGTGAGGGTTGCTGCAAGCAGTAAGCGGACAGTGGGTTGACGCATGATCGCTGGCTCCGTGGCGTTTGTCTTCGGGGCCATTGCAGTCGCTGCGACACGTTAAATATGCGTGCCCGATCGCGAAACCTCCGTTCGGTGCTTTTGTTGTTGCGGTTCTGTGGGTGCAGTCGCCCACATAGCGTGATCGCTAGCGCACATTGCAATGACATACGCGATATGGCTGGCGAGTGGCCGCTGGAGCAACCGTGAACCAGGGCACACGATGCGCGGCCAGGGCCCTGATTGATCGGGCTACGGCGGTTTTCGCGGCGCGGCATGACGGAAAGTGACGCGCGTGGTCAACCGATCGGGCTGCGCAAGATCGGCGGATTCGCTCGAATCTTGAGCCAAAAATCGGGATATCCCTCACAGATTTGAAACATCACTGGCGAAACTGTAATTGCAAGAGTGTGATCGCAACGACAATTCGCCGGCTGTTCTGCTACCGTTCTGATCCCGTCATCCCGTGCGCGGAGCAATGACGGATCGGGCACCGCCAGGGATCGGCTGCGCGCAGCCCGCACACCCTGTTTCATTCCCTTGAGAGAGAATCGCATGAAAAACCAAATTATCCTTGCCCGTACGGGCAAGCTGCTGTTCACCGCCATCGCTGCGGCGCTGCTCGCCGGCACCGCGCTGGCCGGCCCGTCGCCACAGACCGGGTCGTTCCAGGTCACCGCCAACGTCGTCGCCAGTTGCCGGGTCACCTCGACTACTGACATCGCGTTCGGCACCTACGACCCGGCCGATGCCAACAACACCGCCGCACTCGATGCCAGCGGTGATATTTCGGTGCGTTGCGTCAAGGGCACCGCCGCCAACGTTGCCATCGAGCAGGGCGCCAGTCCGGCTGCCGGTTCCAGTTGCACCACGCCGCTGCGGCGGATGGCCGGTGGCACCGAGTTCCTCAGCTATGGCATCTTCCAGGACGCCGCGCGCACCACCGTGTGGGGCTGCACTACCACCAATGACCAGAGCTTCACCGCCACCAGCGTGGCAACGCCAACCACGCTGAGCACCTATGGCCGCATTCCGGCCGGTCAGGACGTCGGCGTCGGCGCGTTTGCCGATACCGTGAACGTGACGGTGACATTCTGAGTGCAGGCCGGGCGGCAACTGATCGCCCGGCAACGATCCGCTGCGGTGACTTACCTCATTGCCCCAACGCGTGCCGCTATCGCGGCACGTGTCCGCTTGCTGGTGCTTGCCCTGCTCGCCGCGCCTGGCGTGCTCGTGCCGTTTACAGCGCTGGCAGCGCAGTTCACGCTGGCGCCCACCCGTGTGCATCTGGCGCCGGGGCAGGTGGCGCAGACGCTGCTGCTGGGCAACGAGGACGACCGCGAAGTGTCGTTCGAGCTCAGCTACCAGCACTGGCGCATGGATGATGCCGGGCAGTGGTTGCTGGAAGACAGCGATGATCTGATTCTGCACCCGCAGATCGTCACCGTGCCCGGCAACGGCAGGGCCGTGATCCGGGTCGGTACGTTACGTTCCAACGTGGCGCAGGAAGAAGCCTACCGCATTCAGATGCAGGAGTTGCCCGGTGAACTCGGTAGCCAAGGCGTGGCGGTGACCATGCTCACCCGCTTGAGCGTGCCGGTGTTCGTGCAGGTACGCAAAGCGCAGTTGGCGCTGGAACTGGCCGATCCCGTGCTCGGCGCTGACCGGATTGCGGTTGGTGTGCGCAACAGCGGCAGCCGTTACCTGTCGCCCGAGGACGCGCGCCTGATCGTGCGTGATGGCGCAGGCACGGTGCTGCACGAAGATACGCTCGGCGTGCCATACCTGCTGGTAGGCGCACAACTGCGTTTGACGCGGCCGTTGCCGGCCACGGTATGCCGCAACGCGCAGGTGATCACGTTGCTGTTTGCCGAAGCCAAGCTCGAAGTCAGCGTGCCGGTGGTGGCCGCCAACCGCCAATGCGGCGGCTGAGGGCGGCAACGCTGGCACTGGCGCTGGCCAGCAGCGCGATGGTGCGTGCCCAGGACGGCGATGAAATCCTGCTGCTCGACCTGTGCGTCAATGGCAACTGCCCGGGCGTCGCGGCGGTGGTGCTGCGCGAGGACCGGGTATTGATCGAAACCGAGGCGTTGCGCGCGGCGGGTGTCGACATCGATGCGTTGCCCACGCTGACGATTGGCGAGCGTCTGTTTGTCGATGCCAAGGCCATCAACCACGGCACCCGCGTGCGTCTGGATCGCGACGCTCTGCGCGTGGATATCGACATTGCGGCGGAAAATCTGCCGTTGCAGGCAGTCAATCTGCGCACCCGCCGCCCTGCCGATAGCGTGCAACTGCCGTTGACCGCGTTCGTCAATTACGCGGCCACGTTGGGCAAAGCCGCCGAGCGCAACGCATTTCTCGATGGCGGTGTGGGCAAGGGCAGCCTCGCCTTGCGCTCCACTGCGCTCTGGCAGCGTACCGGCGGCTGGCAACGCGGCCTGAGCCGCTTCGAGTTCGACCGCTCCAACGCCCTGCAACGCTGGACACTCGGCGACCAGTTTGCGGTCACACCCGACGCCCTGGGCGGTGGTGCCCTGCTCGGCGGCATCGGCGTCGAACGGGCGTTCGAGCAGGACCCGTTTCTGGTCACCTTTCCACAACCATTTGTCGCCGGCGTGCTGGAGTCGCCGGGTACGGTCGAGGTCTATTCCAACGGCGCCTTGATCGCGCGCCGCGCGTTGCAACCCGGGCCGTTTTCGCTCGACAACATCGGTGTACCGCCGGGCCGCTCCGACGTGCAGGTGGTGGTGCGCGACAATTTCGGCAACCGCCGTGATCTCAGCGCTGCGCGCTTCTACACCACCACCACCCTGCTCGCGCCGGGCCTGAGCGATTATGGCCTGCGCCTGGGCCTGCCGCGGACCCAGGCATTTGCCGGCAGCTACAACGGCGATCCGGCGCTGCAGGGGTTTTATCGGCGCGGCGTGGCCAAGCGGCTGACCTTGGGTGGCCGCATCGAGGCGGATGCGCAACTGCGCAATGCCGGCGTCAATCTGGTCTGGCAATTGCCGGTCGGCGACGTGCAATT
>PFJA01000180.1 GCA_002782905.1 Lysobacterales bacterium CG_4_10_14_3_um_filter_64_11
TCGCCCGGCGCCCGAATCGGCCGTTCCGAGCCACATTCCACTCTCTCCTGGCCATTTCTCGCTCCGACCTCGCTCCCTGAAACTGGCCCGAAGTCCGCAAAGGGCACCGGTCACGCCCATACAGATCAAAGAGATACGCGCGGACGAATCAAGCGGTTGGATTGCAGCATTGGCTACCAGAGGGGGCAAACGTCCCTAGCGCAAAGCCAGCAGTCTTACCGTGCGTTCTGTTCGATCTGTTCAAACAGTTTCTGCGCAGCGAGCCTGGCAGCGGCGTCTTGCGCCGGAGCAAGCGGTTCAATATTTACCCCGTCACGACCTGCGACGTAGGCTGGACCACCGACGTCATCGTCGTAGTCCGAACCGTCCTCGTTGATGGCGTAGTGCGCGCCCCGGGTCAGATCCGTTCCGACCAACTGCGAGAGATACGCCCACGTCCAGCATCGCTGTAGGTCACCTTGATCGTGTTCCTCAATGAGTTGGAGCATGGCATCCGTGTCTCCACTCTCGGCAGCACGGGTCAGCCAATGCCTGGCATCAGCAGGACGACCCATGCGTTCTGCAATAGCGGCAACTGCTGCTGGATCAGCATCAACATCGTGACCTGGTTGCTCGAAGAAGGACGGATCGTCAAATCGCTCCGCCAGATCGAGAAGTGCATCTTGATGGCCCAGCCGACCAGCCTCCTTCAAATGGTGAGCGTACTTTTCAGCGTGGGCCAGACGAGACGCATGCGCTTCGGCCCACTCCTTTTCCACCCCCGTCAGGACGCGTCCCTGCTGCCCCTGTTCGTACCAATAGGAACTTCCAGCGTCCGGGTCATGTTCATCGTCAGGAGCGTATATCAGTGCCAGTGCGTAGTGAGCCAGAGCATTGCCCTTGCTGGTTGCAGCATCCAATCCGTCCAAAAGGATCGGTCCGAACGCCTCGTCGGCAGGGTCGAATAGCTCATCCTCGTCGTATTCGGGCTCGTCGTCCTGGTTGGGCGATTCGCCTCGCAGGCGACTGATCAATGTCGAGATGCTGGCGGCGCCGATTTGCCGCTCTGTCAGGAAGGATTCCAGAGCCGACGTCGCGAGCGTCGCGGTTTCTGGCCGATATCCAAGCTCGATGCAACGTCGGTTGATGAGCGTGCCTTGCGGAACTACCTGCCTATCGTTCGGGCGTAGTTCCGTCAGTACGGAATTCACACCAAACGCGGCGTGGGAGTTGAAGCCAAAGGAAGCAGCCAGCAGCTCGTAGATGTGGGCTCTCTTGAAAGAGGCTCCGGTGCTGGCCTGTACGTGTTGCTGCGCGGAGTACGCGAGTTCTTTGATTGTCATGACAAACTTTTCCTCAATGCCACGCCGGTTTCGGGTCAGGCGCACACGTTTAAGTCCCCGACGACGAGGCTCAAAGAGAAGTTTTCGGTGACTGTGAAGCAACGCCTTTTTTTACTCGTGTGCAAGTAAGGTGGGCACCAGCGGTAATTTTATCATCCAATGCGCAGGAAACGTAGCGTGTTTGATGCAGCCTTCTGCTCGGCACTCACCGGCTTGCTGTCGGCAACGGCTCCACACCCCCGCCGCCGACCATGAGCCGGCCGCCGAACCTGTTTTCTGCGCCCGTGGGCGAAAAATCTTCCGCCCAATCAGGCACAATCGCTACGATGTTGGGCACACCATCCAAACCACACCCAGGCACCGATCCGTCGGACCAGTCACCCGGCTGGTTCAACCGCACCGTGGTGGGGGCCGGCGTCACCAGTGCGCTCGGTGATTTCTGCTACGAAACCACCACCGTGATCCTGCCCGGGTTTCTGGCCGTGCTCGGCATTCCGGCGGCGGCGCTCGGCCTGATCGAGGGCATCGCCGATGCAGTCGCCAGTTTCACCAAGATGCTGTCGGGCTACATCGCCGACAAACTCGGCCACCGCAAGCTGCTGGTGCTGGTGGGCTATGGCTTGACGCCGCTCGGGCAGGCGCTGATCGCTCTGGCACTGGGTTGGCCGTTGATCCTGTTCGGGCGCGTGGTGTCGTGGTTCGGCAAGGGCCTGCGCGGCCCGTTGCGCGATGCGATCGTGATCCAGGCGGTCAGTCCGCAAACACGTGGACGTGCGTTTGGTTTTCATCGTGCGGCAGATACCGTGGGTGCGGTACTCGGCCCTTTGTTCGCCGTCGCCCTGCTGGAGTTGGCGCAGGGTTGGCACGGGTCCGATGGTGCCGAGCCATTCCGCCTGGTGCTGTGGTTATCGCTGATCCCGGGGGTGCTGGCGGTGGTCGCGTTTCTCGTGCTGGTGCGCGATCCGCAGCACACGCCAAATCGTGCGCTGCGATTTTTCGGCACGCTGCGCGGCATGCCGGCGCAGTTCAAGCGCTATCTTGCGGCGGTCGCAGTGTTTGGCATCGGCGATTTTTCGCATGCCTTGCTGATTCTCGCGGCCACCACTTTGCTCAGCGCATCGCTGGGCGTGGTACAGGCGGCACAGGTGGCGGGCCTGCTGTACGTGTTGCGCAATCTGGTGCAGGTCGCGGCCTCGTGGCCACTGGGCTGGCTGGCCGACCGTATCGGCCACCTGCCGGTGTTGCTGGCCGGCTACGTACTCGGCGCGAGTACCGCCGGCTTGACCGCGTTGGCGTTTTGGTTCGAAGTTGACAGCATCGTGCTGCTGGCGCTGATCTTCGCAGCCGCCGGCCTGTACATGGCGGTACAGGAAGCGCTGGAATCCACCGTGACTGCCGCGCTGGTGCCAGGCGACACGCTGACCCTGGGCATCGGTGCGCTCGGCGCGGTCAACGGTGCTGCCAAGTTCCTGTCCAGCGCCACGCTCGGCGTGGTGTGGACGCTGGTTTCGCCGATCCTGGCATTCGCGCTCGCTGCCGCCTTCATGTTCGCCGGCACGCTGGCGCTGGCGCGCGTGCACCACTGACGAACCGCCTGACGCCATCGCTTGCAGCGGGCGTTGCGGCCGTGTTGTGGCCGGCTGGCAGCCTGTGGTGCGGCGAGGTGTGCGCGCTGCCTTGCGCGATCGCCGCTGCGTGCGGATTTGGCGCATCGTCTGGCCGAGATTGCCAATGCTGCCCGATGCGCCGGTGCTCAAACCACGGTGACGTGCTCCACCGGCACCTTGGCACGCAACTCGTAAAGGTCGTGGCGACGGTCGAGCAACGGCCGCACCGAAGCACATTGGCGCTGGATGTCGAGGGCACCCAGGTCGAGGTCGGCGATCACCACGGTCTGGGTATTGACCACGCCCTCGGCGGCAATGCCATTCATCGGGAATGCGAAGTCGCTGGGCGTGAAGATCGCCGCCTGCCCGAAGTTGATGAACATCGAGGGGCTGCGCGACAGACCGCCGACGTTGCCCGACAACACCACATACACCATGTTCTCCACCGCCCGTGCCTGCGCGCAATAACGCACCCGCAAATAGCTTTTGCGCTCATCGGTGGCAAATGGACACAGCAGGATATCGACACCGTGTTCGACCAGCATGCGGGTGAGTTCGGGAAACTCGATGTCGTAACAGATCACGATGGCAATGCGCCCGATCGGCGTCTCGAACACGCGAATGCCATCGCCCGGCACAATGCCCCAGAACTCGCGTTCAGCGGGAGTGACGTGCAACTTCTCCTGGGTGTAGACACCACCGCTGGGGGTGTACAGATGCCCACTGTTGCGCATGCCCTGCGCACTGCGCACCGGCGTGGTGCCGGCGGCCAAAAACAGTTTGTAACGCATGGCGACATCGCGAAACAAGGCATCCAGACGTGACTCCAGCGCCGCCAGTTGCGCCACCGCATCGATCAACTCGATACCGCGCTCGAAGCTCGAGAACAGTTGCGCGGTGACGTACTCGGGAAACAACAACAAATGGCTGTCGTAGCTGGCGGCGGTGTTGGCGACGTAGTCGATCTGTTCGGCAAAATCCTCGAAACTGGCGATACGGCGCTGGTCGTACTGGGTGGCGCAGACGCGCACATGGCGGGCAGTACGGCGCACCGGCGCGCCCGCAATCAAGCGTTTGCGAGGCTGCGAATCCGGATTTGCCATGACCAGGTGGGTGGCATAACCCAGGCTCTCCTGATCCTCCAGGTAGCCGTAATGGACTCCGTGCACGGCATAACCGGCGCGCAGGTGGGCATTGAGCGCCGGATCCCGGAGTTCGCCGGCTGCCACCTTGGCGACGTACTCCTGGGCGGTGAGTTGTCCTCGGTAAGTGGCAAAACCCGGAATGCGGCCGCCGGCCACCATCTGGTCGAGGTTGTGCCGCTTCATCAAGGTCCGTCGCGCCTGATACAACAGTTGCGACACCCCCTTGCCTTGCCAGTCCGGGTGTACCGCGAGATCGGCGCCGTAAAGCGAATTGCCCGCCGGGTCGTGCGTGCTGAAGGTGCCAAAGCCGGTCATCTCGGCATGGCTATGCCACGGGCTGTCGTGATCGATCTGCGCAATCAGGCTGGTGGCATAACCGATCACGGTTTTGCCGAAAACCGCAACGAACTGACCGCTGGGGAATGCCGCAATCTGCAGCGCGAAGTTGCGCTCGTTGGCGATATTCGCCGCCGGCCACGCGGCGTAGGCGGCACCTGCCACTGCCGCCATCGCAGCGGCATCGGCCGCTTTGGCTGGGCGTACCCGAATCGGGTCGCGCGATTTGTTGTCTTTACGATCCGACACTCGGGGTGCCCTTTTCTCAGAACTCAACCGCTCACCGATACCGCCCGATCATGATTCCGACGGTCCGTCCTGCGTTGACGCATCCGCTACCGGCACGTGCGCCACGGTTGCAGCCACCACCTCGCTGCCATCACCGTCTTCGCCGTCATCGAGCGGGTCCAGGCGCTCGATCGCGCTCAGCAATTCGCCTTCGCCAAGGCGGATCAGGGTAACACCCTGGGTGTTGCGACCGACCTGCGAGACTTCCGAAGCGCGGGTGCGCACCAACGTGCCGCGATCGGAAATCAGCAAGATCTCCTGCGCGTCATCAAGCTGAATGGCACCCACCAGCTTGCCGTTGCGGGCACTGGTCTGGATCGCGATCACGCCCTGGGTGCCACGGCCCTTGCGTGGGTATTCGGTTACCGCGGTGCGCTTGCCGAAACCACGCTCGGTAGCGGTCAGGATATCGCCATCGTTTTCGATCACGATCTGGCTGACCACCTGCTCGCCCTTGGCCAGACGAATGCCGCGCACACCACGCGACACGCGCCCGGTGGCACGCACTTCGTCTTCGGCAAACCGCACGCCCTTGCCATTGGATGCGAACAACATCACATCGCGCGCGCCATCGGTAAGCTGCACATCGACCAGGCCATCGCCGTCATCGAGCACGATCGCCCAGATGCCCGAAGCGCGTGGCCGCGAATAATCCGACAGCGGGGTTTTCTTGACTGTGCCATTGCGGGTGCTGAAGAACACGAAGCGGTCATCCGGGAACTCGCGCACCGGCAATACCGCCTGCACTTTTTCGCCGTCCTGCAACGGTATCCAGTTGATGATCGGGCGACCGCGCGCGTTCGGGCCGGCATCGGGAATCTGGTAGACCTTGAGCCAGAACACGCGGCCGGCACTGGTGAAGGTGAGCAGGGTGTCGTGGGTATTGACCAGCCACAGTTTGTCGACGAAATCCTCGTCCTTCACCGAGGTGGCGGCACGGCCACGGCCGCCACGGCGCTGCGCGCGGTAGGCACTGGCCGGCTGGCGTTTGGCATAACCGGCGTGCGACAACGTCACCACCACATCCTCTGGCGCAATCAAATCGAGGATGTCGAGGTCTTCCTCGCTGGGGCGAATCTCGGTACGGCGTGCATCGCCAAACTCTTCCTTGAGGTTGTTCAGCTCGCTGCGGATCACATCCAGCAGGCGCTCGGGGCTTTCCAGAATCTCGATCAGGCCGCGAATGGTATCCAGCAACTGGCGGTATTCGTCGGTAAGTTTTTCCTGCTCCAGGCCGGTAAGGCGGTGCAGGCGCATTTCCAGGATTTCCTTCGCCTGCACTTCCGACAACTGGTAGCCGTCATCGAGCAGGCCAAGGCCGGGTGCCAGTTCCTCCGGGCGCGAGGCATCGGCACCCGCGGCCGACAACAAGGCACTGACCATGCCCGGCTGCCAACGCCGCGCCAACATGCGCTCACGCGCTTCGTTCGGGTTCGAGGAGGTCTTGATCAGAGTGATCATCTCGTCGATATTGGCCAGCGCAACCGTGAGGCCTTCGAGGATATGGGCGCGGGCACGCGCCTTGCGCAGTTCGAAGATGGTGCGCCGGGTGACCACTTCGCGGCGGTGACGCACGAACGCTTCAAGCATCTGCTTGAGGTTGAGCAGTTGCGGCCGGCCATCGACCAGCGCCACCATGTTGATGCCAAACGCGCTTTCCATCTGGGTTTGCGCGTACAGGTTGTTGAGCACCACATCGGCCGACTCGCCGCGCTTGATCTCGATGTAGATGCGCATGCCGTCCTTGTCGGACTCGTCGCGCAACTCCGAGATACCTTCCAGCCGCTTTTCCTTCACAAGCTCGGCGATCTTTTCGATCAACCGCGCCTTGTTCACCATGTACGGCAACTCGGAGACGATGATCGACTCGCGGCCACTGTGGTCGTCCACTTCGATCTGCGCGCGCGCGCGCATGCGCACCCGGCCACGGCCGGTGTGATAGCCCAGATGGATGCCGGCGGAACCGTTGATGATGCCGGCGGTCGGGAAATCCGGGCCCGGAATGTGTTGCATCAAATCATCGATGCTGATTTCCGGGTCAGCGATCAGCGCAATGGTGGCGTCGATCACCTCGCTTAGGTTGTGCGGCGGAATGTTGGTGGCCATGCCCACCGCAATGCCCGCCGAGCCATTGACCAGCAGGTTCGGCACCCGCGTCGGCAGCACCGTGGGTTCAAGCTCCTTTTCATCATAGTTGGGCTGAAAATCGACGGTTTCCTTGTCGATGTCGGCCATCAACTCGTGTGCAAGACGCGACATGCGCGCCTCGGTGTAACGCATTGCAGCGGGCGAGTCGCCGTCGATCGAACCGAAGTTGCCCTGCCCATCGACCAGCAGGTATCGCAGCGAGAACGGCTGTGCCATGCGCACCAGGGTGTCGTATACCGCAGTATCGCCGTGCGGATGGAACTTGCCGATCACATCACCGACGATGCGCGCCGACTTGTAATAGGGTTTGTTGCTGTGCGCACCGAGCTCGCTCATGGCGTACAACACGCGGCGGTGAACGGGCTTGAGGCCATCACGCACATCGGGTAGCGCACGCCCCACGATCACACTCATCGCGTAATCGAGATAGCTCTTGCGCATCTCGTCTTCGAGATTGACCGGGATGACTTCCTTGGCGAGCTCAGACATTCATTTTTTCCGATAATTATCAGTTACTTGCGTGCACGCTGCGGGAGGCCGGGCTGGCCACGTCGGGCACACCAAATAAGCTGGCAATTGTAGCACGGCGAACCCTGAAACAGGGTGCGTTTCAAGCGCCGAAACAAGGCGTTAGAGCGAACGTCGCGCAGCGACCACGCCGCCCACCCTTTCTCTCTGGGAGAGGGCCGGGGTGAGGGAAACGGTCATGGCTGCGAGCAACTCTCGCGCTCGGCCGAGGCGATGGTCGCGATGACCGTTGGCGCGCCTCAGCCGATGCTGTTGCAGGCGAACGCCTGCGCCATCGATGCAACATCCGGGTGCGCGATCACGCCGCGCTCGGTAACCAGCACATCGATCAGCGCAGCGGGGGTGACATCGAACACCGGGTTCCAGGCCTTCACGCCCGCAGCCACCGTGCGCTGACCGGCAAACGACAGCAATTCGGCCGGATCGCGCAGTTCGATTTCGATGCCAGAGCCATCGGCAGTCGCCATGTCCACCGTCGATGACGGCGCCACCACCATGGTCCGCACGCCGTGATAACGCGCGGCAATCGCCAGCGCGTAGGTGCCGATCTTGTTGGCGACATCGCCATTGGCGCAGATGCGATCGGCGCCGACGATCAGCCACTGCACCTGCCCGCTTCGCATCACGTATGCGGCGGCCGAATCGGCCACCAGGGTGGCATCGATGCCATCGCGTTGCAGCTCCCACACGGTCAACCGCGCTCCTTGCAACCACGGCCGGGTCTCGCCGGCAAACACCCGTGCGATACGAGCCCCGGCAACGCCGGCACGGATCACGCCCAGCGCGGTGCCAAAGCCAGCGGTGGCGAGCGAGCCCGTGTTGCAATGGGTATAGACACCACTCCCCGGCGCGATCAAGGCGGCACCCAACGCGCCCATGTGGCGGTTGGCGGCCAGGTCTTCGCTCGCAATCGCAGCGGCTTCGGCGGCCAGGCATTGCTGCCAATCGCCACCCGCACGCGCCAGCACTGCGCGCATGCGTGCCAACGCCCAGCGCAGGTTCACTGCCGTTGGCCGCGCCTGCGCAAGGCGTTGCAGAACCGGGTCGATTGCCGCCAGCGCCGCTGCGCCGTCTCCTGCCTGCACGCTGCGCCCCGCCATCACCACCGCCCACGCGGCAGCAATGCCGATCGCCGGCGCACCACGCACCACCAGCGCATGGATGGCCGCCGCAACCGCGTCGGCGTCGGCGCAAATCACTTCGCACTCGGTAAACGGCAATGCCCGTTGGTCGAGCAGGTGCAAGTGCTGGCCATCCCAGCGGATCGGGCGAACCCGGTCGTAACGATCAAAATCCATGGCGGTTCTCTCGCAAACCCGCACATATTAACCGCTGCACGCGCTAAGCTTGGCCAATGAGCCCGCCACGCCGTCGTCCCACCAAGGCCACTGCCGCCAAGCCCAAGCGCACGGCCACGCCACGGCGCCGCAAACCAGCGCCTTCGCCAGCAGCGGCACCGGTCGAACAGGCACTGCAAGCCGACCTCAGTGCCGATCGCCTGATTCATTCCGCCGCCGTCCAGGCTGGCGCGGGCGCCGCCCTGCATTACGTGCTCGATACGCTGCCGTTGCTCAAGCCGTTGCTGCCAGGCGCCTTGCGCCGACGTTCGGCAATGCTGAAGGAAGACAAGGTGCAGGCCAAGCTGGTGCGCGACATCTATGCCCTGCACGGCTTGAAGCCGGCACGCTGGGAACTCGATGGCGTGTTGGCGGTTGCCCAATCACATGGCGTGATGACACCACTGGCCACCCGCGCCGGTGTGCAGGCGATGATCGGCGCCTGGCTGCCAAAAACCGTGGCCGGGCCTTTGCTGCGGTTCACCCCGATCGAACCGCTGGTTACCGCCACCGCGCGTGCGGTCTCGGGTACCTGGGCCGCTGGCCGTTACGCCGACAACGTCTGCAAACTGCGCCGGGTTGGCGCCGACTGGTTGCCGGCGCCACTCACCGAAGCCATGCGCCTGGCTCCGAACAAGCTGCGCGAATGGAGCGCCGAGGCGCTGTCGTTGGCGATCCCGCCGATGCGCATGACCAAAAACTGGTTCATGCCGGAGTAACACGGCAGGTCAGCACAAGCATTCGGTCCGCAAAGTACGCAAAAAACGCGCCGGGGTGCTCTGGACTAGCTGTCATTGCGAGGAGCGAAGCGACGCGGCAATCCAATGTTTGCATATGAATCAAAACACTGGATCGCTTCGCTGCGCTCTCCATGAACCTCTCGATCGGGCCGTGTTGTGCCGAGGCGTGTGCGTTGGATCGAAGCGGCAGCTTTCACCGGCCTGCGGCCGGCGAGGCCCTTTTCAGGGCGGAGAGGGCCGAAAACGCCTTGCGCCGGGTCGCACGTCGGTGCGGCTCCTGCCGCACC
>PFJA01000137.1 GCA_002782905.1 Lysobacterales bacterium CG_4_10_14_3_um_filter_64_11
AACTCCACCGCGCGCACGGCACGGCGAAGATCACTCAATGAATGACGCAGATCCGGAACATTGCGCTGATACGCCGCCAGCAATCGCTCGACCGCCGGCAGCAGAAAATCGCCATCGCCAAATGATGGCTCAAGCAGCCGCATACGATGCAGCGGCCGGTCGCTGCAATAACCCGAAAGATCAAGCACGGCCGTGACCACTTCTGGCCGGGTGAACACCGCGCCTCGCTCACTACTCCCGTCGTCAGCCATTTGCCGCAACGCGGCGGAGATGGCAGATGGGCACCATGCAGGGCCTAGGCTGTCAAATAGTGTCACGCGGAGGTCCGACCTTGCGCCGGGTCATGAATTGCGGATGACCCTCTCACCCGCACTTGGAATAGCCGCAGTTCAGGCAGGTGGCGCAGCCGTCCATGATGATCGTGGCCTTGGTGTTGCACTTCAGGCACATGCTGGCGCTGGGCGGGAAGCTGGTGCCGTCGCCGGTCACCGAAACGTCGTCGCCAGCCGACTTTGCGGTAGCGGCTGCGGCGGGTTCAGCGCGCTTTTTTTTTGAACGCGATTCGTAGGCGGCACGCTTGTCGGCGATCAGGCGCTTCTGGCCGTCGCTGAGTTCGTCATCAACGATCAGGCCGATCGATTTCAGGTGTTCTTCCACCACCGCGCCGATCTCGGCGACGATCGATGGCATGTACAGGCCGCCGGCCTTGAAGTAGCCGCCGCGCGGGTCGAACACCGCTTTCATTTCATCGACCAGGAAGGTGACATCGCCGCCCTTGCGGAACACCGCCGACATGATGCGGGTGAGCGCAACGATCCACTGGAAGTGATCCATGTTCTTGGAGTTGATGAACACCTCGAACGGGCGCCGCAATTCGTGTTCGGTGCCGGGATTGAGCACGATGTCGTTGATGGTGACGTACATCGCGTGCTCGACCAGCGGCGATTTGATCTTGTAGGTGGAGCCGACCAACACTTGCGGGCGCTCCAGACGCTCGTGCATCTGGATCACTTCGGCGCTGGCAAACGCCGACGGCTCGGCTACGTCGGCGTGCGCCGTTGCTGGCACGTCCTGCGCCGGCTTGGCGATGCTGTAGCTCTTGATCTTCTTGTTGATTTTCACGGTCATCGGGGGCGAACTCCTTGCAGCAGTGATACCGACCACAGCCGCCGACTGGGCTGGGTCGCGGGGAATTGGTCGGAACGCCGCGCCTGGCAGCCAGTGCCGGCGCGGCTTCCGTTTCAACGGTTTGGCGGTACCGCGTCAGCGCGCCTTGCCAGCCTTCTTTGCTGGTGCCTTGCTGGCAGCTGCTTTCTTCGGCGCTTTCTTCGGCGCTACTTTCTTTGTGGCAGCCTTCTTGGCAGGCGTCTTCCTGGCAACGGCCTTTTTTGCGGGTGCGGCTTTCCTGGCGGCCTTCCTGGCCGGGGCGGTGGCCTTGTGCACGGCGCTGCGCGCCTTGCCGACCGCCTTCTTCACCGCTTTGACGGCTTTACCCTCAACCCGCTTGGCTTTGCCAACCGCCTTCTTCACGGCTTTCTCGGCCTTGCCTTCGATCTTTTTGGCCTTGGCTACGGCTTTCTTCACCGCCTTGACGGCTTTACCCTCAGCCCGCTTGGCTTTGCCAACCGCCTTCTTCACCGATTTCTCGGCATTGCCTTCGGCTTTTTTGGCTTTGCCAACGGCCTGCTTCACCACCGCCTTGGCTTTTTTCACGGTTGCCTGCGCCTGCTTCTTCGCACGCGTTGCGCGCTTGGCAACGGCCTTGCGCGCCGTGCTTACCGCCTCTTTGGTTTGTGCAACCACCGTCTCGGCACGCTGCACCACCGCGCTACCAACCTGCATGGCAGCCTCGCTTACGCGCTCCGCATCATGCGACAGTCCGGATGTGACTCCATTGCCATTGCTCATAAGGCCCCTCCTCATATCGGGCGAACGTTGAGCGAATCAATTTTGCAGTTCCGGCGTTGGCGCCCAGCGCCGGCGTGTCATCGACACACTGTCAAATCTACTCCCAGTCGCGGCAAAAATCCGCACCTGCGCGCAATCAGAATTTGCCGTAGTAGCCTTCCTTGAGCGCGTCGAACAAGTTGGCGGCGGTGTGCAACTCGCCGTCGTATTCCACTTCCTCGTTGCCACGCGCTTCGACCACCGAGCCATCCTCCAGCTCGAATCGATAGATGGTGTTTTCCAGGTCGGTTTCCTTCACCAGCACACCCTGAAAAGCAGCCGGGTTGAAGCGGAAGGTGGTGCAACCCTTGAGACCCTGCTCGTGGGCGTACCGGTAGATGTCCTTGAAGTCCTCGTAGCGGTAGTCGGTGGGCACGTTCGCGGTTTTGGAAATGGACGAGTCCACCCACTTTTGCGCGGCGGCCTGAATATCGACATGCTGCCTGGGCGATACGTCATCGGCAGCAATGAAGTAGTCGGGCAGGCGGGTGTTGTCGTCTTCGCCAAAGGGCATCGCCGCGGCGTTGACCAGGGTGCGGTAGGCGAGCAACTCGTAGCTGAAGACTTCGATCTTTTCCTTGCTCTTCTTGCCCTCGCGGATCACGTTGCGGCTGTAGTGATGGGCAAAGCTGGGCTCGATGCCGTTGGAGGCGTTGTTGGCCAGACTCAGCGAAATGGTGCCGGTCGGGGCGATCGAGCTGTGGTGGGTGAAACGCGCACCTACCTCGGCCAGCTGCGCGACCAGTTCCGGCGCCACTTCGGCCACGCGCTGCATGTAACGGCTGTAGCGCGCATGCAGCACCTTGCCGCTGATTTTTTCGCCCACCCGCCAGCCATCGCTCACCATTTCCGGGCGCTGCCGCAGCATCGCCGCGCTGATCGTGAACACCTCATCCATGATCGGCGCCGGGCCTTTCTCGCGTGCCAGTTCCAGCGCCATTTCCCAACCGGCAACTGCCATCTCGCGGGCCACCCGTTCGGTGAAGGCGCAGCTTTCGGGCGAGCCGTATTTCATGCCCAGCAGGGTGACCGTGGAGCCCAGTCCGAGGAACCCCATGCCGTGACGACGCTTGCGCTGGATCTCGTCGCGCTGCTGTTGCAGCGGCAGGCCATTGACCTCGACCACGTTGTCGAGCATGCGGGTGAACACCCGCACCACTTCCTTGTACTCGTCCCAGTCGAAGCGGGCGGTGTCGGAAAATGCATCGTGCACGAACTTGGTGAGGTTGACCGAACCGAGCAGGCAGGCGCCGTAGGGCGGCAATGGTTGCTCACCGCACGGGTTGGTCGCGCGAATTTGCTCGCACCACCAGTTGTTGTTCATCTCGTTGACGCGATCGATGAGGATGAAACCGGGCTCGGCGAAATCGTAGGTCGAGGTCATGATCAGATCCCACAGCCGCTTGGCGCGGATGCGGTTGTAGATCTTGCAGGCGACCAGGCCATCGTCGCGGGTGACGTAATTGCGGCTGGTCGGCCACTCACGCCAGATCACCTGCGCCGGGTCGGTCAGATCGATCTCCGATTCTTCCTTGACATGCACCGGAAACAGCAGCGGCCAATCGGCGTCGGCACGTACTGCATGCATGAACTCGTCGGTGATCAGCAGCGACAGATTGAACTGGCGCAGCCGACCATCTTCGCGCTTGGCGGAGATGAACTCCTTGACATCGGGGTGGCCGACATCAAAGGTGCCCATCTGCGCGCCACGGCGGCCGCCGGCCGAGCTGACGGTGAAACACATCTTGTCGTAAATATCCATGAAGCTCAGCGGCCCGGAGGTGTAGGCGCCAGCGCCGGACACATACGCGCCGCGCGGGCGCAGGGTGCTGAACTCGTAACCGATGCCGCAGCCGGCCTTGAGGGTGAGGCCCGCCTCATGCACCTTGTCGAGAATGCCGTCCATCGAATCCTCGATGGTGCCCGACACCGTGCAATTGATGGTCGAGGTGGCCGGTTTGTGCGCGCGCGCGCCGGCATTTGAAGTAATGCGGCCAGCCGGGATCGCGCCACGCCGCAGCGCCCAGACAAAACGCTCGTACCAGTAGGCGCGCAGATCCGCGCTCGGCTCGGCTTCGGCCAGCGCCTTGGCAACGCGCTTGTAGGTGTCGTCGATGGTGACATCGACCGGTTCGCCCTGCTTGCTGGTGAGGCGGTATTTTTTTTCCCAGATATCCTGCGACGCGGGTTGCATGGGGACTTCCCGCGCCACGTCCGGTTTGACAGCAGCAAGGCGTGCCGGTTTCATGTCGTAACTTCTCCTTGGGTTCCCGATGACCGTCGGGATTGCGGATGACAGGGACACGCCGGGGGCAGCGTGGGAACGCGGTCGTTGGGGCTCAGGCGGGGCTGGGTTGGCCGGTGAGATCTGGCGCAGGGCGGCGGCGTGCCAAGATTGGGCTGGACGCCACGCGCAAAAAAACAGCAACCCAATAAATAGGGTTAATCATACCCAACAACCCCTATATCTTGTGTAACGCGGCGTTCAAAGTACCTCCGTGCGCGAAGCCTGTCAACCGCAAAAGCACCCGAAAAGAGCGCATTCCACGCACACAGTGCGCTTGCATTTCGAGCCGCTGCCCACACAAGGCCAGGGTGTCCGTGTTTGCCGTAAAAAGCCGTTACGCACCTCGCGAGCCGGGCTTTGTTAAGGTGGTTTCGGCGAGGATCAATCGTCGTACTCTCTATTCTCAGGATTTCGCGTCATGCGCATCACACCATCGCCGCAACGCCTCGCACTCATCGCCGTGCTGTTGGCATCATTCGGCCTGGCCGAACCCGTGCATGCAGCGCTGCCCACGGCCGACGCGGCTGGCACGCCACTGCCGTCGCTGGCGCCGATGCTGGAGCGGGTCACCCCGGCGGTGGTCAACATTCACAGCCAGCAAGTGCAACGGGTGCGCAATCCGCTGGCGGAAGACCCGTTTTTGCGCCGTTTTTTCGGCATCCCCGACATGCCGCAGGAGCGCGTTCGGCAATCGCTGGGCTCGGGCGTCATCGTCGATGCCGACAGTGGCCTGGTGCTGACCAACAACCATGTCATCGAGGGTGCCGATGATATTTCGGTGACGCTTGCCGACGGCCGCACTCTGGTTGCCGAGTTGGTGGGCTCCGATCCGGATACCGATGTCGCGTTGGTGCGCGTTGCCGCCGAGAATCTGGTGGCGCTGCCATTGGCCGACAGCAAAGCGCTGCGCGTCGGCGATTTTGTGGTGGCAGTAGGCAACCCGTTCGGCTTGGGGCAAACCGTCACCTCGGGCATCGTTTCGGCACTGGGCCGCAACGGGCTGCGCGGTCTGGGTTACCAGAACTTCATCCAGACCGATGCCAGCATCAACCCGGGCAACTCCGGTGGCGCGCTGGTCAACCTGCGCGGCGAGTTGATTGGCATCAACAGCGCCATTTTCAGCCCATCGGGCGGCAACATCGGCATTGGCTTTGCCATTCCCGCCAGCTTGGCGAATGAAGTGATGCGGCAGTTGCTGGCCTATGGTGAGGTGCGCCGTGGCAACCTCGGCGTGGCCACCCAGGACATCACCCCAGAGCTGGCCGACGTGCTGGCACTTGGGGCGCAGTCGCGTGGCGCATTGGTGGCGCGCGTCGAGACAGGTTCACCGGCCGAGCAGGCTGGCGTGCGCGTCGGTGATGTCATCACCCAACTGGACGATCAGCCGGTGCTCGATCGCGCCGCTCTGCACAACATCGAGGGCCTGTTGCCGGTTGGCAAGCCGATCCGTATCGGCGTCAACCGCGACGGCAAGCCACTGCGCCTGAAAGCCGTGCTCAAGGCGCGTCCGAAAGAACTGGCCGGCGATGCGCTTGATCCGCGCCTGAGCGGCGCGCTGTTCGCGGAGATTCCCGAGCGCCTGCGCCAGGGCGGGGTTACCGGCGTGGTGGTGAGCAAGGTTGAGCGCGGTAGCCGCGCGGCGATCAACGGCATGCGCGCCGGCGATCTGATCACCGCGATCGGCCGGCGTCGGATCGATGGCTTGAGCAGCCTGCAATCGCTGGCCGACGCGGCGCCGCGTGAGCTGGCGTTGCAGGTGACCCGTGGCCAGCGCGCTGGCGTGCTGCTGATGCAGTAACCGACGCCCGTTGGCGGGAGCACCGTGGCAAAACCTCAGCGCACCGGATTGATCGGCCGGCGCTTGCCCTGATAGGGCGCGTAGAGGTGTGCGATGCGATCCAGGTCGGCGGCCATGTCATCGCTCAGCTCGATCAGCGGCCCGACCACAATCGCCTTGTTCGGATAATCGAACGCCACGCATTGCAGCGGCACGCCAGCGGCGCGGGCGATTCGCCAGAACCCGGTTTTCCAGCGTGGCGCGTGGCGGCGGGTGCCTTCCGGTGCCAGCGCCAGCCACAGCGTGTCGCGTTCGGCAAAGCGTGCGGCCATGCTGGTGGCGAGGCCCTGCGGATGTTGGCGATCGGTCGGGATGCCGCCAAGTTTGCGCAACAACCAGCCCAGCGGCCCCCAGAACAACTCCGCCTTGCCCATGAACTCGATGCCGAGGCCAAGGCCCAGCTTGGCCGACAGACCCCACACCACATCCCAGCCCGAAGAATGGGGTGCGGCGATGATCACCACCTTGCGGCAATCGGGAAAGGCACCGGTCATGCGCCAGCCGCCCAGACGCAACACGGTGCGGCCAAAGCAGCGCCCGAACCGGCTCGACGCACGCGGCGCGCAGGCCGGCACATGTACCGGCAGCGGATCAAAGCGCGCCGCGTGCAGGTCAATCACGGTCATCGCGCCAGGCGCGTGCGGCGCGGCCACGTTTCACCTGCGCCCGCTCACGCTTGCTGCTCAACCGACGCTCGATGCTGCCGCGCTTGGGCTTGGTCGCGACGCGCGGCGTGGCGACCGCCAGTGCGATGTGCAGCAACGCGAGCAAACGTGCGCGCGCATCGTCGCGGTTGCGTTCCTGGGTGCGGTAGCGCTGCGCGCTGAGCACCAGCACGCCATCGGCAGTGATGCGGCGATCACGACGCGCCAACAGACGCGCACGCACGGGCTCGGATAACGACGGCGATTGCGCAATGTCAAAGCGCAGTTCGACCGCGGTAGACACCTTGTTGACGTTCTGCCCCCCCGGGCCGCTGGCGCGCACAAAACGCTCCACCAGTTCTTCTTCGGGTATGGCGAACCCCGGCACCACCTCCAGCATCACCGCTCCCCTTGATCGCCCGATGGGCGCGACGATTTTACCGGTTTGCGTGCCGTCGGCGAGTGCGCACTGATCCGACACGCCGGGTGCAGACGGCAAAAACCAACGACGCGCCCGAAGGCGCGTCGTTGGTTGCACTATGAGGCGTGATCAGCGATGCCCACGCCCGCGCTCGCCGCGGTGCTCGCCGTTGTCGTGGCCGCGGCGGCGATCACCACCGCGGTGACCGTCATCGCCGCGATAACCGTCATGATGACCGTAGCCATCGCCACGGCGGTAGCCATCGTGACCACGGTAGCCATAACCGGAGCGATAGCGGTAGCCGTCGCGGTAGCCATAGCCGTCGCGGTAGCCATAGCCGTCGCGGTAGCCATAGCCGTCGCGGTAGCCATGGCCGTCGCGGTAGCCATAGCCATCACGGCGCGGATAGCCGTACACCGGTCGCGAATAGTAGTAGCGCGGCCCATAGGCGTAATGCGCAACATACAGCCGCTCGCGGGTGGGGCGGTAATACGGTTGCCCAGAGGCGAAATAGACGTTACCCAGATCGACAAAAATACGGGTATCGCCCGCCTGGGCGGTCGACGACATGCCCAGGCCGAGCACGCCAGACACAGCAAGTACGGTTGCAACGACCAGATTGCGCATGATGTATCTCCTCGTTGGACGCAGTTGCAGGGTCGCCCGAACGCGGTGAACCGACTTTGAACCTGGCGCTGAACCGGAACTGTCGTTCAGGTTGGTTCAGGGAACGATTTACAAGGTTTTGTAGATGAACCCGATCAGCAATTCCGGGCTGATGAACTGGCCGGCCCAAACCGCGTTGTATTGCGCCGTGGGCTGGGCGGCAATCACTTCGTCCAGCGATTTGCCCTGCTGCTTGAGCGCGGCAACGCGGGTGTGGAAATCGCGCAACATCTCGCCATAGGCGGCCAGTTCGGCACGGTTGCTCAGCGGCCCGTGGCCGGGTACCACCAAGGCGCTGTCGTCGATCAGGGCCAACGCCGTGTCCACGCCGGCGATCATGCCGTTGATGCCGCCACCGGCGTCGACGTCGATGAAGGGGTAAAGACCGTTGAAATAGATGTCGCCCATGTGCAGCACTTTCGCCTCGGCAAACCAGACCATGGCATCGCCATCGGTGTGCGCATGCGCAACGTGCATCACCCGCACATTCTGGCCGTTGAGGTGCAGGCTCAAGCCGTCACTGAAAGTGACCAGCGGCAGTGCGGCCGCCGGTGCCGGTTTCAGGTCGCGCTTGAAGGTTTCCAGAAACTGCGCCTGGCTCATGCGCTTGCGCACATTGTCGTGCGCCACGATCACCGCACCGGCGCCGCCGAAACTTTCATTGCCGCCGGTATGGTCACCGTGGAAGTGGGTATTGAGCACGAAGCGAACCGGCTTGTCGCTGAGCGTGGCGATCGCGGCGCGAATCTTGTCGCCCAACGGCGCGAACTGGTCGTCGATGATGAAAGCGCCATCCACGCCGCTGCTCAAGACGATGTTGCCGCCCTGCCCGGTCAACAGGGCGAGGCCATCGCGCAGCGGGGTGATGGCGATGTCGACGTTGACAAAGCGGTCATCGCTCTGCGCGCTTGCGGCGGGTGCCCACAGCACCAACAAGGCCGCCAAAAACATGATGGCAATACGCATGCTGCCTCCCGAATGTGTGTTCGGGAGGCAGTGTAGCAGTCACTTTCGAGGTGCGGTCAAGCCGCGCTCAGTAGTGCAGGAAGCGCAACAGGCGCAGCAGGATCCGCTTCACCGTGCCCGGCGCCTGCGCGGCATCGATGCTGTTGCCATTGACTAGCAACGTACCGGACAGACTGGCGCCGTCATCACCGCGCAGCACCGTGAGCGACTCGAAGCCCAGAGTCAGCAGGCGTGGCTCGCTGCCTTCCTCGCCGGTGGAGGTGATGGTCAAATTGCCGTTGTATTCGCGCAGCGCATCTTCATCGACCCGCTGAAAATGGCGTTCGATCTGGCCGTCAACGCTGCTCGTGGCAGCGCGTGGATGAAAGTTGCTGAAGGTGGCCACGGTGGTACGTTCAGCGGCCTCGGAACCCAGCGTGCCTTGGGTCAGTGCGTGGAACTGGCCGCCAAAATCATCGCCAAGCGTGGTTTCGCGGGTCAGGTTGAAATCGGCGCGGGCGCTGCCCGCAGCGAGCAGGGCAATCAAGGCAACGCTGGACAGGGGTAATTTCATGGCAGTTTCTCCGTTTTGGCTGGGATGGTTACCTGAAGCCAATGGCCCCAAGCCAGGATGAAAACGCGGCACACCGCATTGCGTTGACGGCGGCTACTCGGTGGCGGCGTACAGGTCATGATCCAGATCAGCACGCAGGTCGCGCAATTTGTCGGCGTAATCAGCCATCCGCTTGTCGGCTTCGCTGCGCGGTGTCCAGCACGGCACAGGCGTGGGCTTGCCATCCGCATCGAGCGCCACAAACACCATCACGCAGCGGGTGGTGTGGGTACGCTGCTGTGCTATCGGCTCCAGCGCATCGACGTCCACCGCGATATGCAGGCTGCTGGTGCCGGTCAGCACCACCCGTGCCCGCACCTCCACCACATCACCG
>PFJA01000166.1:0-219 GCA_002782905.1 Lysobacterales bacterium CG_4_10_14_3_um_filter_64_11
AAGGATCTTTACCGTAGGCACTTAAAATTTCCGCGTCATGTGTTAAAAGAAACGGGTCCACGCCGTTTGCTTCGGTCAGGTCTGGGCATAGAGTGGATGCAAGAAGCGCGATCCAATGTCTTAATAAGGGAACGGAGATCGCAATACCAAAAAGCGGCGAACTTAAGACCACACCGGCCGCCGGCGGATGTTTGCGCAGTGAAAGATAAGAAGACGCCA
>PFJA01000166.1:641-9482 GCA_002782905.1 Lysobacterales bacterium CG_4_10_14_3_um_filter_64_11
GTGCAGCAGTTGCAACACCTCGCCCTCGGCGATGGCATTGGTGGTATCGGCCAGCACCTGCATGATGGCCATGCGTTGCAGCGTTACCATCATCTGGAAGCTGCGCGAATACAGAAAATCGCCGACCAGCACGCTGGCGGCATTGCCCCATAGCGCGTTCGCGGTTTTGCGGCCGCGGCGCAGATCGCTCTCGTCAACCACATCGTCGTGCAGCAGGGTGGCGGTGTGGATGAACTCGATGATTGCGGCCAGATTCAGGTGATCGCGGCCCTGGTAATCCAGCGCTTTTGCCGCCAGCAGCACCAGCATCGGGCGCAGCCGTTTACCGCCGGCACTGATGATGTGTTCACCGATCTGGTTGATCAGCAGCACATCCGAGGCCAGTTGCTGACGGATCAGGGTATTTACCGCCGTCATGTCGGCGGCGCACAGGTGCTGTGCGTCGGGCAGGCTCAAGACGGGGGCTGCAGGGCTGTTCATGCGGCATCGGGTGAGGGAAGCAGCCGCCGATTATACGCGGTGGACTAGCAGCCGATCGGGCTTGACCGATCGTAGCGAGGGACAGCCGATTTGAGGCGGATTTTCCGCATTTTTGAGGCGAAACGCAGCGTCCTTTAACGAGAAAAAGCGGAAAATTTGACCAATTTCGGCTTTTCCGCACGACTGCATGGATGCAGGAGGTAGAGCAATGCAGGAGCGATTGCCGAGTAGATCAGCGTCAAGGCCGGCAGGCTGCCAGGCGCAAGGTGTTTCTGATTCTGGACAACATGGGTGTGCATCACTGCAAGCCCGTCAAGCAGTGGCTGGCTGAGCAACCCGACCGGATGGAAGTGTTCTATCTGCCCAGCTATAGCCCTGAACTCAATCCCGAGGAGCGCTTGAATGCAGACCTCAAGCATGTCATCCGCAGCAAAGTACCGGCGCGAAGCAAGGCGAAACTGCGTTCCGTCACTGCGGAGCATATGGCTGTGATCGGTAGTGATCCCGAGCGCGTAAAAGCCTGCCTTCGCAACCCGCACGTCAACTATGCTGCGTGATACTGTTCAAGGGCCGAATCAATAGCGTTGTGTGAACGGTCGCCACGTTGATCGGCATGCGAACGGTGTAGCATGAAAGTTACACCGACCAAGCAGACGTTGAATCGCCACCTTGATTGACTTGCATTGCCACATGCTGCCGGGCATCGACGACGGCGCACCGGATATGGCCGAAGCGCTGGCGATGGCGCGCGTGGCGGTGGCCGATGGGATCATGGTCACTGCCTGCACGCCGCACATTTACCCGGGCCTGTACGAAAACGACGCCACCGGCATTCGCGACGCCATCGTTGCGTTTCGCATTGCCTTGGCGGCCGAGGGGATCGACCTGGAACTGGTCGAGGGCGCCGATACCCACCTGGCGCCGGACATGCTGCAACGCCTGCGCGCTGGCGACATTCCCACCCTGGCCGGTTCGCGTTATTTCTTGTTTGAACCGCCACATCACATCGCCCCACCACGGCTGGAAGAATCCGTGTTCGCGCTGCTCACCGCCGGCTACGTGCCGATCATCACCCATCCCGAACGCCTGACCTGGATCGACGGCCACTACGCCATTTTCGCGCGCCTGGTGCGCTCCGGCGCGTGGGTGCAAGTGACCGCCGGCTCAATCACCGGCCGATTTGGAGGTCGCCCGCGGTACTGGGCCGAGCGCCTGCTCGACGAGCGCCTGGTACACATCGTCGCCACCGATGCCCATCGCGCCTGCAAGCGGCCGCCGCTACTCGCCGAGGCGCGTGATGCCGTCGCGCGCCGCCTCGGTGAGGCCGAAGCGCTGAATCAGGTTCGGGTGCGTCCGCAGGGCGTGCTGGACAACACGGCGCCGGGCGAATTGCCGCCGTTGCCGGCGATAGCGCATACTGCCGCGTCGAAGATCGGTTTTCTGCGACGGCTGTTCAGCAGCGTTTGAGAACTGTGAGAAGGGGAAACTTGTGAATCGGCTACTGCTTGCTATGCTTGCTATTGCGCTGGCCGTTGTGGCGTTGGTTTCGGTCGGCTGTACAGCCCGATCGGGCGCATTGCGTGCCGGCACTGCGCGTGCCGTAACCGCCACCGAAAGCCTGCCTGCACCCGACTCCACTTCTGCGTCGGGCGCGTACACCGGCGTCTCCGATTACCACATCGGTCCGCTCGACTTGCTGGAAGTCAAGGTGTTTCAAGTCGAAGATATGGATCGCGAAATCCGCGTCAATACGTCGGGGTTCATTTCGCTGCCACTGATCGGTGCCGTGCAAGCGGGCGGCAAAACGGTGCAAGAGCTCGAAAGCGAGATCGCGGAAATGTTGTCGCAGGCCTATCTGCAAAATCCGCAGGTCAGCGTATTCGTCAAGGAGTTCACCAGTCAGCGAGTTACCCTCGAGGGCGCAGTAAAAAAGCCGGGGATCTTCCCGATCACCGGTCGCACCACCCTGCTGCAGGCGGTCGCCCTGTCCGAAGGCCTGGATCCGCTGGCCGACCCGCGTACGGTAGTGGTATTTCGCACCATCGATGGCCAACGCATGGCCGCGCTGTTCGACCTGGTGCTGATCCGTGCCGGCGAGGCGGAAGACCCGCGGATATACGGCGACGACGTCGTCGTGGTCGAGAAGTCGGGTGCACGCTCGGCGATCAAGAACTTCGCCGACACCCTGCGCGGCTTCATCGGCTTCCGGACTTTCTGAGTTCGTAACGCCTTCACGGACGATTACTTTTATGGAAGCAAACAGCCCGCAAGGCCCGCATGACGATAACCGGCTGCCGATCGCAGCGGCTCCGCGGCCGCGGCCATTGGCAGCGGTGCCCGCAGATCATGGTACCGCGCTGGGTACCGCGCTTCGCTACACCGAGCCAGAGCCCGAGCGCGACGACGACGAAATCGACCTGCTCGACTATTGGCGGATCATCGTCAAGCGGCGCTGGACGGTGCTCGCTACCCTCGCGTTGGTGTTCGCCATCGCCTTGGTCGGCACCTTGCTGATGACGCCGATCTATCGCGCCAGCACCACGCTGCAGATCGATCGCGATTCCATCAAGGTGGTCAATGTCGGCGACCTGACCCCTGGCGAGTCGCCACTGGACAAAGACTACTACCAGACCCAGTATGAACTGCTGCAAAGCCGCGCCCTGGCGCAACGCGTGATCGCGCAACTGGCGCTGGCCGACCATCCGGTGTGGCAGCGCATGTCCGAGCCCTCGCCGCTGGCGAAGCTGCTGGGCAGCGTGTTCGGCGCGAGCGACGACAGCGCCGAAGCGCTTGCCAAACCTGGCGCCAGTGGCTTGGCCGAGAGCCGGCGCATCACGGCGTTTCTGGAGCATCTGAGCGTCGAGCCGGTGCGCAATTCGCGGCTGGTGCGGATTCACTTCGACAGCATCGATCCAGCGTTTTCCGCCAAGGTTGTCAACGCGATGGCCGAGGCGTACATCGCTTCCGCGCTCGATCGACGTTTCGAGTCATCCTCCTACGCCAAGAATTTCCTCGAAGACCAGTTGCAGCAACTCAAACTGCGCCTGCAGGACTCCGAGAAGGAGCTGGTGGTATTTGCACAAAAAGAGCGGATTGTCGATATCGACGATCACCAGAGCCTGGTGGCACAGAACCTCTCGCAGCTCAACGAAGCCCTGTCCAGAACGCAGGACGAGCGCATGCGTGCCGAGGCACGCTACATGCAAGCGCAGATGACCGACGGCATCGGTCTGGCCGACGTGCTCGACTCGAAAAACATCCAGGATCTGCAGGCAAAACGATCCGCGGCGCAGGCCGAGTATCAGGACAAACTGCGGGTGTTCAAACCCGATTACCCGGAGATGCTGCGGCTGAAAGGGCAGATCGATGAGTTCCAGCGTCTGATCGATGCGCAAGCCGCCGATATCAAAGGCGCGATTGCCGGCAACTTCGCGGCCGCCAGGGCGCAGGAAAACCTGTTGCACAATCAGATCGACGAACTCAAGGTTGAGGTGCTGGATCTGCAGAGTCGATCGATCCAGTACAACATCCTCAAGCGCGAAGTGGATACCAATCGGCAGCTCTATGATGGCCTGCTGCAGCGCTTCAAGGAGGTCGGGCTGGCTGGCGGCGTTGGCACCAACAACATCTCGGTGGTTGACCGCGCCGAGGTGCCCACCGGGAAACACAGCCCGCGGTTGGCGCTGAACCTTGCGCTTGGTCTGCTGCTGGGCGGGTTTGCCGGTGTATCGTTGGCGTTCCTGACCGAGCATCTGGACGACACCATCAAGAGCCCGGAGGACATCGAAAAGCTGCTTCGGCTGGCGGTGCTGGGCATCATTCCAAAACTCAAGGTGGGTACTCCAATCCAGGCTTTGGCCGATCCGCGCTCGGCCTTCGCCGAGGCGTACCGCTCGCTGCGCACGGCGCTGCAATTTTCCACCAGCGATGGCGTGCCCAGGAGCCTGCTGATCACCAGCGCCACCCCCTCCGAGGGTAAGAGCACCACTGCTCTGGTGCTGGCGCAGAACTTCGCGCAGTTGGGCCGGCGGGTGCTGCTGATCGATGCCGATTTGCGTAATCCTTCGCAGCACAAGCTGCTCGGCCTGGATAACGGTGCCGGTCTCAGCAACTGCCTGACCGGCGCCGTCAAGGTACCGGAACTGATTCAGGCAACCCGGACTGAAGGCCTGTCGGTGCTGCTGGCCGGACCGTTGCCGCCCAACCCCGCCGAACTGCTGGCAGGTCCGCGCCTCGTGTCGCTGCTTACTGCGGCCTGTCACAAGTATGATCAGGTCATCATCGATGGCCCACCGGTGATGGGCTTGGCCGATGCACCGATCATCGCCAATCAGGCCGGTGGCACCCTGCTGGTGGTCGAGTTCGGCAACGCCCGCATGGGTGTGGTGCGCGCCAGCCTCAAGCGCCTCGCTGCTGCCCGCGTTCGTCTGCTGGGAGCGCTGTTGACCAAGTTTGACGTGCGCAGCGCTGGCTACGGCTATGGCTATGGTGACCACAGCTACTACAGCTATGGCGACACACCCAAACTCGGCCAGCGATGAGCGCGGTGCCCGGTCCGGCGCTGGAATTGGCACTGGCGCTGTTCCAGACACCGCTGCGATTGGCCGGCGCGCGCGATCGGCCGCTGCCCGAAGGCACTGAGCAACTGCTGCGTCTGCTGGTGGCTGCCGAGTCCGAGCGCGAGGCTATCGCTGGCAAATTACAGATCGCCCCGGCCCATCTGCACGAGGCCTGTGTGTTCTTCGTCACCGAGCTGTTGTTTGCGCCGACGGCCGACAGCTACCGCATTCTCGGCCTGCGCCCCGATTGCGCGCAGGCGCAGATCAAGGAACACTACCGCCTGTTGATGCGCTGGTTGCACCCGGACCGCGATGCTCACGATTGGCACTCGGTGCACGCTCCAAGGATCAATCGCGCCGCGAGCGATTTGCGTGCACCCGCCGTGCGCCGGGCCTACGACGCAACGCGAAAAGCCCTGAACCCCGTGGCGCGCGGCGCACACGATATCGCGTGGCGCCCCAACGCGGTGTATGAACCATTGCCGGCGCCCGGCCCGCGCGCGTGGGCGGCGCACCTGCCGGCGCTGGTGGTCGGCCTGGGTATGGCGTTGCTAACCTTGTTGTTGCTGGCGTTGTGGCACGCCCGCTCGCCGGGTACCGGGTCGGCAGCAAGCTTGGTGACTGACGCGCCTGCGGTCGGGGCGAATAACGCCGTGATTTTTGCGCAGCCCCGGCCGCCATCGCTGGCGGCAAGCATGGCCGGCGTTGAGACGTTGGCTTCGCCCGCGGCTCCGCTGGCGGTAGCAAGGGCGGTTGTGGATCCGGTCGTTGCCGAAAGGACTGGAGTAGCCTCCAACCGCGCCCAACGACCCGCGCGCACCAGACCCGTGCCATCAACTCCCAGCCCCGCCGGCGTTGCAACCCCGGCGTTGCCCAAGGCCCCCGTGCCGGTGCCGGAAATACTCACCGCCACGGCGCCGCCCGCCGTCGCGGTCGGCACCGACATACCCACTACCGAGCCCGATTCCGCCGCAGCACCCGATCTCGACCCGGTCGGCAGCGATGGCATCGAGCGCGGCGTCGCCGGTAACAAGGTCAGTGTGGGTCTTGATGATGCAACAGCGCTGCTGGTAGCTTTCGTCGATCGCTACGCAGCGGGCGATCTGCCGGGCTTGCTCAGCCTGTTTGCCGACGATGCCCGCATCGAGCGCGGTGGATTGGCCGCCATCGCCGAAGATTATGGACAACTGTTCCGCGACAGCAGCGACCGGCGCTTGGCACTATCGAACATGCAGTGGCAACACCCACCCGATGGCTGGGTGGCTGAGGGTCGCTTTGTGGCCAGCGTCGCGAGCGAGCAATTCGCAAGCGTTCGCCAAGTCGCCGGTTCGATTCGGTTTACACTGCGCGCCGACGCGCCTGGCTTGCGTATCGTGCGTCTGGAACACCGGATCGACCCCTGAACCTGGAGCACGAGTAACGGCGTTTTCATCGTGAGATTGTCGGTTGGGTGTCGTTTTCCGCGTCGCGCGATGTATCGGGTTGTGCGCGGCTTTCGTAGCTTGGATCAAGGCGCTTGCGCTGGAGCCGACGACGCCACCGCACGAAATACTTCAAGAACGCAGCACCACGTCTGGAGAACCATCGACCGTGTCCCCAACATTGCAAAGCAGCCGCACCGTTTCCGTGCTCGCGCTGCTGGCGGTCATCGCCAGCGCCTACGTGGCCTTTGCCGAGCACCTTGGTCGCTTCATCGCGCCCGACCCGATGGCACAGGCGTGGCAGCGGCTGGAGCACGATGATCCCGCGCCAGCGCAGGCATTGGCGCAATCGGTTTTGGCGCGCGAGCCGTTGCGCGCCGATGCCTATCGCTTGTTGGCTCAAAGCGCCGAAAAAGCTGGGCAGCGGCAGTGGGCCGCACAGCTGTATACGCAAGCGGTTGCAGTGCAGCCGCGCGACCTTTTCAGCCGGCAATGGCTGGCGGCGGACGCGCTCGCGCGCGGCGATGTGGCCACCGCCGTAGGCCACTACGACCGCATGCTGCTGGTTCGTCCCGGGTTGGCCGGCACTATCTATCCGTTGCTCGCTCAATTGGTGGAGCAGGGTGCTGCCAGCGCCTTGCTGCCGTCGCTGGCAACCGACCCACCCTGGCGGGCCGGCTTTCTCGCCCATGCCGCGGCATCGGTTGCCCACGTTGATGCGCTTCACGCGCTGTTTCAGCCACTGGCCAGCGCGGCGGCGCCGTTGCACGATGGTGAGCGCAACGTCTACCTCGACCGACTGCAGCGCGAACAGCGTTATACCGAGGCCTATCTGGCATGGGCCGCGTTCTTGTCTGCAGATGGTCGTGCCGTGCTCGGCAACGTCTTCGACGGCGGTTTTGAACAGCCACCCGAGAACGGCGGTTTTGGCTGGCGCATCGGCCGCGTTGCCGGCGCCCGCATCGAGCAGATCAATGGCGAAGGCGTGGGCGGAAAGCAAGCGCTGCGCGTGCAGTTCAGCAACCAACGCGTGCCTTTCAGCCATGTCCAGCAGTTGCTCGCCCTCGCGTCCGGCGACTATCGTCTGGACGGAAGAGTGCGACTGGACGATCTGCGCAACGAGCGCGGCCTGCGCTGGCGAGTGGCCTGCGCGCAAGGCGGACGACAAACCCTGGTTGAAACCGGACGGGCCAGCGGTACCGGGCCGTGGCAGCCCTTCTCGGCGGCGTTTTCGGTACCCGAGCGCGATTGCCAAGCGCAATGGCTGCAACTGGTTCTCGCCGCACGTATCCCGGCCGAGCAGCGCATCAGTGGCCAGATCTGGTACGACGACCTGCGCATCGTCCGCCAGCGCCCCTGAGCCGCGCCGGCATCGCCCCGTACACGGCAGACACGGCAGCAAGGGCAGATCTCAATGCTATTCGGTTGACCAGGTCGATCCCCAATCTCGTCATTCCCGCGGAAGCTGGAATTTTCCTCGTGGTGTTGCACAAAAGGGCAACATGCGCCCCAATGCTGTTCGGTTAACCCGTTCGTGGTGAGCTTGTCGAACCATGCGCGGCGCTACGGCTGCCATTCGGCAAGCCAGAGCAAACGGAATATGGACAAACCGAACCGTATTGACATGGGGCCCAGTTTTACTCGCACTGTGTGCTCGCCGTTCGGGCCGCCTTTGGCGTTCGGGCGCTGCGCGCCGCGTCGCGGGGGTGACGGCTGGGCAGGATGTTCCTTGAGTGCATTGGGCCTTGTATTGGGTGAAGCGATGGGCTATCTTCAGCCTGTGTGCTTTACCGCCACGCGGTTTTGCCCGCTGGGGAGTGTGTGCCGGTCCTTTATCACCCGTTTCTTGCCATGGAGTAGCGCGATGAAAACCTCAAGCCTCGGCTTTATTGCTTTTGCCCTGTTCGCGGGCAGCGCCGTCGCGGCCACGCCGGTCGCCACCCTGGAATCGACCAAGGGCAATGTGCTGGTGAATCAGGGCGAAGAGTTTGTTACCGCGCAACCCGGCGTTGCGCTGGCTTCGGGCGACCGCGTGATGGTCATGGTCGGTGCTGAGGCAGTCGTCCAGTTTGCCGATGGTTGCGCCCTGCCGCTGACGGGTGGCTCCATCACCACGGTTCCAGCGGCATCCACCTGTGGCGGTGCGATGGCGCAGACCGAACAGGTCGGGCAAATGTATGCGCAGGCGGTCGGCGGTGGCTCATCCTCTGGCTCTGGCGGTCTGGCGACCAGCACCTATGTAGTCGGTGCGCTGGTTGTTGGCATCGGCGTTGCTGTGGCGACCACCAGCAACAACCCCAGCAACCCCATCAGCCAGTAAGCAAGTGGCGTGGGTGGTGTGCAGCAGCGCTGCATCCGCGGTTACGCGGCGTGCGGCGTTG
>PFJA01000294.1 GCA_002782905.1 Lysobacterales bacterium CG_4_10_14_3_um_filter_64_11
GAAGCCGCCGCCGAAGGCTTCCAGCAGCACCAACTGGCCACGCTCGATACGCCCAGAGCGCACGGCCAGATCCAGCGCCATGGGCACCGAGGCGGACGAGGTGTTGCCGTGAATGTCGACCGTCACCACCACCCGCTCCATCGGCATGTCCAGCCGCTTGGCGGTGGCCTGGATGATACGCAGATTGGCCTGATGCGGAATCAACCAATCGATATCGGATTTTTGCAGGTTGTTGGCGGTCAGGGTTTCCTCGACCACCGAGTCCAGTGTTTTCACCGCCACCTTGAACACTTCGTTGCCGGTCATCATCACCCGCACACCGGCATTGGGCTCGTCGAGCTTGAAGCCCGCCGACACACCCACCGGGTTGTACAACAGGTGCTTGTAGCCGCCGTCCGCGTGCAGGTGCGTCGAAAGCACGCCGCCAGGCTCGGTGTCGGCACGCAACACCACCGCACCGGCACCGTCGCCGAACAGTACGCAAGTACCACGGTCGGTCCAGTCGATCATCCGGGTCAGCGTTTCCGCGCCGAGCACCAGCGCGGTGCGCACGGTGCCGGACTGGATGAACTTGTCGGCGACGCTCAGCGCATAGATGAAGCCCGAGCACGCGGCATTGACGTCGAACGCGGCGCAACCGTTGGCACCAAGCCGGTGCTGCAACAGACAGGCAGTGGACGGAAAAATGAGATCCGGCGTGGTGGTACCGAGCACGATCAGATCGATCTCGCTGGCCTTGACCCCGGCCGCATCCATTGCGTGGGTGGCGGCGTACAGCGCCAAGTCGCCGGTCGTCTCGCCGGCTGCCGCGACATGGCGCTGGCGAATGCCGGTGCGATCGCGGATCCACTCGTCGCTGGTCTCGACCATCATCTCGAGATCGGCGTTGGTGACGATTTTTTCGGGCAGGTAGCTGCCAGTACCAACGATGCGCGAATAGATTCGCCCGGACGGGCCTTGTGTGTTACTGATGCCGGCCATGCACTATCTCCCAAACGGCGACAGGACGCCGCCCGGAATCACCACCACACCGCGACGTGGCCGATAGGCGCGCGGCGAACCACCGCTGCACGGCGTGTCGCCCGAGGCACGCAACCGGCACACCGGTTTATTCAGCGTCGACCACCGCAGAAGCCTTCACGATCACCTGCCGGCCACGGTAGTAACCGTCGGCGGTGATGTGATGGCGGATGTGGGTCTCGCCGGTGGTCTTGTCGGTCGACAGCAATTTGGCATCGAGCGAATCGTGGCCACGGCGCATGCCGCGGGTCGAAGGGGTGCGGCGGGATTTCTGAACAGCCATGGTGCTCTCCAACTGAAAAAGGTGACATGCTGACAAGGATGGCCAAGCGCGGCACTGCCATCCGGGTTTGCGGCGCTCGCGCAGGGCGCGAGTTGCCGTTGTGTTACTGCTTTTTCCGGTGCTGCAAACCAACCAACGCGGCAAATGGATTCGGCGTCGGCTCGGGCACTTGCTCGATCGCGGCCGGCCACGCCGCCTCGACCGCATCGCTGTCGGGCCGCACCGGATAACTCGGCAAGGCCAGCAACAGCTCATCCTCAATCAACTCGGCCAAGTGAACGGCACCTTCCGCATCGAGCAAGGCAGGCTCATAGCCTTCCGGCAATGCTGCCTCCTGCGCCTCGTCGGTGATCAAACCCAAGCGCTGCAAAACCCGCACCGGCAGCACGAACGGCTCAAGGCTGCGCTGGCACAACAATTCCAGATCAGCCTCCAGTTGCAGCTCGACAAAGCCGGTACCCAGCGCGTCGCGGCCAAACTCCGCGACATAGCGACAACGCCCGGAATCAGACACCAGCGCCGCCGCCAGCCTCGGCATGGCCGCAACATCCAGCCAGCCCTCGAACACGCGACAGGCCGAAACCATGCGCCAAGCATCCAGTACCGGGGGCAAGGTCGCAGACATAAGCGCGAGATGGT
>PFJA01000224.1:0-649 GCA_002782905.1 Lysobacterales bacterium CG_4_10_14_3_um_filter_64_11
CAGGAGCGCTGGTCAACGCAGGCGGGATTGCCGCAGGTGAGTGGTAATGCACTTGCGCAGGATGGCATGGGCTACATCTGGATTGGCACCCAGACCGGCCTGGCGCGTTTTGATGGTGTGCGTTTTACCACCTTCACCCCCAGCAACACGCCGGCCTTGCCCGGCGCCTGGATCCGCGTGCTGCGCACCGATGCCAACGGCGCGTTGTGGATCGGCACCTATCAGGGTGTGGCGGTTCACGATGAACGCGGCTTTCGCACGATTGCGTCGCCGCCGGGAATGGCCGCGCCGGATATTCAGGACATTGCGTTCGCCGCCAATGGTGATGTCCTGGTGGCCAGCGAGCAGGGTGTTTATACCGTCGTGGATCAGCGGTTGCAGCCGTTGCCGCAGGCTCCGCATCCGGCCCGTGCGCTATGGGCCAACGCCGATGGGGTCTGGATTGCCAGTGTCGGCCGGGTCGTGCATATCGGCGACGGTAACGTGCAAACCCTGCCGTTGCCGCCGGCGATGGCCGCTGTCGCGGTCACGGCGCTGCGTGAGGTGCGCGGCCAGATGTGGTTGGGCAGCCGACGCGGATTGTGGGTGCGCGAGGGTGACGCATGGCAGCCGGTTTCCTTGCAGGCAACGGGCTTCAGGGACGGCCTGA
>PFJA01000224.1:698-7762 GCA_002782905.1 Lysobacterales bacterium CG_4_10_14_3_um_filter_64_11
GCATGGCGTGATCCGGCTGCGTGACGGGCGACCGCTGGAGTGGGTTGGTGCGCGCTCGCCCGAATACATCAGGGCGCCGCTGTCCGCATGCGAAGACCGCGAGGGCAACCTGTGGCTTGGCAGTCAGTCCGAGGGCGTGGTGCGGGTTCGGACTGGCTGGGCACGCCGTTACAGCATGCCTGAAGGTTTGTATGAACCGTTGGTCTGGTCGCTTGCGCCGGGCGCAAACGGCGATATCTGGGTTGGCACCAACGATGGTTTGGCGCGGTGGGCGGACGGCCGCTTTGAGAAAGTGGTTTCCGGCGATGAGCTACCGCATCCGCAGGCCTATAGCCTGCTCGCCGAAAGCGATCAGGTCTGGATCGGTACCCGGCATGGGCTGGCGCTGTGGCGCGATGGAGCGGTAAAGACGCCGACAGAGTTTTTGCCGCTGGCCAACGCTCAGATCAACGGCATCGTGCGCGACCCGGGCGATGGGGCGGGCAACGGCACTGGCGATTTGTGGTTGGCCACCAGCGAAGGACTGTTCCGCTTGCACGCGGGCCGCTTGCAGCGGTTGCTTCCTGAGTCGCCAACCGCGCCGATGGCGGTGCGATTTTTGTTGCAGCGCCATGATGGCACTTGGCTGGCCGGTGGCCGCGGTGGAGTCTGGCGGGTGGTCAGCGATCGCTTGGAGCGATTCACCGCGAGCGATGAGTTACCCGCAGCACTGGATGTAACGGCGTTGTACGAGTGGCCCGACGGCCGCTTGCTGGTCGGTGGCTTGACCGAGCACGGCTACTTGTTTGATGGCGCGCATTGGCGCACGCTCGGGCCGGAACAAGGCTTGCCGGCCAATGTGCCGTTTTTCTTCGTCGAGCGCGATGGCTTCTTCTGGATGGCGGGGATACGGGGGATCAGCCGGGTGCCGGTGGCTGATCTGCGTGCGTTGCTCGCCGGCCAGCGCACTCGCGTACGCGGCGAGATGATCGTCAACGAGCGCGGCGATCTGCGCAGCGGGCAGCAGGGCAGTTGTTGCAACGGCGCCGGCAATAGTAAGGGGCTGTTTGCCAACGGTTCGCTGTGGCTTCCGAGCCGTGATGGCATCGTGGCGCTTGCGCCCGGCGAAGTCGTCAAGAATGCGGTTGCGCCCACCGTGTATATCGAGCAGGTGCGCGTGGGTGAGCAGTGGCACGACACCCTGCTGGCAACATTGCCGCCGCTACCGGCAGGCATGCGCGATATGGTCTTTGCGTTTGCTGCGCTCAGTTATCAAGATCCGCGCAGCACGCTGATCCACTACCGCCTGCACGGTTACGACCGGCGCTGGAGCGTGCTCGCCGATGGCGCGCCACGGCAAGCCAATTACACCAACCTGCCGCCTGGCAGCTACCGGTTCGAGGTGCGGGCAGCGAACAATGCCGGGGTACAGGCGGTCGAGCCGGCACAGCTAAGTTTCACGATCCCGCCGCTGTGGCACGAGACCGTGTTGTTTCGCAGCACCGTGGTATTGGCATTACTCGCCGTGCTGGTTATCGGCGTCAGGCGTGTATTGCATCGTCATGCCGTACAAGAGGCGCATCTTCAGCGCTTGGTGGATCATCGAACCGCCGAATTGAAGGCGCTCAACGAGCGCTTGAGCGAGGCCAGCCAGACCGACCCGCTGACCGGTTTGCGCAATCGACGTTTCCTCGAATTGCAGATGCCAGCCGACATCGGTTTTTATGATCGCGAGTTGCCGGCCCTGAACGGTCATCAGCAGGTGATGTTGTTTGCGCTGCTTGATCTGGATCATTTCAAGCGCATCAATGACCAACACGGCCACCTGGAAGGCGACCGCGTATTGCTGCAAGTGGCGCTGCAACTGCGTGGCTTGCTGCGGACCGGCGACTATGTGGTGCGTTGGGGCGGCGAGGAGTTTTTGCTGATCTTCCGGCCGATGCCGAACCAATCGCTGGCAGTGATGGGCGAGCGTCTGTGTCAAACCATCGCCAGCCACCCGTTTGCGCTCGCCAATGGGCGCACGCTGACGTTGACGGTATCGGTCGGGCTGGCCGAATACCCGTTGTTTCACGATGGCCACATCCGTCTGGGTTGGGAGGACATGATCGAACTGGCGGACAAGGCGCTGTATTGGGTAAAGCGCCATGGCCGCAACGGCTGGGCCGCATTTCGACCAACACCGCTGACCGATCTGGCCACCGTGATCGAACGCCTGCGCGTGGGCGCCGAGCCGCTGCTCGATGGCGGCGAACTGCAATTGCTGAGTGCCGCCTTCAATGACCCGGCGAGGGCGCCGAAGCCGCCGCTGCGCTGAGCCGGGCGGCCTGATGCCGTGCCCGCTGCTTGCCGTTTCGCGGCCCGCTCAGTCGCGGTAGGATGGCCGCATGCACAGGGGCTGGCCATCTTTGTTGCGCGCGCTGATGCTGGTCGGGTTATACCTTGCCGGCACGGCAGTGGCGTTGCGCCTGATCCATGCGCCCGGTGAGGTCGCCCTGTTCTGGCCGTCATCCGGGCTGGCGTTTGCGGTGGTGCTGCGCTACGGCCTGCGCTGGTGGTGGTACGTGCCGCTGGGCAATCTGCTGATGCACGGCTTGCTGGATCCGGTGGCATGGGATTTTTTGCCGTTTTCGGTGCTCTCCAACGCGCTGGGCGTGCTCGCTGGCGTGTGCTGGGTGCAGCGTCGTGATCCGCTGCCCAAACTCAGTGTTGCCTATGGCTTGAGCATCCTCGAAGGCGGCTTGCTGCTGGCGGCCATCAGTGGGGTCATCGGCGCGACCGGTTTGTATGTGGCGGGATTGAGCAATCTGGCACAGTTGCCGGTAAACGTGGTGCGTTGGGCGCTGGGCGATGTGCTGAGTGTGGCGGCGTTGACCCCGGTCGCCCTGCAGTTGCTGATGCGCAAGGCGGGCAAGGCTGGTGGTGAGGCTGGGGTCAGGTCTAGCCTTTTGCCTCGTGCAGGTGACTCATCCGGGTTGGGTGTTGCAGGTGTCGCACGAGGCAAAAGGCTAGACCTGACCCCATCCTTGCGCAGCGACGATTACGGGGCGGTGCGCGAACGGGTGATCTGGGCGGTATTGCTGCTGACCGCACTGGTTGCCGTGATCAGCGGTGCGCACATCGATAGTCCGTTCATTCTCGGGCTGACGGCGGTGCCACTGGCATTGTTGTTGTGGTCGGCGATGCGCTTCCCGCCGATCTGGACGGCGGCGGGCGTGTCGTTGATGGTCGTTGTGATGGCCACTGCCATCGCGCTGGGGGTGGGCGCTTTTGTGCCGCCGACCCGCTTGCTGGATGTTGTGATGCTGCTGGCTTTCCTCAGTTTGTTGGCAATTGCGCCGCTGCTGTTGTCGGTCGGCATTCACGAACGACGGCTGGCGCAGCGTTCGCTGCTGCGGCGGGCGATGAGCGACCCCCTGACCGGCCTGCCCAATCGCACGGCATTCGAGGATGCGCTGCGCGCGCAACTGGCATCGATGCAGCAGTCATCGCCTGACCACGCCGGGTCATGCGCACTGGCGTATTTTGATCTGGATCATTTCACGCTGGTCAACGATACCGCCAGCCACGAGGCCGGCGATGCCTTGATCAAGGGGGTGGCGTCTTTGATGCGGGCGCAACTGACGCCATCGGACACGGTGTTTCGGATGGGCGGCGATGAGTTTGTCGCCTTGCTGCACGACTGCGACGAGATCGGCGCGCGTACCCGCATACAGGCTGTGCTGGCAAGCATCGAGCGTTACCGCCTGGCGTGGCATGGGCTGGTGCTCAATACCAGCGCCAGTGCCGGCATTGTCGTGTTCAGCGCCCAGGCCGGCGGCTATTCCAGCGTGCTGGCGCAGGTTGATGCCGCCTGCTTCACCGCCAAGGAAATGGGCGGCAATCGCTTGTGCGTGGCGTCCACCGGCCCTGGCGAGATGCGCTCGCGCACCGAGGCAATGCGCTGGGCGGTACGCATCCGTACCGGTCTGGACGATGATCAATTCGAACTGTACTGCCAGGACATCGTGCCTGCCGTCGCGTTGGCGCAGGAAGGCCGCCATTTCGAGGTATTGCTGCGCCTGAACCCCGGTGGCCCGTTGCTGATGCCGGGCGACTTCATCCCGGCGGCTGAGCGGTTTCGTCTGGGTGTCCAGATCGATCGCCACGTGGTGGCGATGGTGTTGCGCTGGTTCGATGACCACCCCGATACGCTGGCCGACATCGACACCTGTGCGGTCAACCTCACCGCCGGCTCGTTGATGAATGAGGATTTCGCGCGCTTTGTCGCTGCGCAGTTGCGCGACTCGCGGATGACCCCGCAGCAGTTGTGCTTTGAAATCACTGAAACCAGCGCCGTGCATGATCTGGCGCGCGCCCGCGCTTTCATCCAGCAGATGCGCGCGCTGGGGTGTCGCTTCGCACTGGATGATTTTGGCACCGGCTTCAGTTCGTTCGCGTATCTGCGCTCGCTGGACGTGGATTACATCAAGATTGACGGCAGTTTTGTGCGTGATATCGAAGGCTCGCCGATGTCCGCCTCGGTGGTGCGCGCGATCACCGATATCGCGCATGTGTCGGACAAGCGCACCATTGCCGAACATGCCGAGACCGACGCGATTTGCGCGGCGCTGCGCATGGCGGGCGTGGATTACCTGCAGGGTCACGCGCTGCACATGCCCGAGCCGATCGCGCAATATTTTGCCTATGAGCCGCGCAGCGACCGGCGGCATGGCGTGCGCTGATATAATTCGCGGCCATCCCTTGTGAAACGTGGCCGCAGTGGCCGCGCTCGTGCATGTCCGAACACACCCGCGAAACCCGCCGCCGCCGCACGTTTGCGATCATTTCGCATCCGGATGCCGGCAAGACCACGTTGACCGAAAAGCTGCTGCTGTTCGGCGGTGCAATCCAGATGGCCGGCTCGGTCAAGGGCCGCAAAGCGGCGCGCCACGCCACGTCCGACTGGATGGCGCTGGAAAAGGAGCGTGGCATCTCGGTGACTTCCTCGGTGATGCAGTTCCCGTACGAGGGGCGGATCATCAACCTGCTCGATACCCCGGGCCATGCCGATTTCGGCGAGGACACCTATCGCGTGCTGACTGCGGTGGACTCGGCGCTGATGGTGATCGACGTGGCCAAGGGTGTCGAAGAGCGCACCATCAAGTTGATGGATGTGTGCCGGATGCGCGACACCCCGATCATGACCTTCATCAACAAGCTCGATCGTGAGGGCAAGCCGCCGATCGATCTGCTCGATGAAGTCGAATCGGTACTCGGCATCCAGTGTGCGCCGATCACTTGGCCAATTGGCATGGGCTCGCGTCTGCGCGGCGTGGTGCATCTGCAAACTGGCGAAGTGCATTTGTACGAGCCCGGCCGCAACTTCACCCGTCAGGATTCCACCATCTTTGCAGCGATCGATGCGCCGCAATTGCGCGAGCGCCTGGGCGAGGCGCAGTTCAACGAGTTGCGCGACGAGCTTGAGTTGGTGCAGGGCGCCTCACAGCCGTTCGACGAAACCGCTTATCTGGCCGGCAAGCAGACGCCGGTGTTTTTCGGCTCGGCGGTCAACAATTTCGGTGTGCAGTTGCTGCTGGATTTTTTCGTCCAGCACGCGCCGCCACCACGCCGCCAGGCCACTGCCACGCGCGTGGTTGCTGCCGAGGAAGAACCATTCAGTGGCTTCGTGTTCAAGATCCAGGCCAACATGGACCCACAGCACCGCGACCGGGTGGCATTCCTGCGCATCTGTTCCGGGCACTACACGCCGGGCATGAAGGCGCTGCATGTGCGCTCGGGCAAGGAAGTGAAGCTGGCCAACGCGCTTACCTTCATGGCATCGGATCGTGAGATTGCCGGCGATGCCTGGCCCGGTGACGTGCTCGGCATCCACAATCACGGCACGGTCTCGATCGGCGATACCTTCAGTGAAGGCGAAGTGCTGGCGTTTACCGGCATTCCCAATTTCGCGCCGGAGTTGTTTCGTCGTGCCCGCCTGCGCGACCCGCTCAAGCTCAAGCAGCTGCAAAAGGGGCTGGCGCAGTTGTCCGAAGAAGGCGCGACCCAGTTCTTCCGGCCGTTGATGAGCAACGATTTGATTCTCGGCGCGGTCGGCACCCTGCAGTTCGACGTGGTGGCGTACCGGCTCAAGGATGAATACGGCGTGGATGCGGGCTTCGAGCCGGTCACCGTGGCGACCGCGCGTTGGGTGCATTGCGCCGATGCCAAAATGCTGGACGAGTTTCGCGAGAAAGCGGCGTCGCACCTGTCGCTCGATGCCGCCGGTCTGCTGGTCTACCTGGCACCGACCCGGGTCAACCTGCAACTGATGCAGGAGCGCTGGCCGAAGGTTCGCTTTGCGGCGACCCGCGAACATGCCAGTGCCGTCGCACTCGACTGAGCACAATCGATCGCGCTGGCAGCTGCCGCTGCTGGTGGCGTTGACCTTGCTCGCGTTCGCTGGCAACAGCGTGCTCGGCCGACTGGCGCTGGCGACCACCGCCATCGGGCCGGCGGCGTACACCCTGATTCGTCTGGCGTCGGGTGCGCTGACGCTGGCGGCATGGGTGCATTGGCGCCGTCGCTATGCCAACGGAGTGCGGCAGGCAGGCGACTGGTATGGCGCTGTCGCATTGTTTGTCTATGCCGCTGCGTTTTCATTTTCCTACGTCAGTGTGGCAACCGGCCTTGGTGCGCTGTTGCTGTTCGGCGCGGTACAGATCACCATGGTCGTGGCTGGCATATTGGCTGGCGAGCGGCCAGCCGCGTGGCACTGGCTGGGCTTGCTGGGTGCCTTTATTGGGCTGGTGGTGCTGACCCGGCCGGGGCTCGATGCACCGCCGCTGCTGGGCAGCGCCCTGATGCTCGCTGCCGGCATTGCCTGGGGCGTGTATTCGTTGCATGGGCGGCGCAGCCGCGATCCGCTGGCTGCAAGCGCCGGCAATTTCGCCCGCGCTGGCGTACTGGCGGCGCTGCTGGCGGTGCTGGTCTGGCCGATTACGCCGTTGCCGGCCGCTGGCGTCGGCTATGCGCTGCTCTCGGGCATAGTCACCTCGGGCTTGGGCTACGCGCTGTGGTATCGCGTGTTGCCGGCCTTGAGCGCC
>PFJA01000224.1:7790-9280 GCA_002782905.1 Lysobacterales bacterium CG_4_10_14_3_um_filter_64_11
TGCCGGTGTTGGCAGCGCTGGCCGGTGCGATGGTGCTGGCCGAGCCGATCACCTTGCGGGTGGTGGTGTCGGGGGCGCTGGTGCTGGGTGGCATTGCGCTCACCCTGCGGCGCGGGTGAGCGATTTGCGCGGCGGTTGTCGATTTGCCGGAACACCCTTCGCATGCAGAGCCATCCTGGCAGCCTGTCGGGCTTGACGCTGATCTACGGATTTACGGCGTTGCCTTCAAGGTGCGCTCGAACAGTTCCAGGATGCGCCGGTATTCGTCGTACCAGCTCTGGGGATGCACAAAGCCATGCCGTTCCAGCGGGTAACCGGCCAGCTCCCAGTTGGCTTTCTTCAGCTCGATCAGCCGCTGCGCAAAGCGCACTGAATCTTGATAAAACACGTTGTCATCGATCATGCCGTGCGCGATCAGCAGATGGCCCTTGAGGTTTTGCGCGTATTCGATTGGTGAGCTGGTGCGGTACGCCTCGGGGTCGAGGTCCGGGCTGTTGAGGATGTTGGATGTGTATTCGTGGTTGTACATCGACCAGTCGCTGACCGGGCGCAGGGCAGCGCCGGCGAGGAACGCGTCGGGTGCGCGCAGCAGCGCCATTAACGCCATGAAGCCGCCATAACTGCCACCGTAGATGCCGACCCGTGCCGGGTCGGCTTGCTGGGTTTGCGCGAGCCAGGTGATGCCATCGCGGTAATCGTCCAGCTCGGGATGCCCCATCTGCCGGTAGATCGCGGTGCGCCAGGCGCGGCCATAACCGGCCGATCCGCGGTAATCCATGTCCAGCACGATATAGCCGCGTTGCACCAACAAGTTGTTGAACATCTGTTCGCGGAAATAATTCGGATAGCGCGACCACACATTCTGCAGATAACCCGCGCCATGCACGAACATCACCACCGGGTAGCGCTTGCCGGGTTCCAGCGTGGCGGGGCCATACAGTTTTGCCGCAATGGGGCCGGCGCCGTGTTGCGAGGGGACCTGCACGAACTGTGGCGCGATCCAATGCTGCGCCTTGAACGCTTCGCTGCGGGTGTCGGTGAGCCGGCGCAGCGCGCTGCCATCACTGGCCATTACACTCAGTTGCGGCGGCAGGTAGCTGGCCGAATGGCGCACCAGGATGTGCTGCTGATCCGGCGACAGCGCGAAGTCTTCCACGCCATCGAGCGCGGTCAGCGCGCGCACCGCGGCGGTTTGCATGTCCAGCGCGCACAACTCGTAATCGCCGGGCGATTGCCGGTTGCAGATGAAGAAGAACTGCCGGCCATCGGCGCCGAGTGTTGGCGCGGAGACCTCCCATGCGCCGCTGGTCAGAGCGGTTGCCGCCTTGCCATCCGCCGCCAGATACAGGTGGGCATGGCCGGTTTGCTCGGACAGCAGCCACAGGCTGCGCTCGTCCGGCATCCAGCCAAGCTCGTTGAAGCTCCAGTTGATCCAGCCCGGGTCGCTGAGCCGGTGCCTTGCGCGCACGCCCTTGCTGGCCGGATCGAGG
>PFJA01000128.1 GCA_002782905.1 Lysobacterales bacterium CG_4_10_14_3_um_filter_64_11
ACTTGCGCACGGTGCCCAGCTACCAACAGATTTACGGCGCATTGGCGGCGATTCCAATCTTCCTGCTTTGGGTGTATCTGGGCTGGCTGGTGATTCTGCTCGGTGCCTCGTTCGCGGCGTCGCTGTCGGCATTTCGCTTTCAGCCCGCTGCCTTGAGTTTGCCGCCCGGTTCCGAGTTTTACGGTTTGCTGCGTCTGCTGGGGCGGCTGCGTTTGGCGCAACGTTCAGGCGCGGGGCTGTCGGTCGAGGAACTGTACGCGTTGGAGCCGGGTCTGAGCGATGACCAGTTGCAGCACCTGTTGGCAGATTTGCAGCGCGGCCATATCGTGGAATTGCTGGAAGACGGCCGTTGGCTGTTGACCCGCGACCTGCACCACGTGACGTTGGGCGACCTGCACCAAGGTTGCCGACTGCGGGTGCCGACCGAAGCGATGCAGTTGCCGTTTCAGGACGATATGATTGGCAAGGCCGCAATCCATGCGTTGCATACATTACGACAACCGCTGCGTGAGGGATTGAGCCAGAGGGTTGGCGACTTATTCAGCGAACAGGAGCAGCAAATCTCATGACGCGATTGATCATTTCCGGCCTGCTGGCAGTTGCTGGCATGGTTTCCAGCACATCGGCTGCGCGGGCCGAAGCCGCCGCCGAAGCGCCCGGATTTCGCCCCACGTTGACGGTGCAAACCGTCGATGGCCAGCCGTTCGAGTTGAGCGCGCACCGCGGCAAGTGGGTGGTGGTCAACTTTTGGGCCACCTGGTGCGCGCCGTGCCTCAAGGAAATGCCGGATTTTTCGGCGTTCGATCAGGCGCGTGACGATGTGCAGGTTATCGGCCTTGCCTATGAAGAGATCGACGCCGAGGACATGCGCGCGTTCCTGGCCAAACATCCGGTCAGCTACCCGGTGTCGATTGTCGATCTGATGGCGCCGCCGCCGGATTTCGACCCGCCGCGCGGCCTGCCGTTGACCTATCTGGTGGCGCCCGATGGCCGTATCGCACAGCGCTTCATGGGGCCGGTTAGCTCGGAACTACTTACCGAGACCATCGCCAAGGTGGGCGCGATGCTCAGTGCGGGTGGCGCCCCGTAGACTTTCGCAATTACGGCCCGATCGGGCGGCGGTGCTGTTAATCTAACGATCATGGCGAATCGCCACCCCGAATGATGAAACGGCCATTCGCCATGACCTTTCCCCCACCCCCGCCCTCCCCCGCGAGCGGGGGAGGGGACAATGAAACGCTGCGCGTTGTTTCACGTCAACGGGGATTTGATTGCGAACTCAGTCGCGGGCCGGCATGGTGCTGGCTTCGGCTGCGCAGTCGCACCCCAAAAACCAACCCATTGTGCCCATGACCAAGACCAGCAACGCCATTCGTCGTGATTTTCTCGAGTTTTTCGCCGCGCGCGGCCATCAGATTGTGGCCTCCAGCCCATTGGTGCCGGGCAACGACCCGACCTTGCTGTTCACCAACGCCGGCATGGTGCAATTCAAGGATGTGTTTCTCGGTGCGGAAAAGCGCAGCTACCGCCGCGCGGTCAGCGCGCAGCGCTGCGTGCGTGCCGGCGGCAAGCACAACGACCTCGACCAAGTCGGCTACACCGCGCGCCATCACACCTTCTTCGAGATGCTGGGCAACTTCAGCTTTGGCGACTACTTCAAGAAGGACGCCATCG
>PFJA01000200.1:0-1456 GCA_002782905.1 Lysobacterales bacterium CG_4_10_14_3_um_filter_64_11
ACGCTCGGCACTGCCGGGGTGTCGGTGGTGATGATTTCGCAGGGTTCATCGGAGCACTCGATCTGTTGCGTGGTGCCGGTGAGCGATGCCAGCCGCGCCGAACTGGCACTGCGTCGTACCTTCTCCGACGCCCTGCGTGACAAGCTGATCGACGACATCCGGGTCGAGCGCGACATCGCCGTGCTCGCCGCGGTCGGCGAGGGCATGACCGGCCGGCCCGGCGTCGCGGCGCGGCTGTTCCACCATCTGGCACGCGCCGGGGTCAACGTGCGTGCGATCGCCCAGGGTGCGTCCGAGCGCAACCTGTCGGTGGCGATCGCCGAGGCCGATGCCACGCGCGCGTTGCGTGCGGTGCATGCCGGCTTCTGGTTGTCGCCGCAAACGGTATCGCTGGGTCTGATCGGGCCGGGCAAGGTGGGCCGTGCGCTGCTGGCGCAACTGGCCAGTGCGCAGCCGCGTCTGCGCGAGCGCGCGCAGCTCGACCTGCGCTTGCGCGGCGTCGCCAATTCGCGCCAGCAATGGCGCGACGATGCCGGTTTCGATACCAGCACCTGGCTTGCTGCTGCCGGCGAGGGCGAGCCGCTGGATCTGGATGGATTCATCGCGCATCTGGATGCCGGCCATCTGCCGCACCGGGTGTTGATCGATTGCAGCGGCAACGACGCCATCGCCGAGCACTACCCCGAGTGGCTGCGCCGTGGCCTGCACATCATCACCCCGGCCAAGCATGCCGGCAGCGGCCCGCTGGCGCGTTATCACGCAATCCGCGCGGCGTGCGTCGCCGGCAGCAGCCGCTTCCGCTACGAGGCCAGTGTCGGCGCCGGCCTGCCGGTAATCCATACCCTGCGTGATCTGCTCGATACCGGCGATTGTCTGCGCAGCATCGAAGGCGTGTTGTCGGGCACGCTGGCGTATCTGTTCAACCGTTATGATGGCAGCCAGCCGTTTTCGGCGCTGCTGCGCGAGGCGCACAGCCACGGTTACACCGAGCCCGATCCGCGCGACGATCTGGGCGGGCTGGATGTCGCACGCAAGCTGGTGATTCTGGCGCGCGAGGCCGGCCACAACCTGGAGCTTGGCGACGTGCAAACCGAAAGCCTGGTACCCGAAGCGATGCGCGCTGGCGATGGCCAGGCGTTTCTCGCCAATGCCGAGGCGCTGGATGCGCCGATGGCCGAACGGCTGGCGGTAGCGCGCGCCAGCGGCGGGGTGCTGCGTTACGTGGCACGCTTTGCTACCGACGGCCGCGCCGAGGTCGGCTTGCGCGTGTTGCCGGCGGATCATGTATTCGGCAATCTGCAATCCACCGACAACTGCATCCGCTTTCAGACCGATCGCTACCACGACAACCCGTTGGTGGTGCAAGGCCCGGGTGCCGGTCCGGAGGTCACCGCCGCCGGTGTGTTTGGCGATTTGTTGCGGCTGTCGGCGGCACTGGGCGCCAAGCTGTGAGTGC
>PFJA01000200.1:1466-1869 GCA_002782905.1 Lysobacterales bacterium CG_4_10_14_3_um_filter_64_11
GCGTTCGCGCCTACATATACGACGTGCGTCGCGAGCAGCGCGGCCCGCAGATTTTCCTTTCGCGTTCGCATCCGCAATTCATGGCGAAGCTCTTCGGCCAGGAAGTGCCGGAAATCTACGACGGCATCATCGAGATCAAGGCGGTTGCCCGCGATCCCGGCAGCCGCGCGAAGATCGCCGTGCTCTCGAACGACAGCTCGATCGATCCCGTTGGCGCCTGCGTCGGCATGCGCGGCAGCCGTGTGCAGGCCGTGGTGAACGAACTGCAGGGCGAGAAGATCGACATCATTCAGTGGTCGCCCGACGCCGCAACCTTCATCGTCAACGCGCTCGCGCCTGCCGAGGTTGTGAAGGTCGTGCTCGATGAAGATGCGCAGCGCATCGAAGTCGTGGTCCCCGATGA
>PFJA01000007.1 GCA_002782905.1 Lysobacterales bacterium CG_4_10_14_3_um_filter_64_11
GAAACGATCCCGTACCAGGAAACCCGCGACTATGTCGCCCGCGTACTGGCGTTCAGCGTGATTTACGATTGGCGCATCAACGGCCAAGCGACTGCGATCAGCGCACGCCTGTCCGCCACGCCCGAGCCGCGCGTTCATCATCGTCAGTTTGTCTGTAACAGCGCAGGGAGCAGCACGCCATGAGCAACAAAGACATCGTTATCCTCGGCGGCACCGGCTTTGTCGGCCGTCATCTGATTGCACGGCTGTGCGGCGACGGCCACCGCGTAACCGTATTGAGCCGCAATGCGGATGCCCATTACGCGCGCTATCTGCCACCCGGAGCGCAGCGCGTTACCGCTGATGTCCATGACGGCGCCGCGTTGGCGCATGCCTTCGCCGGTGCCGACGCGGTGATCAATCTGGTCGGCATCCTCAACGAGCAAGGCCACTCGGGACAAGGCTTCCGCCGCGCCCATTCCGAGCTGAGCTATCTGGTCGTCAGCGCCTGTCGCGAGGCCGGGGTGAAGCGCCTGCTGCAGATGAGCGCACTCAATGCCGGGCGTGGCCAGAGCCACTATCTGCACACCCGCGGCGAAGCCGAAACCGTGGTCAAGGCCAGCCATCTGGACTGGACGATCTTTCAGCCGTCGGTGATTTTTGGCGCCGACGATGGCCTGCTCACCCGTTTCCGCGAACTGTTGCGGTTCGCGCCGGTGCTGCCGCTGGCGCGCGCCGAGGCCAAGTTCGCGCCGGTCTACATCAACGATGTGGTCGAAGCCTTCGTGCGCGCCCTCGACAACCCGGCCACGATACGCCAGGTGTATGAGCTGTACGGCCCGGAGGTCATCACCCTGAAAAAGCTGGTGCGGCGGATTGCGCAGGTAATGGGCTGGCGGCGGCTGGTGCTGCCGTTACCCGATGCGTTGGGTTGGGTGCAGGCGATAATCGCCGAGTGGCTGCCCGGCAAGCCATTTTCGCGCGACAACTTCCGCTCGCTCGGCACCGATTCGGTCGGCGGCATCGATGGCCTGCACCGGCTCGGGATCACCCCGACGCCACTGAGTGTGCGCATGCAAGCCCTGCTGGGCCGCGCCGACAGCCGGCAGAAGCGACTCAATCGCTATCGCCGCCAGTTGCAATGACCCACGGCCATCACCACCATCGGCGATGAAGACCTATCTGGTCGGCGGCGCGGTACGTGATCGCCTGCTCGGCCGCAGCCCGGGCGACCGCGATTGGGTAGTGGTGGGCAGCACCCCGGAAGATATGCTGGCACAGGGCTTTCGCGCCGTCGGCCGCGACTTCCCGGTATTCCTGCATCCGCACACACACGAGGAATACGCGCTGGCGCGCACCGAGCGCAAATCCGGGCGCGGCTATCGCGGCTTCGTGGTCGATGCCGATCCGACGGTGACGCTGCAACAAGACCTGCAACGGCGCGATTTCACCATCAACGCCATCGCCGCGGATGCCGACGGCGAGCTGGTCGATCCGTTCGGCGGCGCCGCCGACATCGAACGCCGGGTGCTGCGCCATGTCAGCGACGCCTTCGCCGAAGATCCGGTGCGCATCCTGCGTGCGGCGCGGTTCATGGCGCGCTTCGCGCCGCTCGGATTCAGCGTGGCGCCGAAAACGCTGGCGTTGATGCAATCGATGGTGGCCGCCGGCGAAGTCGATCATCTGGTGCCCGAGCGGGTGTGGCAGGAACTCGAACGCGCGCTGCGCGAGCCACGCCCGGCCGCATTCGTGCAAACCCTGCGCGGCTGCGGCGCGCTGGCGCGCATCCTGCCCGAAGTCGATGCCCTTTACGGCGTGCCGCAACGGCCTGAGTATCACCCCGAAATCGACACGGGCGTGCATACCGAAATGGTCTGCGACATGGCCGCACAGCTCGCACCGAACGACAGCCTGATCGGGCTGGCGGCGTTGCTGCACGATCTGGGCAAGGCGCTGACGCCGAGCGCTGAGCTGCCGCGCCACATTGGCCACGAGCACAACGGCCTGCCCGCCGTGGAAGCGGTGTGCGCGCGGCTGAAGGTGCCGGCCGAACACCGCGAACTGGCTCTGCTCGCCTGCCGCGAACACCTCAACGTGCATCGCCTTGGCGAACTGCGCGCCGCCAGCGTGCACGACCTGATCGCCCGTTGCGACGGCTTTCGCAAACCCGCGCGCATCGCGCAACTCGCCAGCGTCTGTGAAGCCGACAAACGCGGCCGTCTGGGTTGCGCCGACACCCCCTACCCCGAAGCCGGACACCTGCGCCGCGCCCATGCCGCCGCGCTGGCCGTCGATGCGCGCGCGATCGTCGCGCGCGGCATCACCGGCCCGGCCGTGGGCGAACAGTTGCGCCGCGCACGGATCGCGGCAATTGCTGCGGTGTGCACTAGCCCGGATTAGCCGCAGCGCGGCGTAATCCAGGGCCGCGACGACGCCACGCCCACACAGTGCGTCGACAGGAGCAAGTCTCCGCTCGTGGAAGCGCGCCTGCACGCGAAGCTTGTCGCGGCATTGTTCGCTGGCAGGCCGGCTCCCACAAAAACGCTGGCTCGCCCCGGCGGGCTGCACAGTGGCGCCAGGGCCGGGCTCTGTGCGCGACCGACTGCACTCACCGGTACCACGCATCGGTCAATACAGATCGATCGGATCGACATCCATCAACCAGCAGCACGCTGCGTCAGTCCGGCGCGCGCAGCAGCGCCATCAGATCGTCGGTGCGCCACTGCACCTGCGCCGTGCCGCGCGCGGCAGCAAAGCAGTCGCGGCGGCGGCGCGGCTTGGCGCCTGCCTTGTGCACGACAACCTGCCGTTCGCGATTGACAGCGAAATCGACGCTGTCGCCTGGCGCCAACCGCAGTGCCTCGCGGACTTTTTTCGGGATGGTGACCTGGCCCTTGAGGGTCATCGTGGTGGCCATGAGCTGCTCCTCAGGCAATACGCCTTTTCTCACGGTATTACCCGTGCAACCGGTGTGCCAGCCGGAGCATCTTGCATCGAAAGATATGCCTGGGATGGCTACGATTCTGTTTTGGCCGGCTCTGTGGGCGATTGTTGCGGCGCGTCTGGCTTCGTCCAACGCATCGTGCAAATTACCAAGCGCTGCGCTCGGCATCCGCCAACAGGGTATCGATCAGCGGACACGAAACCTCGCTGCCGGCGACGGCACAGGCGCGCACCAGCGCCGCCAACTCGCGTTCAATGCGCTGCAACTGCACCAGTTTTTCGCGCACGCTGCGCAGCTTGTCGTCGGCGATCGTGCGTGCCTCGTCGCAATGCGCGCCATCGGCAAGGCGCAGCAGGTCGATGATTTCGTCGAGGCGAAACCCGAGCGCCTGACTGCGCTTGATGAAGCGTACCCGTGCAACATCGCCGGCATGATAGCGGCGGATACCGGCCAGCGGCCTGGCTGGCTCGCGCAGCAAGCCGCGCCGCTGGTAGAAACGGATGGTCTCGACCCCAACGCCAGCAGCGCTGGCCAAGCTGCCGATGGTGAGCGCTGCATTGGCGTTCGACATGGCTTGACTCCGTACTTCGGTACGGTCGTAAGGTTACCGCCTGGCACACACCTCGCGCCATTCTGGAGACCACCATGATCAATCCCCTGCCTGCACTTGCCCGTATCGGCGAAAAAACCGGCTCGCTCGGCGCGCTGGTTTCCGCCATGGGCTGCGCGATGTGTTTTCCGGCCATCGCCAGCCTCGGCGCCGCCATCGGTCTGGGCTTTCTCAGTCGTTGGGAAGGCCTGTTCATCAATACGCTGCTGCCGGGTTTCGCGTGGTTGGCGCTGCTCATCAATGCCCTGGGCTGGTTCAGTCACCGCCGGTGGCAGCGCAGCGCGCTCGGCATGCTCGGGCCGACCATCCTGCTGCTGTCGCTGTACCCGTGGTTCCAGTACGGCTGGAGCAGCTACGCCACCTACACCGGCATCGGCCTGATGCTGGCGGTGTCGATCTGGGATCTGTTTTCGCCGGCCAACCGCCGCTGCGACGACGCGGCGTGCGCCACTGGGGATCGGCCATGAACGATTGTTGCGCGCTGACGGACAAGCCGCACATCGCCATCATCGGCAGCGGCGGCGCGGCGATGGCGGCGGCGATCACGGCGACCGAGCGCGGCGCCCGGGTCACCCTGATCGAGCGCGGCATCATCGGCGGCACCTGCGTCAACATCGGCTGTGTGCCGTCGAAAATCATGATCCGGGCGGCACACGTGGCGCACATGCGCTGGCAAAGTCCGTTCGACAATGGCATCGAAGCCGCGACGCCACGCATCAACCGCCCAGCGCTGCTGGCGCAACAGCAAGCGCGGGTGGAGGAGCTGCGCGCCGGCAAGTACCAGGCGATCATCGACCACAATCCCGACATCACCTTGGTGCACGGCGAGGCGCGCTTCATCGATGCACACTCGCTCAGCGTCAAGCGTGGCGATGGCACGATGCAGAGCGTGGCGTTTGATCGCGCGCTGATCGCCACCGGCGCGCGCCCGGCGATTCCGCCGATCCCCGGCTTGGCCGGCACACCGTACTGGACCTCCACCGAGGCACTGGTCAGCGATCGCATTCCCGCCCGTCTGCTGGTGCTCGGCGCGTCGGCGGTGGCGGCGGAGCTGGCGCAGGCCTATGCACGGCTGGGCAGCGAGGTCACGGTGATCGCACGCAGCGCGTTGTTCTCGCGTGACGACCCGGCCATCGGCGAAACGCTGGCAGCGGTGTTCGCCGACGAAGGCATCCGCGTGCTGCGGCAGACCCAGGCCCACTCGGTGGCGCACGCCAACGGTGCGTTCACGCTCGCTAGCAACGCCGGCACGCTGAGTGGTGATGCACTGCTGATCGCCACTGGCCGCGCTCCCAATGTCGAGGCGCTGAACCTTGATGGCATCGGCGTGTGCACTGGCCGCGACGGCACGATTGCGGTGGATGCGCACCTGCAAACCAGCGTGCCGTCCGTCTATGCCGCTGGCGATTGCACCGATCAGCCGCAGTTCGTCTACGTTGCGGCAGCCGCCGGCTCACGCGCCGCGCAGAACATGCTGGGCGGCGACACCACTCTGGACTTGCGCAGCATGCCGGCGGTGGTATTCACCGACCCGCAGATCGCCACCGTCGGACTGTCCGAGGCCGAAGCGCAGCGCAACGGCATCGCCACCGACAGCCGCACGCTCAGCCTCGACCACGTGCCGCGTGCGCTGGTCAACTTCGATAGCCGTGGCTTCATCAAGATCGTTGCCACCGCCGGCGGCGGCGAGATTCTGGGCGCGCAATGCGTCGCCGCCGAGGCCGGCGAACTGATTCAGAGCGCGGCGTTGGCGATCCACCAGCGCATGAGTGTGGATGATCTGGCCGCGCAACTGTTCCCGTACCTGACCATGGTCGAGGGCCTGAAACTGTGTGCGCAAACGTTTCGCAAGGACGTGTCGCAGCTCTCGTGCTGCGCGGCCTGAGCCGCAACAGCCGCAGCGCATAACCGTGTCATGGTTTTGTCGTGGACGGGTCGCCAGCGAGCCACGATAATGCACGCCCGTGCTCTGGAGCCTGCCCATGCGTTTGTCCGTGCTGATGTGTGCCATCGCCCTGCTTGCGGCGTGCAGCGCCGACTCGCCATCGCTGCGGGTGCGGCCCAGCGCGCCGATCGCCGTGGCCGCGGTTGCGCTGGCGCACGGTGAAACGCCTGCTGCCTGGTACACCAGCGGTGCGGCGCGCGCCGCCGCCAACGGCGCCATGCAGGGCCGCGCCAGGAACGTGATCGTGTTCATCGGTGATGGCATGAGCCTGACCACGGTGACCGCAGCGCGCATCCTCGATGGTCAGCGCCGCGGCCAAGCGGGCGAGGAAAATCGCCTGGCGTGGGAGGATTTCCCCGCCACGGCATTGAGCAAGACCTACAACACCGACCAGCAGACCCCGGATTCAGCCGGCACCATGAGCGCTATCGTCAGCGGCGTCAAAACTCGCGCCGGGGTGCTCAGCGTGTCTGCCAGCAGCAACCGTGGCGACTGTGCCGGCAGTCTGCAACAGCCGGTGCTGACCTGGCTGGAACTGGCCGACAGCGCCGGCCTGAGCACCGGCGTGGTGACCACCACCCGGCTCACCCACGCCACTCCTGCGGCCACCTACGCGCACCTGCCCGAGCGCAACTGGGAGAACGACAGTGCACTGCCGGCGGACGCGGTGGCGGCGGGCTGCCACGACATCGCCCGGCAGTTGCTGACGCCGCGCTTTGGCACTGGCCCGACGGTGGCGCTGGGTGGCGGCCGTGGCCAGTTCATGCACAGCGCGCAACACGACCCCGCCGATCCGCTACGGGTTGGCCTGCGCCACGATGGCCGCGACCTGATTGGCGAATGGCAGCGTGTGCATCCGCGCGGTCGCTACGTCTGGAACGCCACCCAGCTTGCCGCGGCCAGCACCGCGCCAACGCTGCTGGGGCTATTCGCATTCGATCACCTGCACTTCGAGCACGACCGGGTAAACGATGGCTCAGGCGATGACCAACCCAGCCTCGCCGACATGACCCGCGCCGCCATTGCCGTTCTGTCGCGCAACCCGGCCGGCTACGTGCTGATGGTGGAAGGCGGCCGCATCGACCACGCCAGCCATGCCGGCAACGCCTTTCGCGCGCTCACCGACACCATCGCCCTGTCGCAGGCGGTGGCCGCCGCCGTTGCCACCACGAACAGCGATGACACCCTGATCCTGGTCACTGCCGATCATGCGCATACGCTGTCGTTTGCCGGCTACCCGGCGCGCGGCAATCCGATTCTCGGCACGGTGCGCAACAACACCGGCGTGGCCGGTGAAGCGGGCGACCTTGCCCGCGACAACAACGGCCTGCCCTACACCACGCTCAACTATGGCAATGGCCCCGGCGCCCGCTCGCCGGTTACCGCGCATGGTCCGCACCCGGCCGCTGCGGCCGCCACAGCGACCCGCCCGGACCTCAGCGCCGTCGATACCGAGGCCGCGGATTATCTGCAAGAGGCGCTGCTGCCACTGGCCGCCGAAACCCACGGTGGCGATGATGTCGGGGTATGGGCGCGCGGGCCGGGCAGCGAAGCGGTGCGCGGCGTGATCGAGCAAAACGTGATCTACCACCTGCTGGTGCAGGCAACCCCGGCGCTGCGCCAGCGCCTGTGCGCCGCCGGCACCTGCAATGGCGACGGGGTGCCGGTGCAGTTGCCCACGCCTGATGATTTCATGGTGCGCGCTAGCGCACCGCGTTGACCGCCGTGCTGCGCCCGGCGCGGGTCGGTACCAAGCGCGCAGGGCTGTAGCCGCTACCTGTGGAGCGGCAAAGCGGCGGCGCTCGGGCATGTCGCACTCAGCGGCGTTGGCGCCACTTCACCAGCCATCCATCGAGTTGCTGCAACAGCGTGCCGAGCGCGGTGCATGCCAGCGCCATGCCGAACAGTGCACCGATGGCGTTGGCGATCGCGTCGTACGGATCGGCCAGGCGATAGCTGGTCTGCCCCTGCACCCACTCCAACACCACGCCGAGCGCGATCAAGCCCAGCATCGTGGCGATGCGCGCGCCGCGTGTGGCAAACAGTGCGCCGCCATACCACGCCAACAGCGCATAACTGAACAGGTGTTCGAGCTTGTCGCCCTGCGCCACCGGCAACAGCAACGGCAGCGGCGCGAGCGAAAACCACAACAGCAGAGCAAGGCCGACGAGCCAGCCGAACAACCACAACCACGGATACGCAAACGCGCGCATCACAGCCGCCGGCTCAGGTCGCCCAGCGCAAATGCGGCGCTGAAATCGACCCCGCGCGCAAAGCCCATCACCTGAAAGCGCTCACCCATTTCACCGGGCAGCGTCAGCCGTTTGGCCACCGTGTTCAAGCGATAACGTTCCACGTCGGGCAAACTCTGTGCCGCTTGCAGGCGCTCGCCAAGGCCATTGCCAAGCAGGAAGCTGGCCTGGCTGCAATAACCGGCGAAATCGAAACCGGCGCCGCAACCGGCTTCGGCCAGCGCGGTGAAATCGACAAACGCGGTGAGGTCCTGCAAGCCCGGCAGCCGGTACGGGTTGGTGTGCGCGCGGTGCCGGTAATGGCACACCAGGGTGCCATCGCAGCGCTGCGGCGAATAGTATTCGCGGCGGGGGTAGCCGTAATCGGCAAACAGCATCACACCCTCATGCAACAAACCGCCGATCGCCTGGATCCAGTACGGCAACTGCGGCAGCAGCTCGGAGCGATAATTTTCGGCGAAAGGCTGCTCCAGATCGTGCTCGACATGGCGCACCGCGCTGCCGAGCATGGCATCGGCCGGGCGCAGGGTGTCGATGAACGTGCCGTCGTCGGCGCACGCGACATGCACCTCCAGCACCTCACCATCGCGGATCTGAAAACGCGGCGTCGGCAAGGCATCGAGCACCTCATTGGCGAACAGCACGCCGCGCCATGCGTGCGTCGGCGGTGTGTCGCGCCAATGTACCCGTGCCGCCAATTCCGGCGCCAGCGTGGCATTGACACGCTGCTGCTGGCGCTGGCGCAAATCGGCGCTGGGCTCGAGAATCTCGTAGCGCGTCGGCACTGCATCGAGCACAGCGAGCGCCTGCAACGCATCACAAGCAAATGCGCCGCTGCCGCCACCGAGTTCAAAAAACACGGTTTCAGCCGCCAGCGCGCGCAGCACCGGTGCCAGCGCGCAGGCAACGCATTGCGCAAACAACGGCCCGAGTTCCGGCGCGGTGATGAAATCGCCGTCCTCACCAAACTTGGCGGCCCCGGCGCTGTAATACCCCAGGCCCGGCGCATACAACACCAACTCCATGTAACGCGAAAACGGGATCGTGCCGCTGACCGCGATTTCGGTGCGGATCTGGTTCGCCAGACCGGCGCTGTGCGCCAGCGCATGCGGTTCGGGCGCGGGAAACGTTGTTGCATTCATGCGCTATGCTTGCTCGGGTAAAATCGGGGGGCGCGGCATTGCCGCCGGTGCTGTACGCACAGCGCAACGGGCTGCACATCGCCATAGCATAGCGACATCGCAGCGGAGCAGCAGCATGAGTCGGCCCCAAAACAGCCTGCCAAAGCGCGTCATCGGCCTGCTGATCACCGCGATGGCACTGGCAGTGATTACCTTCTGGGCCTGGCGCCCGCAGACGATCGAACCGACCATGGCCAGAGCCGCCGGTGTTGCGCCCGTTACCGCGCAGCGCGTCGAGCCCATCATCGGCGCGCACTATTTCGGCCGGCAGTGGCCGAAAAACTTCATTGCCGG
>PFJA01000027.1 GCA_002782905.1 Lysobacterales bacterium CG_4_10_14_3_um_filter_64_11
GAGGTGCTGTCGGCGTTCGTCTGCCAGTATTATTTGGAACATCGACCCCCGCGCGAACTGTTGCTCAGCCACCCGATCGACGACAGCGCCTTGCTGGAAACGGTGCTTGCCCAGACCGCCGGTCATCGCGTGCAGATCAAGCACGCGGTGCGCGGCGAACGCGCCGGCTACCTGGCCCTGACCACGCGCAATGCCGAGGCCGCATTGGCTGCCGAGCTGGCCAGTAGCGCCAGCCAGAAGGCGCGGCTGGACGCGCTGGCGCAGTTGCTTGGTTTGCCGGCGCCGCCGACGCGCATGGAATGTTTCGACATCAGCCATACCGGTGGCGAGGCAACCGTGGCATCGTGCGTGGTGTTCGATGGCAATGGACCGGTGCGTGGCCAATATCGCCGCTACAACATCAGCGGCATCACCCCGGGCGATGATTACGCCGCCATGCATCAGGCATTGGAGCGCCGTTTTCGGCGTGCGATAGAGGATGGCGTCGTCCCCGATATCCTGTTCATCGACGGTGGCAAGGGGCAGTTGACGCAGGCCCACGCGGTGCTGGCCGATCTCGGGGTGTGCGGATTGCTGGTGGTGGGTGTGGCCAAGGGCGAGGCGCGTCGTCCGGGCGACGAAACCTTGATCCTGCCTGATGGCCGCCACTGCCAGCCTGGCGCGGCATCGCCGGCACTGCAACTGGTGCAGCAGATTCGCGATGAAGCGCATCGTTTTGCCATCACCGGGCATCGCGGCAAGCGGCAGAAGGCGAGGGTTACCAGTACCCTTCAGGACATCGCCGGTATCGGCCCACGCCGGCGCGCTGCATTGCTCAAACACTTTGGCGGGCTGGCCGGCTTGAAGCGCGCTGGCGCCGAAGAGATTGCGCGGGTCGAGGGAATCCATGCAGCATTGGCCAAACGCATTTATGCTGGCCTGCACGGGCTCGCTGAGGTGCCCGCGCCAACGAACTCAGGTGACCCATGCGATTGACCATCCCGACCCTGCTGACGCTGTTGCGCATCGCGCTGATTCCGGTGATGGTGATCGTGTTCTATCTGCCTTACTCATGGACCAATTTCGCCGCTGCTGCGGTGTTTGGCGCCGGCGCGCTCACCGACTGGCTCGATGGCTGGATCGCACGGCGCTACGGCATGTACTCGGCGTTCGGTGCATTTCTCGATCCGGTAGCCGACAAACTGGCGGTTACCGTTGCCCTGTTCATCATCGTGCAGGCGCATGCCACCGTGTGGATGGCGCTGTGGGCGGCCATTATCGTCAGCCGCGAGATCACCATTTCGGCCTTGCGCGAGTGGATGGCGGCGATCGGGCAGAGCGCACGGGTGCGCGTCGCCTTGATCGGCAAGATCAAGACCATTGTGCAGATGGTGGCATTGATCTGCCTGCTGTATCGCGCCGATCTGGCCGGCGTGCCGGTATTCAAGATTGGTGAGTGGCTGCTTGCCGTGGCCGCCGTGCTGACGCTGTGGTCCGGTGCGTTGTACATCCATGCCGCATGGCCGGCGATGCGTGCCGATAATGCACGCTGATGGCCATTGGGTATTGACAGAACTTCGATAAACCGTAGAATTGTCCGTCTAACGCGGGAATAGCTCAGTTGGTAGAGCACGACCTTGCCAAGGTCGGGGTCGCGAGTTCGAGTCTCGTTTCCCGCTCCAGATTTGCAAAGCAAACCTCGATCTGTCAGCCGGCAGCCGAGGTTTTGTTTTTTAGGTGTAACGAGGCCAGGTGGCAGAGTGGTCATGCAGCGGCCTGCAAAGCCGCGTACGCCGGTTCGATTCCGACCCTGGCCTCCAGATAACGCACATCGGGCTGCCCTTGGGCAGCCCGTTTGCGTTTTGGCAACGCGCAAGCCCAGCGATTGCAGTAGGCTATCGGCACGCCCGGATGGCGAAATGGGTAGACGCAGGGGACTTAAAATCCCCCCGCCGCAAGGC
>PFJA01000191.1:0-1731 GCA_002782905.1 Lysobacterales bacterium CG_4_10_14_3_um_filter_64_11
GCGATTCGATGCGCTCCTTGTAGGTGGCGATGGTATCGAGCACGGTATCGAGTACACCGGCGCCTTCACCCGCCTTTACCAGATTCTGGAACAAGTCGTCGAATTGCAGCGGATGTTTGCTCAGCGACTCGCTGAACGAGGTGCCACCGGCAAGTTGATCGCGGATATCGTTGAGCAGGTCGCCCATGCGCGGATTCTTCTGGCCGCCGGCGACGATGTCGATACCGGTGACCAGCGGCACGCCGGCCTGCATCATGGTGGCAATCTGGCGGCTGAAGGTGGCGATTTCGCGCGCGGTAATGGTTTTGCCGGCCTTGCCGAACAGCGGCTTGGGCTTCTTGCGCACCACCGTTGGGTTGATGCCCTGGCGGCGCAGGTCGGCCTTGACCAGGCTGGCATTCTTGCCCTGCGCCTCGCCTTTCATTTTGCTGCCGCGTTTGTCGGTGCCCTCCCAGACGAACATGTCGAGTGGGCTGACGCGGCTGACGCTTGCGGTTTTGGCTTCGGCCATGATTTAGTCCTTGGTCACTCGGTTGATTTCGGCCAAGCTGGTGACCCCCTGTTTCACCTTCAGCAACGCCGAACGGCGCAGGTCGCGGATGCCGGCGCTGCGCGCGGCATCGGCAATCTGCATGGCGTTGCCGCCCTCCAGGATGATGCGCTGGATGTCTTCGCTCAGTGGCATTACCTGGTAAATACCCACGCGGCCCTTGTAGCCGTTGGCGCAATCATCGCAGCCGACGGCCTCGAATACGCGCAGCCCCGAAGCGATGTCTTCGGCGGTAAAGCCTTCTTCGAGCAGGGCATGCTCGGGCAGGCTCACTTCGCGCTTGCAATCGTGCAGGCGGCGGGCCAGGCGCTGGGCAATCACCAGCGTCACCGCCGAGGTGATGTTGTACGGCGCTATGCCCATGTTCATCAGGCGGGCGATGGTTTGCGGCGCATCATTGGTGTGCAGGGTGCTGAGCACCAGATGGCCGGTTTGCGCGGCCTTTACCGCAATCTCGGCGGTTTCCAGATCGCGGATTTCGCCAACCATCACTACATCCGGGTCTTGCCGCAAAAACGAGCGCAGAGCGACATCGAAGGTCATACCCTGACGATTGTTCATTTGCACCTGGTTGATGCCGGCGACGCGGATTTCCACCGGGTCTTCGGCGGTGGAGATGTTGCGCTCGTCGGTGTTGAGGATGTTCAGGCCGGTATACAGCGACACCGTTTTACCCGAGCCGGTGGGGCCGGTGACCAGAATCATGCCGTACGGCTTGGCCAGCGCATCGAGGTAGAGCTGCTTCTGGTCGTCATCGTAGCCTAGCTTCTCGATGCCCATTTTGGCGGCGCCGCCGTCGAGCAGACGCAGCACCACTTTTTCGCCAAACAGGGTGGGACAGATCGAGACGCGGAAATCCATTTCGGTCTTTTTCGAGACCTTGAGCTTGATGCGGCCATCCTGCGGCACCCGCTTTTCGGCGATGTTGAGCTGCGCCATCACCTTCAGGCGTGCCGCGATGCGGGTGTTCAGCTTGATCGGCGCATGCGCCACCGTGCGCAGCACGCCATCGGTGCGAAAGCGCACCCGGTAATCGGTTTCGTACGGCTCAAAGTGGATGTCCGAGGCGCCCTTTTTCATTGCATCGACCAGCATCTTGTGAACGAAGCGCACGATCGGCGCCTCATCGGCACCTTTTTCGCCAACGCTCTCGTCCTCGGCAACGTTGCCGCCCTCGCTTT
>PFJA01000191.1:1806-2495 GCA_002782905.1 Lysobacterales bacterium CG_4_10_14_3_um_filter_64_11
TTGAACAGCGGCAATGCCTGATGCTTGTGGATCAGTTCTTCCTTGACCAGCTTCACCGCCGACTGGCTCAGGTCGAGCGTGCTGACATCGAACAACGGCATGCCGAACTCGGCGCTGTTGGCGGCGGCGATCTGGGCGCTGGTGACCAGCCGCTTTTCCAGCAGCCAGGCGCTGATCTGCTTTTTTTCGCGGCTCGATTCATCCAGCGCGCGGCGGGCAACGGCTTCGCCCAGCGCGCCATCGAGCACCAAGCGCCGGGCAATGCCGGTGATCCCCAACAGATTGGCGTTGACTTGCGCGTTCATTCCCCAACTCTCAAGCACTTGGCAGGCGTTGCCGCGAGTTTACCTTAAAGCAAGCGCGGGGAAAGGGGAACCCGTTGGCGATGGGGTGTTTGCCCGGAGCCGGTGGGTTTCAGTGGTCATGGTGGCTGCTTGCTCGCGGTTTGGGCTCGCGCGGGGGCCACAAAGCAAAAGGGCGATGCCGAAGCATCGCCCTTTTGGGTTACGCGGTGGTCAGGTCAAATGATCAGATGCAACGGCCAGGCTTGTACTTGGCAACCAAGTTGGTGGTGCAAGCCCACAGACCGGTGGCAGCGGTGCGGGTCCAAGTGATCTTCTTGCCGTTGAAGTTGGCGGCGTTGCCGTTGATGGTGTCACACACTATGGTGGTGGCACCATCAGTCGTCA
>PFJA01000162.1 GCA_002782905.1 Lysobacterales bacterium CG_4_10_14_3_um_filter_64_11
GGTTGCCAATTCCTGCAATGCCAGGATGACGTCGGCCGGCTTCAAGCGCCCATGACGGCCGGCATCGGCGGCCAGCGCCTGCTCGCTGTGCAACGCAATCACGGTCATGCCGCGGCGTTCCAGCGCGCGAGCCGCCGCGCGCTCGCTGTCGGCACGTAGCGCGCCATTGAAGGCCATGCCTTCGCTGTTTACCGCTTGGTAACGGAATCTCGGCATGATGGCCCATTGCGATCAGCGAATGGCGAATGGCGACAGGACATTGTGCAGCCAATGTAAAAATGGGGTCAGAGTCAAATTTCGATGCTGAAAAATGGGGTGAAAAAATGGGGTCAGAGTCAAATTTCGATGCGAATCCGCTGCAAGATTCATGCTATGACGACGAAAATTGACTCTGACCCCATTTTTTCACCCCATTTTTTCTATGACGACGAAAATTGACTCTGACCCCATTTTCAACCCCATTTTTGCCATTTTTGACCCTTCGCTCACAGCCCGCGCAAGCCGGCCCTACGGCCGGCGAGCAAGCTCGGAATCGTCGCGCGCCTTCGGCATCAGGTCCTGCTTGGTCACACCCAGCTTGAGCAACACCGGACAGGCGAAGAAGATGGACGACAGGGTGCCGACGATGATGCCGACGATCAACGCCAACGAGAAGCCTTCCAGCGTCTGGCCGCCAAACAGGTACAACGACACCACCGTCAGCAAGGTGGTGAGCGAGGTCATGATGGTGCGACCCAAAGTGTTGTTGATGGCGCGGTTGAGCACTTCGACGGGTTCGCTGCCACGGGTGGAGCGGAACAGCTCGCGCACCCGGTCGAACACCACGATCTTGTCGTTCACCGAATAGCCATCTACCGCCAGAATGGCGGCGAGCACGGTCAGGTCGAAGTCCATGCCGGTAACCGCAAAGAAACCCAGCGTGATCAGCACATCGTGCATTTCGCCGGCGACGGTGGCAACCGCGAACTTCCATTCAAAACGCATCGCGATGTAAAGCATGATGCCGGCCAGCACCACCAATACCGCGATCACGCCATTGTAGGCCAGCTCCTTGCCGACCTGTGGCCCGACGAACTCGCTGCGCTTGACCGTCACCCCGACGCCATCGGCACGCAAGGCGCTGACCACGCGTTGCCCCAATGCCGCATTGCGGCTGTCGAGGCTGGTTTCCTGCGCGTCGAGCGCGCCCGCGTCGTCTTTGGCACCCGTTTCCGGTGCCAGGCGAATGGCAAAATTGCTGGAGTCGAAGCGCTGCACTACCGCGCCACTGAAACCGGCAGCTTCCAGCGCCTTGACCACGGCGGGCTGCTCCATCGGCGCGTCGTAGCTCACTTCCACCAGTGTGCCACCGGTAAAATCGAGCGCAAAGTTGAGGCCGCGCGTCGCCAGCGCAAGGATCGAACCGAGCACCAGCAGCAGCGATATCACCACCGAAAAGCGGCGGACACCCATGAAGTTGACATTGCTTGTCGGACTGAAGAATTCCATATCCGCGCTCCTCAGACCGAAACCGTTTTGACTTTGCGGCCACCGCCATACACCAAGGTAGCCAGCGCGCGGCTGACCGTTACCGAGGTGAACATGGAGGTGAGCACACCGACGAACAACACCACCGCAAACCCGCGTACCGGCCCGGAGCCGAAACTGAACAACGCAATCGAGGCGATCAGCTTGGTGACGTTGGAATCCAGAATCACCGTCCAGGCCCGTTCGTAACCGGAGCGGATACTCGATACCGGGGTGTTGCCGTTGCGTAACTCCTCACGGATGCGTTCAGCGATCAACACGTTGCCATCGATCGCCATGCCCAGGGTCAGCACGATACCGGCAATACCGGGCATGGTCAGGGTGGCGCCGGCCAGCGACAGGACCGCTCCCAACAGCAAAATATTGCTGAACAAGGCGATCACCGAAATCACGCCGAACAGGTGGTAGTAGACGATCATCAGCGCGCAGACGGTGAGAAAGCCGATCATGATCGCGCGCTCGCCGGCATCGATATTGTCCTGACCAAGGCTTGGCCCGATTACCCGTTCTTCGACGATATCGACCGGCGCGGCCAGCGAACCGGCGCGCAACAGCAACGCCAGCTGCGAGGCTTCCTTGATGCTGTCAAGGCCAGTGGTCTGGAATTGCTTGCCAAACACCCCGCGAATCACCGCTACCGAAACCACTTCTTCGCTGATGCGCGCGGTGCGCACTTCCTTGCCATCGACCATGCGCACTTCCGGGGTGCGCTCGACGAACACCACCGCCATGCCACGGCCGACGTTCTCGGAGGTGAAATCGAACATGCGCTTGCCACCGGCGCTGTTGAGGGTAACCGACACCATCGGCCCGCCACCCTGCGGATCGTTGCCGGACACGGCATCCACCAATTGATCGCCGGAGGCGATGATGCGCCGGCTCAACAGCACCGGAATCGGCTTGCCATCGGAGCCCAGGTCGCGGCGGTAATAAAGCCGCGCATCGGGCGGCACCCGGCCGCTACGCGCCGCCTCATAGGCATCGCCATCGACCTGCGCGCGATACTCCAGCGTGGCGGTAGCACCGAGCACCTTCTTGGCCTGCGCGGTGTCCTGCACGCCGGGCAACTGCACCACGATACGACTGGCGCCCTGGCGCTGGATGATCGGCTCGGCCACACCCAACTCGTTGATGCGATTGCGCAGGGTACCGATGTTCTGTTCCAGCGCCTTGTTGGTGATCGCGGCCAGGTCGGCATCGGTCACCCGCACGATGATCTGCTCGGGCGTAGCTCCCTCGGTCACCTGCAACTGCGGATTCTCGCGCGCCATCAGGCTGCGGAACGCGGCGCCGTCGGCGGCATCACGCAGTTCCACCAGGATCTGGCCAAGCGTGCGGTTGACCGTGTTGTAGCCGATCTTGGCATCGCGCAGCGCGGTGCGGATATCGTCGGCGTAGGCGTTCTCGCGCTTGTCGATGGCGGCGCGCTGATCGACTTCCATCAGGAAGTGGACACCACCCTGGAGGTCGAGGCCCAGATTCATCGGCGAGGCACCAATGATGCGCAGCCAGCCCGGCACGGTGGAAGCCAGATTCAACGCCACCACATAGTTGCGGCCCAGCTTCTCGCGCAAGTAATCGGCGGCGCGCAGTTGTACATCGGGGTTATCCATGCGCACCAGCAGGTTGTCGGCACCGACCTCAATCGCCGTGGCCCGCAACTTTTGCTCGGCGAGGAGGGTTTCCACCCGGGCCTTGAGCGCATCGTCCACCGTGCTGCCACGGTTCGCGCTGATCTGCACCGCAGGGTCCTGCGGATACAGATTGGGCAACGCATAGAGCACACCGAATACCAGAATCAGTGCGATCAGGACATATTTCCAACGAGGTAACTCGAGCATGGCGCAATCAGCCGCGTACGGCCGCAATGGCGGCCGGGAATTGACAGGGGTTGGGGTGGTTCAGATCGACTTCAAGGTGTTCTTGGGCAGAACCGTAGCCACGGCGCTGCGCTGCACCTTGATCTTGACGCCATCGGCGATCTCGATGCTGACAAAGTGCTCGCCGAGTTCGTCGATGCGGCCAGCGATACCACCGGCGGCGATCACTTCATCGCCCTTGCCGAGCTTGGCAACCAGCTCGCGGTGCTCCTTGGCGCGCTTCATCTGCGGTCGGATCAAAAAGAACCAGAACACCGCAAAGAACACGCCAAGCATGATCAGCGGCTGCAACGGGCTGGGCGCAGCAGCGGTCTGAGCGTATGCGGGAGAAATCAGCAGATCCAGAAAGTCCATCGTGTCATCAACCCGGTTGCGACCCCAAAGGGCCTGATAAAGACGCGCAAGTATGCCATGCCGCCGCGATTGGCGCATGGATTGTGAAGCCGGGACTGGGGACTCGGGACTCGGGACTCGGAAAAGCAAGAGCAACAACGCAGAAACAAAAGCAGAAGTTCGCAAGTTTAGTCCCGAGTCCCGAGTCCCGCTACACCACGACCGCGCGACGTTGGTAAAAATCGTCGCGGAACGCGGCAAACTGGCCCGACTCGATCGCCGTTCGGATCTGCGCCATCAACTCCTGGTAGTAATGCAGGTTGTGGATGGTGCCGAGGATCGAACCAAGCATTTCGTTGCAACGATCCAGATGGCGCAGATAACTGCGAGTGAAGCCCGCGGCACAGGCATAACAACCGCACTCGGGGTCGATCGGCGCCAGATCGTGCTCGTAACGCGCGTTGCGGATGCGCACGGTGCCAAAGCGGGTGAAAAAATGCCCGTTGCGCGCGTTGCGGGTGGGCATCACGCAATCGAACATGTCGATTCCGCGCGCCACTGCTTCCACGATATCTTCCGGCCGGCCCACACCCATCAGGTAACGCGGCTTGTCGGCAGGCAGTTGCGGGCAGGTATGCTCCAGCATCGCATTGCGTTCGGCCTCCGGCTCGCCCACCGCCAGACCACCCACGGCATACCCATCGAATCCGATCTGGATCAGCTCCGCCGCCGAGCGACTGCGCAGCGCCGGATAGGTGCCGCCCTGCACGATCCCGAACAACGCCGCATCATTGCCCTGATGCGCCAGCGCGCTGCGCGCCGCCCAACGCAACGACAGCTCCATTGATGCGCTGGCCTGCGCTGCGCTGGCCGGGTACGGCGTGCATTCATCGAAGATCATCACGATGTCCGAACCGAGCACGCGCTGGATGTGCATGCTTTCCTCGGGGCCGAGAAATACCTTGCTGCCATTGACCGGCGAAGCGAAGGTAACGCCGAGCTCGCTGATCTTGCGCCGGTGTGCCAGCGAGAACACCTGAAAGCCACCCGAATCGGTCAAGATCGGGCCGTTCCAGCCGGTAAATCCGTGCAGGCCGCCGTGTGCGGCGATCACCTCAAGGCCAGGCCGCAAGAACAGGTGAAAGGTATTGCCCAGAATGATCTGCGCACCACTGGCGTGCAGGTCGCGCGGGGTCATCGCTTTCACCGAGCCATAGGTACCCACCGGCATGAATGCCGGGGTCTGCACATCACCGCGCGGAAAATCCAGGCGGCCACGACGCGCACCGCCATCGCTGGCGAGCAAACTGAAAGACATACGACTCATCGATCACATCCAAAATCACAAGGGCTCGTCAGCACTGCTGCAAGCGCGAAAAAGACAGGTGTTCTCGCCAAGAACGCCAAGCAACCGATCGACCTTCGGGGCGCTCTGAACAAGCTGTCATTGCGAGGAGCGAAGCGGCACGGCAATCCATAAAATCATTTCAAAACAAAAAACTGGATTGCTTCGCTCCGCTCGCAATGACGCCGAATAGGGGTTGTTCAGAGTGTCCATGGAGACGTTGTGTACAGGCATGACGAAGAAAATACACGCACAGAAGGTTTCACCGCTATCCAGCACCATGCAAGACGCGACTGGCCGCGGTATATCTCACGTACCTGTCACCCGCAGCACCTCTTCCACCGTGGTCTTGCCCTGCCACGCCTTGAGCAGGCCATCCTCGCGCAGAAAGCGGCAGCCTTCGCTGCGTGCCAGCGCACGCATCTGGTTGACGTTGGCGCCGTTGACGATCAACTGCTGCATCGGCTCGGATACCGGAATCATTTCGTAAATACCCAAGCGGCCGCGATAACCGGTATTCAAGCACTTGCTGCACCCCACCGCCTCCATCCACTGCGCTGGTGTGTCGCCGAACAGTTGCTGTGCAAACGGTGCAACCTCGGCGGCGATCGCCGCCGGCACCTTGCCCGGGCGTGCGCACTCGCACAACCGGCGAACCAGCCGCTGCGCCTGCACCGCGCGAATCGGCGTTGCCACCAGAAACGGTTCGACGCCCATGTCGATCAGCCGGGTAAACGCGCTGACCGCATCGTTGGTATGCAAAGTAGACAGCACCAGATGGCCGGTGAGCGCCGCCTGCACCGCGATTTCGGCGGTTTCAAGGTCGCGGATTTCGCCGATCATGATCACGTCCGGGTCTTGCCGCAAAATCGAGCGCAGCGCGCTGGCAAAGGTGAGCCCGATCTCGCTGTGCGCCTGGATCTGGGTGATCGCCGGCAACTGGAACTCGACCGGATCTTCAACGGTGATGATCTTCTTCAGGCCATCGTTGGCGGCGGCCAGCGCGGCGTACAGGGTGGTCGATTTGCCGGAACCGGTGGGGCCGGTAACGAGCACGATGCCATTGGCCTCGGCGGTCCACGCACGCATCAAGGCCAGGTGATCGCGCTCGAAGCCGAGCGTATCCAGCCCCAACTCCTTGCGTTCTTTTGGCAACAGACGCATCACGATCGACTCGCCATGCACGCCGGGCAGGGCCGACACGCGGATGTCCATCTCCTGGCCGCCGACGCGGGTGGACATGCGACCATCCTGCGGCAGCCGACGCTCAGCGATATCCATGCCCGAAATCAGCTTCAGGCGCGAGGCGACGGCATCGTAGCGATCGCGCGGCAGCCGCAGCCGCGCGTGCAGCACCCCATCGATGCGAAAACGCACCGCAAACTGGCGCTGCTCGGGTTCGATATGGATATCCGAAGCGCGTTGTTCCACCGCCTGCGCCATCAGGTTGTTGACCAGCTCCACCACCGGCGCTTCTTCCGCCATCTCGCGCAGGTGCGCCACATCGCCGCTCTCGTAGCCCTCGCCGGCGCGCGCCTGATTGAGCGCGTCGAGCATGCGCTCGATGTCCTGGGCGCGACACAGACACCAGCGAATGCGTTTGCCCGGGTAAGCATGGCGCATGGCTTCGCGCAGGCTTGGCAGCAGCGGATCGCGGGCCGCGCAATACAGGCTGTCGTCATCGCCCGGCCACACCAGCACCTGCTGATCGAGCAGCCAGTCCAGGCCCACCGGCGATGCCAACGCCGCCATCCGCACGGCATCTTCATCCGGTGCGGGCACGGTTTCCCCCATCACCGGCAGCTCGAGCTGCTGCTTGAGCATGTTCAGCAGATTGTCCTCGCTCAAGGCGCCGATCCGCATCAACACGCTGCCCAGCCGCCCGCCGATGCGCTCGTGCAACTTCAGTGCGCGCTCCAGGTCGGTATCGCCGATCAGGCCGGCAGCAACCAGCAGCGTGCCGAGCGGCTGCATTTCCTGCGCCATGGCGTCAGACGACATCAGCAAAACCCTTCTTCAAGATGGCGAACAGCCACAAGCCGACACCATAGACCAGCAATGCCGCGCCCGTGTAGGCCGCGAGCACGGCAAAATCCGCTGGCAGCCCCTCAAACAGCAGCAGCCGGGCCTGCTCCAACGGCACCGTGATCGGGTTCAATGCCAGCCATGGCCGCATTGCTTCGGGCATCGCCGCACGCGGGTAAAAGATCGGGCCGAGGAACATCGCCAAGGTCACCAACGAGCCCATGACCTGCGCCAGATCGCGCACATAGACACCGAATGCCGCAATCAACAGGTTCAGGCCCATCAACAGCACACAAAACGGCAACAGCACCAACGGCAGCAGCAGTTGCGTCCAGGCAAATCCGGTGCCCCAAATCCCGTTGACCAGCACCAACAACGCCAGCCCGGTGAGCGCATGGAACAGTGACGACAGTAACGATACCCAGGCCAGCACTTCCAGCGGGAACACAATCTTTTTGACGTAATTGGGCTGACTGACCACCAGCAACGGCGCGCGCGTCAGCACCTCGGCCAGCAGCCCCTGCATTAACAGGCCACTGAGCAGCATCAGCGCAAACAAGCCAATGCCGCCCTCGCCCACCCGCCCCGGCCAACGGGTGGCGAACACCACGCCGAACACCAGGGTGTAGACCGCCAACATCAGCAATGGCGTCAGTACCGGCCACAGCACACCGAGAAATGCCCCGCGGTAACGCAACGCGACATCGCGCCACGCCAAGGTGCGAATCAGCCCGCGATGCCGCCAGGGATGGGTGATCGAAGCCAACAATGCCAAACTCAAGCGAACTCCGGGATCGGGGCGCAAAGGCGCAGCTGCAAAGTGTAACCAAATCCACCCCTGCAAAGAGCCGCAGCACCCGCTGTGGCTACAGCCAAGGTCTAACGGAAATGGCAAGTGGCCACCCCGCATCACGAATACACGCCATGCCGTTTCCCTAACCCGTGCCTTCTTCCAGAGGGCGATGGAAACAAGGAAATGCTTCGCATTGATTCACGTTACCCGCAACGCACCGCCCGTATCCGGCCGCGCGCATCCAGATCGAGATTCAGGCGATCCTCACGATAATCCTGGGTCACCATCATGCCCTCGGCAATCACCCGCACCGACGCCGCGCCCGCCGCGATCCGCGCGCGCTCGACCTGTGCAGCGTCTGCCAGCGCGCCAATCATCCATTGCACCTTGCCGGCATCGCAGATCACTGCATCCCCCTCAGTCATCGCGCCGGCAGCGGTCGCTGAAGCGGCGATAAAAACCAGAAAACACACCGATTTTCGCAACATGTTGCACCTCGCAAGCAGCGCCAGCGCCGCCCGATAGCCCGATTCGCCGTACCCGTCTTCTCGCAAGCTGCACCGAGCCACGCTACAATCGCACTCCCGCCTGCCGAGGCGCAACTGCAACACCTCATGTCGGACGACCCAAATAGTACCCGGCCGGAGCGGCGTTCCTGGTTTGATCGATTGGGCCACATGCTCTCCGGCGAAGCACAAAATCGTGACGAGGTGCTCGATGAACTGCGCACCGCTCACGCCAATGGCCTGCTCTCGGCCGACACTCTGCGCATGATCGAAGGCGCCATCGCGGTGTCCGACCAGCAGGTCGCCGATGCCATGCTGCCGCGTGCGCAGATCGTCGCCATCGATGTCGAGGCGCCGATGACCGAAGTGATCGCTACCGTGAT
>PFJA01000215.1 GCA_002782905.1 Lysobacterales bacterium CG_4_10_14_3_um_filter_64_11
TCGCTGCTGGTGCCAAAAAGGTGATCATCTCGGCACCGGGTGGCAGTGATGTCGACGGTACGTTCGTGTATGGCGTCAACCATGAGCAGCTCACCGCCGCGCATACGGTCATTTCCAACGCTTCGTGCACCACCAACTGCCTGGCACCACTGGCGCAGGTTCTGCACCAGACTGTCGGCATCGTGCATGGCCTGATGACCACCATCCATGCCTATACCAACGATCAGGTGCTGACCGACGTGTACCACGCCGATCTGCGCCGCGCACGCTCGGCGACGATGAGCCAGATTCCAACCAAAACCGGCGCCGCCGCTGCGGTCGGGCTGGTGCTGCCAGAGTTGAACGGCAAGCTCGATGGCTTTGCAATGCGGGTGCCCACGATCAACGTGTCGGTGGTCGATCTCACCTTTGTCGCTGCGCGTGCCACCAGTGTCGCGGAAATCGACGGCGCGGTGCGTGCCGCCGCCGAAGGCCGGCTCAAGGGCATCCTCGGCATCAACACGCAGCCGCTGGTGTCGGTCGACTTCAACCACGACCCGCGCAGCTCGACCTACGACGCCACCCAGACCCGGGTGATGGACGGTACTCTGGTCAAGGTGCTGAGCTGGTACGACAACGAGTGGGGTTTCTCCAATCGCATGCTGGACATGACCTTGGCGTTGATGGCGGCCAAGTAAGTCAGGCACACGGGATGCCCCGAACAAGCCGTCATTGCGAGGAGCGCAGCGACGTGGCAATCCAGAGGGCGGCAAGATCAAGACGCTGGATTGCTTCGCTACGCTCGCAATGACGAAGAACGAGGCTTGTTCAGCGTCTCACCAACCGAGGTTTCGCAATGTCCTATCTGGTACTCGCCCGCAAATGGCGGCCACGGCGCTTCGCCGAACTGGTCGGGCAGGAACATGTGGTCAGGGCGCTGACCAATGCGCTGGAAGCGAACCGGGTGCATCACGCGTTTTTGTTCACCGGTACCCGTGGCGTCGGCAAAACCACCATCGCGCGCATTTTTGCCAAAAGCCTGAATTGCGAGCGCGGTATCGGTGCCGAGCCGTGCGGTGAATGCGGCGCGTGCCTGGATATCGACGCCGGCCGCTTCATGGATCTGTTGGAAATTGATGCCGCCAGCAATACCGGTGTCGATGACGTGCGCGAGCTGATCGACAACGCGCAATACATGCCCAGCCGCGGCCGGGTGAAGGTGTACCTGATCGATGAGGTACACATGTTGTCGAAGGCGGCGTTCAACGCGCTGCTCAAGACGCTGGAGGAACCGCCGGGACACGTCAAATTTCTGCTCGCCACCACCGATCCACAAAAGCTGCCGGTGACGGTGTTGTCGCGCTGCCTGCAATTCAACCTCAAGCGGCTCAGCGAGGAGCAGATCGCCGGCCAGATGCGGCATATCCTGCACGCCGAACAGTTGCCATACGAAGACGCCGGCATTGCGTTGCTGGCGCGTGCCGCCGATGGCAGTCTGCGCGATGGCCTGTCGCTGCTCGACCAGGCGATTGCCTACACCAGCGCGAGCTTGGACGCGGCCGGCATCGCCGCCATGCTGGGTACCGTGGATCGCAACCAGGTGGCAGGATTGCTGGGTGCGCTCAACGCGGCCGACGGCGCTGCATTGCTGGCTGTGGTCGCCGACATCGCCAGTTACTCGCCGGATTATGGCGCCGTTCTCGATGCGCTGGCATCGGCTCTGCACCGCGTGCAGTTGGCACAACTGGTGCCGGGCAGCATGGCCGATACGCTGGACGTGCCGGTGGCAGAACTGGCGGCATCATTGCCCGCGGATCTGGTGCAACTGT
>PFJA01000051.1 GCA_002782905.1 Lysobacterales bacterium CG_4_10_14_3_um_filter_64_11
GACGGCCTTGACTTCTTCCAGATCCAGCGGCTCGGCCCAAGCCACCCGCTTGCTGACGCCCAAGCGACCGCGCAGCACGGTTTTCGGATCGTCCGACAGGCTCAATGCGTGGCCCAGCTCGCGCGCGATTTCGCCGCCTTCGCGCGCCAGCACCCCCGCCAAGCTGGGATCACGGTAAAAATCCATGCTCTTTTCCAGCATGCGTTCGCCGAACTGCACCGCGCGGTTGATGCCACCGACCCGCGCCGCCACCTTGGCGCCGTCGGCCTTCAGCCACTTCCTGGCCAGATCGCTGCCCGGCTTGGCCTTGCGGGTGGTGTCGGTGAGCGACAGCAGCACCTGCACCAGCGCGATGCCATCGGCATAGCAATGATGGATGCGGGTGATCAGCGCGCTGCCACCGTCGTAGCGTTCAACCAGATGGAATTGCCACAGCGGTTTGCTCTTGTCCAGCGGCGTGGATGCCAACTGTCCGCACAGACGCTCAAGTTCGCGTTTGCCGCCGCGCCCGGGCAACGCGGTCAAGCGCACATGCCAATCGAGATCGAAATCGCTATCGTCTTGCCAGATCGCGCCGGTTGCGGCGTCGACTGCCTTTTGCCGAAACCGCGGATAGGCGAGAAAGCGTTGCTTGATGATGCGTTTGAGCCGGTCCAGGGTGACCGGCTCATCGAACATCATCACCCCGGTGATCATCATCAGGTTGGTGGCGCGCTCCATGCGCAGCCATGCGGTATCCACCCGCGACATCGGTTCACGCCGAACCTTGTCGATCTTCGCCATTGCGATCCCCTCGTAACCGAGGGCCAGTGAATCACGCCGGTTCGGTAGGCGTCAACGCGCGCAATGCCTGCCATGCCGCCAGTGCTGCGTTACGGCTTGCCGGGATATCCACGATCGGCGCCGGATACGCCGGTGCCAGCCGTGCCACCTGCTCGCGATGCAGCCACGGCGCGTGCAGCGCCGGATCGGGCAAGGCCGCCAACTCGGGGCACCAACGGCGGATATAGGCGCCGTCGGGATCAAATCGCGCGGCCTGCGATGCCGGGCTGAAGATGCGGAAATACGGCGCCGCGTCGGCGCCAGTGCCGGCGCTCCACTGCCAGCCCTGCGTGTTGGCGGCCAGATCGGCATCCAGCAACGTATCCCAGAACCAGCGCGCCCCGTGTTGCCAATGAATGCGCAGGTTCTTGCACAAAAAACTGGCCACCACCATGCGCACCCGGTTATGCATCCAGCCGCTGCACCATAGCTCGCGCATGCCGGCATCCACCAGCGGCACGCCGGTACGGCCGCGCTGCCAGGCGCTGAGCAACGCCGGATCCGGCTCGGCCCAGGCGAAGCCATCAAAGCGCGCGTCGAGGTTGTGCGTGGGCGTGTGCGGATAGTGAAACAACAAATGATGGGAAAACTCGCGCCAGCCCAGCTCGCTGCGGTAATGCGCGAGGTGCTCATCGCACGGTGCCGGTAGATCAGCCGCTGCCAGCGCGTTCCATATCTGGCGCGGAGAGATTTCACCAAAGTGCAGATGCGGCGACAGCCGCGAGGTGCCCACACGCCCGGGAATATCGCGCTGCGCCTTGTAGGCGCGTACCGCATCGTCAAGAAACACGCTCAGGGCCTCGTGTGCGCCTGCCTCACCGGGCTGCCAGTGCGACCAGAAACCGGCGTCCCATGCCGGCTTTGCCAACAGCCCGAGCGCGTCGATGGCCAGCCCCGCCAGCGCCGGTGGTGCCGGCAGTGAACGCGGTTGCGCGGCAAGCGCGAATTGCGCCGGCAACAGCGCGCGCGCCGCGCGCCAGAATGGC
>PFJA01000030.1 GCA_002782905.1 Lysobacterales bacterium CG_4_10_14_3_um_filter_64_11
AGGGCGTGAGGTGTGGTAGCCCGGGTTAGGCCGCAGGCCGTAACCCGGGATTTTGCCCACGGCCGCGGTTAACCGATGTAGGGCACCGGTTTCGACGTAACCTCAACCCGGGCTGCTTGCCGGCGATGCGCGGTTGGCGCTTGCGGGTTAAGCTAACCCACCTCCACCCTGCTGGCTCTGTTGATGGCAGTTCATTCCCGCATTGCCTTTCTTGCCAGCCGTGCCGAGCCGGCGCAGCTCGCTCTGGCGGCACTGGTTGCCGCTCACGGCCAGTGTGCGCCGGAGGATGCCGAGGTGCTGTGCCCGCTCGGTGGCGATGGCTTCATGCTGCAAACGCTGCATCGCTACGGCCATCTGCGGTGCCCGGTGTTCGGCATGAAGCTGGGGACGGTGGGTTTTCTGATGAACCACTATGACGCGGATGACCTGCGCCGACGTCTCGCCGGCGCCGAGCCGGCGGTGCTGCGGCCATTGCAGATGACCGCGATCACCGAATCGGGTGCCAGTGTCAGCCTGCTCGCCTATAACGAGGTGTCGTTGCTGCGGCAAACCCGGCAGACCGCGCACGTGTGCATCGAACTCAATGATCGCGAGCGTCTGGATGAACTGATCTGCGATGGCGTGATGGTGGCAACACCGGCTGGCAGCACCGCCTACAATTTTTCCGCGCACGGGCCGATCTTGCCGCTCGGCAGCAACGTGGTGGCACTGACGCCGATTGCCGCGTTCCGGCCGCGGCGCTGGCGCGGCGCGGTGTTGCGCTCCGATACCCGGGTGCGCCTGCGCATCCTCGATCCCGACAAGCGGCCAGTCAGCGTGACCGCCGATTCGCACGAAGTGCGCGATGTGATCGATGTGACGGTGCGCGAATCCAGCGATCAGACGGTGACCTTGCTGTTCGATCCGGAACACAACCTGGAAGAACGCATCCTCAACGAGCAGTTTCTGTCCTGACCCGACATGACGCCCATTGCGTTCGATCCCCCATCGCGTGTCGCCGAGCCGCTTGGCTATTCCGGCGGCGCCCGCTTGATGGTGGCGATCTCGGCGCGCGCGCTGTTCGACCTGGAAGAAGGGCATCAGTTGTTCGAGGCCGAAGGGGTAGAGGCCTACGCGCGCTATCAACGCGGTCGGGAAAACCAGCGGCTGCAGCCGGGTATTGCGTTTGAGCTGGTGCGCAAGCTGCTTGCGCTGAACACGCGGGTGCGCGAACAGGTGCCGGGAGCGGTGCAGGCCGGTCAGGTGCCGCTGGTCGAGGTAATCCTGTTGTCGCGCAATTCCTCCGATACTGGCCTGCGCATCTTCAACTCGATCGAAAGTTATGGCCTTGATATCGTGCGTGCCGTGTTCACCAGCGGCGCGCCGGTGTTTCCGTATATCAAGCCGTTCGGGGCGCACCTGTTCCTTTCCGCCAATCCCGACTCGGTGCGCACCGCACTGGAAAATGGCGTCGGTGCCGCCACTATCCTGCCGTCCAAGGCGGCCGGGTTCGCCAGCGAGCAACTGCGCATCGCGTTCGATGGCGATGCGGTGGTGTTTGGCGATGAATCCGAGCGCATCAGTCAGGAGCAGGGCGTCGAGGCGTTTGCCCGCAACGAGCGCGAGTTGGCCGAGCAGCCGTTGTCGGGTGGGCCATTCAAGGGCTTTCTGGCGGCATTGCATCAGATTCAGGGCGCGTTCCCGGCCGAGCATTCCCCGATCCGCACCGCGCTGGTCACCGCCCGCTCGGCACCGGCGCACAAGCGCGTGATCCTCACCCTGCGGCAGTGGGGTGTGCGTCTGGACGAGGCGCTGTTCCTTGGCGGCCGCGACAAGGGCCCGTTCCTGCACGCCTTCGGCGCCGACATCTTCTTCGACGATTCCCACCACAACATCGAATCGGCGCGCCAGCACGTCGCTACCGGCCACGTGCCGCATGGTGTCAGCAATCCCGGTTGATGCCACGGCGCGAGCACACAGCGCGAGCAAATATTGACCGCCATGGCCCCGAGGGATTATCCTGCGCAACTCGCTCGGGGCGGTTAGCTCAGCGGTAGAGCACTGCCTTCACACGGCAGGTGTCGCAGGTTCGATCCCTGCACCGCCCACCAACGACGATGCCTCCGCACGGCCCCGGTCGAAAATCGGGGCTTTTGCTTTTCCTGGCCAGTCGATCAGCCAAGCTGTTCGCGCGCGTCCTGCGCATCGAGCCACTCCATGGCATCGCGTGGCGGCAGTTTCGCCGCTTTGCCCAGTGCTGCCTGAATGTCGGCCTCGCGGCGTTTGCCATACAGCAGGCGCAGTACATTGGCATGCTCGACATGCACGATCGGTGCTTTCGGGCACAGCGTGATCGCGCTGGCGATGTGTTCCTCGGCCTTGGCGGCCTTGGCGCCGTAGCTGAGCCCGGCCAACAGTGAACCGACTTTCGAGATCAGCTCGGCATGGTAGACGGCCATGGCGAGGTGGGCTTCGGCGTGTTTGGGTGCCAGTTGCAGCGTGTTTTCCAGGTGCTCGCGGATACGTCCGGCCAGACCCATTTTCAGCGCCTTGGCGATACTGATGCCCTGACTGTAGCGGCCCAGCGCAAAGGCGAGCCGGTAATGGCTGTTGGCCTCCTCAGGTAACGCCTCGACTGCGGCTTCAGCCAGTTGCGCCGCGAGCTCGAAGCGCGCGATGTGCTCGTCCTCGTCGTCCACCAGGTAGGCGGTATGGATGCCCAGCGCTTTGACCGCCACCGAGGCGCCCAGTGCGCCAAGCGCAGCGCCGGTGTTGTAGGCGTCGGCAAAGTCGCCGCGATGGAACGCCAGCCAGGCGACCTGCAATTGCTCGCTCAACCCGTTTGCGTCCATGCCTTTGGGCGCCTTGCCGACCACCTTGATCAGCGCGGCGGTGCGGCGCGCGTCGGGGAACGGCTCCTGATCGCCGGCGTGCAGGTGCGGCCAGTGCTTCTTCAGTGTTTTTGCGTCCAGCGCCAGCGCAGCGGCGTCGAACGGGCAGGGAGCGAATCGAAGTTTGCGGATGGCCATGGCTGCGCTCGCAGTACCGGTTGGGCGTCAGCCTGAAGCATCGCCCGCGACGGGCGTTGACGCAAGCGGCGCCGATAGTGTGATTACTCAGCCATTGCCATGCACCATGATCGTGTCGAACGACCCCCGGCCATGGATGGCCTCCCCCCACATCGAGGTATCGGCCATGACCAGACAAGTGAAAGCGCGACGTGTAACCACCCGCAAGTCCTTCCAGCCGCGTGATTTCTGGCTGGCCGGCCTTGGCGCGGCATCGCTGGCACGCAAGCAGGTGTTGAGTTCGTATTCGTTGCTGGTGGCTCGCGCGCAGACCCTGCGCGCGCAGTCCAGCAAGGCAGTGGTCGATACCCTAGGCAATGCCGATGCCACCCTGAGCAACGTCCGCGAAACGGTGCTCGACCGCACCACGGCGGCGCAGGCGCGTGCCGGTGAAGTGATCGGTCAAGTGCGTAGCGCCGCGGAGTCGGCACTGGCACCGGTGCTGGCGCGTTTTGGTATCAAGGCCAAGGCCAAGCGCGCGCGCAAGCCGGCACGCAAGCCCGCCGCCCGCCGCGCAACGAGCACGCCACCCAAGGCGCGACGCAAGGCTGCCTGAGGCAGTAATCCGGCAGCAGCCATGCAGGGCAAGAACACAAGGCACCCGTTGGGTGCCTTGTGCGTTTCAGACTTGGCGATAGGCCTTGGTCAGCGTATCCAGATGCACGCGCTCGGCATCGCGCAGGAACGGTGCCATCAGCATCATCACCTGCACGATGCCCTTGCGGATCGCGACCTGCTCGTCGCGCTCGCCGGTGGCGCTGGCGTAGTTGAGCCAGAACGTCGCGATCACCAGGATATTGGTGGCAGTGGCCTCGATCTCGGCCGCCGAGGCGCGCATGATGCTGGCCCGCACCAGCCCGCGCATCACCTCCACTGAACTTTCCGAGGCGCGCTTCAGGATGCGTGCAAAGCGCATGCGCAGGCGGCGATTGCGGCTGAGGATGTCGATCAGGTCGCGGTACAGAAAACGGAAATCCCAGATGCATTCAAACACCAGGTGCAACTGCAACCAGATGTCTTCCAGGTCTGGCAGACGCGCTTCGGGTGTCACCAGTGCGGCGTCCATGCGCTCTTCATAGCGCGCGAACAACTGCTCGATGATGTCGTCCTTGTTGCGGAAGTGGTAGTACAGATTGCCGGGGCTGATGTCCATCTCATCGGCAATATGATTGGTGGTGACATTCGGCTCGCCCTGTTCGTTGAACATGGCGAGCGCGGTGTCGAGAATCCGCTGGCGGGTCTGCCGCGCCATTGCCCGCGCTTAGCCAGTGATCTTGTTGACGAGGGCGATGTATTGCTTCATCGCGTCTTCGCTGGCAAGACCCGTGAGCTTTTCCCAGGCGTCGTACTTGGCGGTACCGATAAAGTCAAAAAAACCGGGCTTGTCGCCACTCACATCACCCTCGGCACCCTGCTTGTACAACGCATACAGACGCAACAGGGTGTCGTTGTCGGGGCGCTCCGCCAGCGCCATCAAGTCCTTCGCCGCCTGTTCGAATTGCGCTTTGAGATCGGCCATCACGTTTCCCCGTGTGAGTATGCGTTGATACCACGCGCGGGCGGGGCGGTCAACGCATGGCACCTGCTGCGGGTCCATTGTGCTATGTTTCGCCGTCATGCAGACGTTGCCTCCATTGATCGGCAAGTACCGCATATCGCGACTGCTTGGCAGCGGCGGCATGGGCCGGGTTTATCTCGGGACCGACCCCGACATCGGTCGTCAGGTGGCGATCAAGATGATCCATCTCGGTGCCGGCTCCGGCGACGATGCGCGCGAGCGCTTTGTGCGTGAAGCGCGCACGATGGGCCGCCTCAACCACCCCAATATCGTCACCCTGCTGGAGTACGGTGTTGCCGGTGAGACGCCCTATCTGGTGCTGGAGTTCGTGCAGGGTGAAGACCTCAGTGATTGGCTGCGGCGGCCGCACCCGTTGCTGTCCTATGTGCGCCTGATGCGTGATTTGGCGGCAGCGATCGCTGCCGCGCATGCCGCCGGAATACTGCATCGCGATATCAAGGCCGACAACGTCCGCGTGTTGGCCGATGACCGATGCAAGTTGCTCGATTTCGGCATTGCCGATGACTTTGACGACAGCCGCTTGACCAGTACCGGCTCCTTTGTGGGTACCGCCGAGTACCTTGCTCCGGAAGTCATCGCCGGGCAGCGACACAGTGAACAGTCCGACATCTATTCGATCGGCTTGTTGTCGTACCATGCGTTGGCGGGGTTCAATCCGTTTCGCACCGACAATGTGGCATCCACGTTGGCGCGCATCATGCAGTTCACGCCAGTGCCGCTGGCCGCGGTTCGCGAAGGTATTTCGCCGGCATTGTCCGATCTGGTGATGAAATGCCTGAATCGCGACCCGGATCGGCGGCCACCGAGTGCCGAGCACCTGAGTGCGCAGTTGGACAATTGCCTGAAGCGGATCGATCCAGCGCTGGTGCTGGCGCCAGTCTCTCTTTCGGCCGACGGCACGGCCGCGACTCCGGTGCATGCCGCCGCAGTGGGCCGCTGGCGGCAGTGGGCATCGTTTCCCGGCATGACCATCTGGCAGCGTATCGCCGTGGCCATGGTCGTGCTGAGTGTTGCAGTGCTGGCCTGGCAACCGTTGCGGCCGATCCTGTTGGGTACGCCGGCGAGCGCGCCGGCGCGCCCGCCTGAACGGGGCATCGTGGGGCGTGTTGGCAGTCGACCACCGGCAAGCGCAACGATCCCGGCGCAGGCCGAAACCAGTAATGAACCGGCAGCGCGGGAAGCAGCGAGCGAGTTGGCAACGCAGCCTTCCCGCAGCGAGCCCGACCCACCACCGATGGCTGCTGCTCGCAGCGTGTTGCCGATCGCCGAAACCAGGCCGACCAGCAGGCCCGTGGCAACAGCCGACAGCGGTGGCGAAACGCATGGCCGCGGGCAACGCGACGCATTGCCGGCCGCTGCTGCGGTCGGCCGTAATTCCGCGACGCAACGTGATCGTGTTGGTGGCGCTGGCGTGCGCGCGCAGTCGAGCACTTCACCAGCATCCAGTCTGCCGCCAGCACTGGGCGGGCCCAGCCCAGTGGCAGCGTTGCCAACCATCACCGGCAGCAGCCACCGTTTGCTGTCGCGTGGCCGGCCAACGCGATTGCAACTTCGCGGCGAGCATCTGGGATCGGTATCAGACGTTGTAGTCATGCTCGGAACCCGCGTTGACGAGCGCTTTACGGTCGATGAGTTGGTGATCGCTGATGACGGTAATCTCAGTGTCCGCATCGCGCCGGCGCGCAACCTGCCGTTTGGCCGCTATCCACTGGTGTTGCAGTCGCCACAGGGCAACAGCCCCCCTTACTTGATCGAGATCAGCCTATGAGCCAGTCACACCGTTCGCCAATCCCTGTCGTAATCATCGCGGGTTTGCTGTCGGTGCTGACCGGCACGGCAACGGCTGCGCCGCCGGACGCGGTTGAACAGCGTCTCGATCGCCTGGAGGCACGTTGGGATCATCTGGAAGCCGAGCTGGTAGCGATGCGGGCGGCGCTCGAACGGGTGGGCGCCATCGATCCCAAGGTGGCGACGGTGGCCCCCGAGGTGACTCAGCGTTTGAGTGCCGTTGAGGATTACGCCAACTCCTTGAATGGCGAGTTGGGGGATGTCAAGGCAACACTCGCGGCACAAGACCAAATGCTGAACGCGCAGAGCGTTGCCGATGCGCAACGGCTGTCGCTGTCGAGCTACGGCAATTTTGTCGCTGCCGATCGCAACAACGGCAACAGTGTGTTTGATGCGGAATCGTTCGAGATCGTCCTCAGTGGCCAGCCGCACGATCGGATTGGCTTCTTCAGCGAGCTCGAGTTCGAGCGCGCCGCCACCGTCGGTGCCGACCGCGGCGGCGAAGTGTTGGTCGAACAGGCCTATGTCGACTTTGCCCTGAGCGACGCGATCGCGTTGCGCTCTGGCGTATTGTTGATGCCGTTTGGCAATGTTGCCGCCGATCACTACGCGCCATTGCGCGACATGATATCCAAGCCGTTGTCATCCTTTGCGATTGTGCCATCGGATTGGACCGATAACGGTTTTGGTCTGGTCGGCGATGCCAGCCTGAGTGACACCTGGCATTTCAACTATGAAGCCTATCTGGTTGCTGGCCTGGGCCAGAACATTGGCCCGCAGAGTTTGCGTGGCGGTCGCCAGGGCTTTGGCGTAGACAACAACAGCGACAAGGCATTGATCGCGCACTTTGGCTTCAGCCACGGCGACAACGTGCGGGTTGGGTTTGCCGGTTACCGGGGTGCCTATGATGATGCCGGCAATCGCCAGCTCACCGGTTTCGGGCTGGACTGGAACATCCAGCAATCCGCGTTCAAGGTTGCGGGTGAGTTGCTGCGCATGCAGGCACAGCGCCCTGGTGGCATGGATGCAGTGTACTGGGGCGGCTATTTGCGCACGGGCTACGAGTTGTCGCGCTGGTTGCCGGTCGCGTTTTCAGGTGAAAGCTTCCCTGATGCCAAGTTGTTTGCGTTCTATCAGTACGACTATGTCGATGCCGATGACATCACCTCGCTGCTGGGGGCGAGCACCAGCGAGTGGCAGCATTCGTTCGGCTTTCGCTACGAGGCGACGCGCAACTGGATATTCAAGGTTAATTACGAAATCTCCCGCGCCGGCCGCTTGCCGATCCGCAACGGCGACAGCCGCGCGATTCTTGCTGCCATTGGCTACGTGTTTTGACCGGTTGCCGGGGTGGTGTGGTGTCATGGCGATGGATCGCCGCTGCGCTCGCCGCAAACGCGCGATGGTCGGAGGCGCTGCGCCAGTCCATCGCGGACGCTTCGGGCTCACCGAGTCCGGCCATGTCCGGACTCGGCGGCGCTGGGTAAATCACGGGGTCGATCGATCCGCGTGCAGGCCATCGTTGGCCTTGGGGAATGCTGATTTGTGCAGCGTTGCATGCAGGCGCCGTTCACATCAGGGCGCTTGTCACAGGCTGGTGAGTACGCCGGCAATGGTGGCGGTCATGAACGTGGCCAGCGAGCCGCCAAGCACCGCGCGCAAGCCGAGGCGAGCGAGGTCACCGCGACGCTCGGGCGCCAGCCCACCGATGCCGCCGATCTGGATTGCGATCGAACTGAAATTGGCAAAGCCGCACAGCGCGTACGTTGCAATCAAGCGGCCCTTGTCGGTCAGGGCGATGCCTTCGACATTGCCCTTGATGATCTCGGCCAGTTGCAGATAGGCTACGAACTCGTTGATCACCACCTTTTGCCCGATCAGGCCACCGACCACGGTGGCATCCTGCCACGGCACGCCGATCACCCAGGCCAGCGGCGCCAGCACGAATCCGAGCAAGGTGGCGAGATTGGTGGGCTGGCCGAGCAGCGATGCCAGACCGGTGATTTCGCCGATCCACGTCAGCGGCCCGTCGATCAGCGCGATCAGCGCGATGAACGCGAGCAGCATGGCGCCGATGTTGAGCGCCAGACGCAGGCCATCGGCCGCACCCGAGGCGGCGGCGTCGATCACGTTGCTGCTGGTCTTCTCGATCTCCATGCGTACCGTGCCGAGGGTCAGCGGGGTGCCGGTTTCTGGAATCAGCAGCTTGGCCAATACCATGGTGGCGGGCGCCGCCATGATCGAGGCGGCGAGCAGGTGCTTGGCGTAAAACGCCTGCTGCACCGGGTCGCCAGCGCCGAGCATGCCAACGT
>PFJA01000168.1:0-7436 GCA_002782905.1 Lysobacterales bacterium CG_4_10_14_3_um_filter_64_11
TCGACGCCACCGGCAATTTCAGCGATGTCAACGCCGATAACCGCTCGCTGCGGCTGATCTCGATCAATCCCAACATTACGTCGAGCAGCGTGAGCAACGTTGACTCGCGCTCACGCAACTGGCAAGTGGCCGTCAGCCAGTCGTTGTTCGATTACAGCAATTACACCGCCTTGCGCGCCAGCCGGGCGCGCTCGCAGCAATCGCAGGCCGACTACGAAGCCGCACTCGATGCGTTGTCGGTGCGCGTGTCCGACAGCTATTTCGCGGTACTGACGGCAATCCAGACTCTGGTCTCGGCGAAAGCCGAACAACTTGCCGTAAAGCGCCAGCTCGATCAGGCCGAAAAGCGGCTGGAAGTTGGGCTGGCACCGATCACCGACGTGCATGAAGCGCAATCGCGCTATGACACCGCGCGCGCAGCCACCATCGCCGCGCAAAATGCCTACGACAACGCGGGCGAAACGCTGACCGAAGTCACCGGCAAGCCGCTGCTCAACCTCAAAGGCCTGGCGCCGGACTTCCAGCCAGCGCTGCCCGATGACCTGCAGCCCGAGCACTGGGTAAAACTGGCACTGGAGCAGAACCCAACCTTGCGCTCGCGCCTGCTGGCACTGGAAGCCAGCGAACGCGACATCGCCACCGCCCGCGCCGGTCATCTGCCTACGCTCAACGCCAGCATCTCGTATTCGGATAGCACGTCCTACGGACAAATCGTCACCAGCGGCTCGACGTTCCCGACCTCGAGTCAGGGCAACGATGCCACCTGGGGCCTGCAATTGCGGGTACCGCTGTTTTCCGGCTTCGCCACCCAATCGCGGGTGCGTCAAGCGATCCACACCCGTGATGCGGTACGCGACCAGGCCGAACAGGAACGCCGCGCGATCACCCGCCAGACCCGCAATGCCCTGCGCGATCTGCTCAGCGGCATATCCGAAATCGATGCCCGCCAGCAGGCATTGACCTCGGCACGTAGCGCGCTGGACGCCACCGAAGCCGGCTACGAAGTGGGCACCCGCACCATCGTCGATGTGCTGGTTGGGCAGCAGCAGTTGTATGCCGCACAAACCGAACTGGCACGTGCCCGCCACAACTTCCTGGTCAACACGCTGCGTCTGCAGCAGGCAGCGGGAAGCATCGAAATCAGTCACCTGAAGGCGGTCAATGCGTACCTGATCGCCGACGCTGAAGCCGCGCTCGAGGCGGACACCCCAGCTACCGATAATCGCTGATTGTGTCGCCGCTGCGGCGGTGCCCGGGTTACGCGCGGTCGCGTGAACGGGTGCGGGGTCCCGGGTTTCGTCGGGCGCGGTGAACGGGTGCGGGGTCCCGGGTTTCGGCTTCGCCTCAACCCGGGCTACCGGGGGTTTTTGGCGTGCAGCAGTGCCAGTTTGCGCGCACTGCGGTAGCCCGGGTCAGGCCGCAGGCCGTAGCGCGCGGGCGTGATGAACGGGCTCGGGGTCCCGGGTTTCGGCTTCGCCGCAACACGGGCTACCTGGGGCTTTGGTGTAATCCGGGATGCGCGGCCAATAGCGGCTCGATCAGGTCCACGGTTCGTGCCACGGCGCCGCGTTCGCTTGCCACCATATCGCGTGCCGCCTCGGCCATGCGATTGCGCTGATCGGCATCGACCAGCAACTGCATGACGGCCTCGCCCAACCCATCGCCAGTCGCCACGCGCAGCGCGGCGCCACCGGCAATCAAGTGCGCGGTCACTTCGGCAAAATTGAAGGTATGCGGGCCAACCAGGCAGGGCACGCCCAGTGCCGCCGGCTCCAATACGTTATGGCCACCGATCGGCTGCAAGCTGCCACCGACAAAAGCGAGATCGACAGTCGCGTAGAACATCAACAACTCGCCCAGGGTGTTGATGATGAAACACTGGCTGCTCAGCCCCGGCAAGCCATGCACACTGCGCGAGGTAACAATCAACCCGGCATCGCGCGCATGCTGCTCTACCGCACGAAACCGCTCCGGATGACGCGGCGCCCACAGCAACAGCGCGTCCGGGAATCGCGTCAGCAGTTGCTGCTGCGCCCGCAACACCACCGCCTCCTCCATCTCGTGCGTGCTCGCGGCGATCCATACCGGCCGTTCGACGCCCCAGCCGGCACGCCAGCACGCGGATTTGTAGGCCAGGCCCGGCGGCAGCGCGAGATCGTACTTCATGTTGCCGGCCACCATCACCCGCTCCGGACGCGCGCCCAGCGCAATCAAGCGGTTCGCATCCGCGTGTGATTGCGCCGCCACCGTATGCGCGCAACGCACCGCCATGCGCGCCAAGCCGCGTACCGGGCCATAGCCGCCAAGCGATTGCTCGCTCAGGCGTGCATTGGCGATGATGATCGGGATGTCGGCACGCGCGCATTCCAGAAACAGGTTTGGCCAGATCTCGGTTTCCATCACGATCGCGATCGCCGGCCGGACGCGGCGCAAGAACCGCCGAATCGCGGCGGGCAAATCGTAGGGCAAATACACATGAAACGCCTGCTCGCCCCACACTTTACGCACCCGCGCCGAACCGGTCGGGGTGATCGTGGTGATGACCAGTGGCCGCTCGGGATAGCGTTCACGCAGGCGAGCAATCAACGGTGTCGCCGCAGCAACCTCGCCAACCGACACCGCGTGTACCCATAGCGCGCCATCGGCGCCATCGCGCGCGGCAAAAAAGCCAAAACGCTCGCCCCAGCGCCGCAAATAATCGCGTTGCGACACGCCACGCCATGCCAGGCGCCAGAGAATGACCGGCACCAGCAGATACATCACGAAGGAATAGATACGGCGCTCAAGGCGCTGCCAGCAAGTCAACGACATGGCATAAGCATAGCCGCAGTGACGCCGTTTGCGGTCCGATTGGTCTTTTCAGATTCCCCGCAGTCGTGTGGATCGATGTTTGCGCACCCTCCATCGCAATGCGTGACTCGGAAGCTGCAAGTGGTCCGCATAAGGAACGCCCGCATCCTGATTCATTTTTTTCGCCCTTCGCGTTGTTTGCGGACTATCCGCCCTTGCTGTTGCGGCGACGAGGGAATTCGCGATTGACAGGATTTATCTGACTTCATCGAGCGCGTTCTGGCTGCTTGCGCGTAGGCTGGACCTGGGCGAGTCGACCGCCGGAAAGTACCGCGACACCGCGCAATCGGTGAAAATACACCGATGAACAACCCCGCTCGCCCGCCGTTCACCCCGCGCAACGCTTTTGCCTGGCTGGGCGTAGCGGTGCTGTGGCTGCTGGCACAGTTGCCTTGGGGCATGCAGCGCGCGCTCGGCAACGTACTCGGCAGCTTGCTGTTCATCGCACTGCGCAAGCGCCGCCGCATTGCCGCACGCAACCTGGCGCTGTGCTTTCCCGAGCACGATGACGCCGCACGCAGGCAATTGCTGCGCGCGCATTTCGCGGCGCTGGGGGTTGGGGTGTTCGAGTTCGCACGCGCCTGGTGGGGTTCGATCGCACCGATGCGGCGCCACGTGCGTATCGAAGGGCTGGCACCGGTACAGGCGATTCTTGCCAGCGGCCGCGGCGTGTTGCTGGTGTCCGGCCACTTCACCACGCTGGAACTGTGTGGCCGCCTGCTGTGCGATCACTTGCCGGTGTCGGGCATGTACCGTGCGCACGACAGCGCGCCGATGGAATGGGCGGTGCGGCGTGGGCGTTTGCGCTATGCCAGCGCGATGTATACCCGCGAACATGTGCTCGCCAGCGTGCGCGGCCTCAAACGCGGTGGCGTGCTGTGGTACGCGCCGGATCAGGACATGCTCGGCCGCGATCGCGTGTTCGCGCCATTTTTCGCGATTGCCGCCGGCACCATCACCGCCACCCATCAACTCGCGCGTTTGAGTGGGTGCGCGGTGGTGCCGTTCTTCCATCGCCGCGAGGGTAGCCGCTACCTGATTCGGTTGGCACCAGCGCTTGCCGATTTTCCCTCGGCGGACCCGCTCACCGACACCACCCGCATCAATGCCGTGATCGAGGCCATGGTGCGCGCCGCGCCCACGCAATACCTGTGGATTCACCAGCGCTTCAAGCGGCGCCCACCGGGCGCGCCTGCGCTTTATTGATCGCGCTCGCGGCGCTGCGCCTCGTACACCTTGGCGTATTTCAAAAACGTGTAATGCGCATGCAAGCGAGCGGCAATGAACCCGGCCCAGCCGTTGAGGAAATAGCGTTTGAGCAGGTACAGCTTGAGAAAGGCGAGGCCGGGCTGAAGCAGCATGCGCAATCCCGGCAAGCGAACCCGTCGCGCGCGTTTGTGCGCCACCATACCGCTGGAATAGCGATTCACTTTATCGGCGCGTGCGGCGATGTCGGCCTCACCGAAGTGGCGAAACGGCGCCGGCAGATCGATCACCCGCCCGTGCACTTCGGGCGCGGCATGCACCGGCACATCATTCAGGCCACCGTGGCTGCGCCGAAACAGGCGCAGGTGCCAGTTCGCCCGCGCCAGCGGATGCACCCAACGCCAGAACAACCACTCCTGACGCGGCAAGCGGTAGCCCACTGCCCGCGGCGCGCGCAGTTCGCGCTCGATCCGCTCGCGACCCGCCTCGGTGAGCTGCTCATCGGCATCGAGCAGCAACACCCAATCGTGCTGCGCCAGATTCACCGCCGCCTGCTTTTGCGGCCCGTACCCTTGAAATGCCTGCACCTGCCAGCGCGCAGCAAAACGCTGCGCGATCAATGCCGTGTCGTCACTGGAACCTGAATCGAGGACCACAAGTTCATCGCAGAACGCCAGACTGGCGAGGCACGCCTCCAGGGTGCCAGCGTTGTTGAGCGTGGTGACCACCGCGGAAATCGGCTGGCGCGTCATGCGCGCGGCCCCGCTTCATCGGAGGCCAGCACACCGGCCAACAGGCCGAGCAATAGCAGCAGCACACCGCTCCAGAACGTTGAATACAAGGCGAGATGGGTGTTGAGTGGAAACAACGCCGCCAGCACCGCCAATGCCGGCGCACGCGCCTGTTCGCGCAGTGCTGCGCTCGCCCGTCGCCAACGGCGGTACAGCAGGCCGAGGCCAGTCAGCCAGCAGGTCAGACCCAGCACGCCGGTTTCCGCCAACACTTCGAGCAGCCAGTGATGGGCGTGGAATGCACCGCGATTGTCGCCTTGCATCCAGTGATCGTCCTCGGCCACGAACTGCGGGTAAGCCTCGCGAAATCCGCGCACGCCGATTCCGTTGACCGGATGTGCGGCGATCATGCCGCCAGCGGCGCGCCAGATCGGCAGGCGGTACGACAACGCCACATCCAGACCCTCGCTATCACCGGAAAGTACCGCCGCAGTGCGTTCGACCCGCTGGCCAAAACGCTCCGAGCCGACATACGCCAATGCCAGTGCCGCCACCAGCAACGCTGCGGTTGCCAGCAACCAGCGCCGGCGACCACCGAACTGCGTCCACGCCGAGCCGGCCAGCACCAACGCCAGTGCCAGCCAGGCGGCACGGGCACCGGCCAGCAGCACGATCAGGCTCAACAGTGCCGCCGCCAGCAACCACAGGCCACGGCCGCGCTGTGCCGCCGATTGCAGCACGAATGGCGACAGCACCGCCAGCACCCAGCCCAGCTTGAGGTTATCGGCGCCAAAAATGCCGCTCAGTCGCTCCGCTTCAGCCGGTCCGCCCAGGCTCCACCCAGTCGTGGCCTGCACCAGGCCATCGAGCAGCCACCATGCGGCAATCGCAGCCAAGCCGTGGTAAAGCAAGGCGCGGCTCGACGCGCTGCCAGCGGCCAGAATAACGAGCATCAGAAATGGTGCATAGCGCAGATCCAGCGCCACTTCACGCCACGCTTCATCACGCTCCAGCGCATCGGGTGCCGATATCAGTTCAGGCAGCCAGAAGCTGAAAAACACCAGCGCCAGCATTGCCCATTGCGCGTGGTTCAGGCGCACGCAGCCGTTGGCCAACGCCGACAGCACGGCCACACCCGCCAGCACCACGATCAATTCGGACACCCCGTATTTTGGCCAGCAAGCGACAAACGCAATCAGCGCCCAGGCGGCGGCACGCGCCCCGTAGGGAGCACTCGTCAGCGTGGCGTCAGGCGACAAGTTGTTCATACAGAGCCACGGTGGCCGTCTGCATCGCGGCCAGCGTAAACGGTATCTGCTCCGGCGCCGGCGGTTGCAGGTCGAGCAATTGCAGGGCCGAACGCAGCAGCGCGTGGCCGTCGCCCAACTGCACCGCGCCAACCGGGTATAACTGATGCAGCAATTCACCGACGCCGCCATGCGCCCAACCCAGCACCGGGCAGCCAACCGACAGCGCTTCGAGCACGGTGCGGCCGAATGATTCGGGCTTGTTCGATAGTTGCAGCACCAGCGCACTGACTGCGTACAGCTCGCGCAGATCGCTGCGTTGCGCAGTGATGGCAAGATGCCCGGCAACGCCCAGCCGCTTCGCCAATGCCCACAGTTCGGCGACATAGGATTCGCGGCCGGCCTGCTGCGCGCCGACCAGCAGCAAGCGCACATCTTCGCCAGCATCACGCAACGCCGCCAACAACGTGATCGCGTCGCGATGGCCCTTGAGCCGGGTGCCGCGCGCGGGCAGCAGCAGCAGGCGGCCGCCTTGCAACGCCGGGTAAGCATCTGCGAATTGCTGCTGCCACTGCGGCGACGGACTGAAGCCACGCGGATAATCGGCCGGATCAATGCCGCGCTCGATCACCTGCAATCGGGCGGGATCGGTGCGCGGGTAGTAATGCAACACATGATCGCGCACCGTTTGCGACACACAGATGACGCGCTCGGCACGGGTCATGATGCGGCTGTAGCGGTTGGCTGAATTGAGGCCATGCACGGTGCTGACACGGTGCGGGCGTTTACCGATGTATCCGCGCAAGGCGAACTCCAGCAACCACGCCGGCAGCCGTGAGCGCACATGCACGATATCCGGCGCGATACGCTGCAACTGCTCACGCAGCGGCGCCACCAGACGCAAAGTGCGCAGCGACTTGCGCCCGATATCCAGAGTGATGTGTTCGCCACCCAGCGCCTGCAACTCGGGCAACAAACGGCCACCGGCCGAAATCACCACCGCGCGATGACCGCGCGCGCGCAGCGCCGCCGCGATCTCCAGCGTCGAGCGCTCTACCCCACCGGCTTCCAGCGCCGGCAGCAATTGCACCACGCTCAGCGGCCGCATCGATCCATGCCGGCAGCGGCACGCATCAATCGATCAGTTCGTACTGCGCGCCGCAGTATGGGCAAACGGCCTTGCCGGTGGCTTCGATCGGCAAGTACACGCGCGGATGCGAGTTCCACAAAGTCATCGACGGCATCGGGCAACTGAGTGGCAAGTCCTTGCGCGACACCGTGTAGTTGCGCTCGGCGTTGGCGACTTGCGGTGTTGCGGTGGCGGTATTGGGCATGGGCTAGCCAGTTTCACGATCCGGGCGGCCATTGTAACGCCGTGCGTGCGGCTCCGGCAGGTCGCCCC
>PFJA01000168.1:7617-8801 GCA_002782905.1 Lysobacterales bacterium CG_4_10_14_3_um_filter_64_11
GGTGGCGCTGAAGCCAGCAGCGGGGGCCTTGGAGAACGGGTGCGGGCCGGCCTTGTTGAGCAGCACATCCATCGTCACCGGCTTGCTGACTCCGAGCAGAGTGAGGTTGCCGGTCACGGTGAGCTGGTTGTCGCCCACCACGGTTACTGCAGTGCTGGCAAAATCCATGCTCGGAAATTGCGCCGCATTGAAAAACTCGGCCTTCTGCAAGTGCTCGTTGAGCTTGGGCACATCGGTTTCCACGCCATCGACCTGGATGCTGACCTGGACTGACGAGCCGGCGAGGTTATCCGGGTCGAAGTTGAGCGTGCCATCGAACTTCTTGAACTCGCCTTCCATATTGGAAAAGCCGAGATGGCTGATGAAGAAAATGATGTTGGTGTGGGCCTTGTCGAACTGATACACCTGCGGCGCCGCGAAAACGGGGCTAGCGACGGTGGCAGCGAGCAGCAGTGCCGCGATAGGGCGGAATGTCATGGTGATCTCCTTGTGCAACGTGGTGGGCAGCTTGGGTCAAACGATCTGACAGGCTTCGGCAAAACTCAGTCGCGGTGAGCGTGGAAACAGCGCTGCCGGATCGCCGTAACCGAGGTTGATCAGGAAATTGGAACGCACCTGGGTACCGTCGAAGAATGCGGCATCGACCTTGGCGTTGTCGAAACCCGACATCGGGCCGCAATCCAGCCCCAGTGCGCGCGCCGCCAGCATCAGATACGCGCCTTGCAACGTGGCATTGCGAAACGCGGTGGTATCGATCAACGGTTGATTGCCGTCGAACCAGCTCTTGGCGTCGGCATGCGGAAACAGATACGGCAGCTTTTCGTGGAACGCGTGATCGCTGCCGATGATCGCGGTCACCGGCGCCGCCAGCGTCTTGGCGCGATTGCCTTCGGCCAACGCAGGCGCCAGTTTTTGCTTGGCATCCACCGATTTGACGAACACGATGCGTGCCGGCGAACAATTGGCGCTGGTCGGCGCCCATTTCATGGCCTCGTAGATCGCCTGCAATTGCACGTCGCTGACTGCGCGCGGCTGCCAGGCGTTGTGGGTGCGGGCGTTGACGAACAACTGCGCCAGTGCCTTGTCATCAAGCGGTGCGTGCATGGAATGCTCCTGTGGCTGAAACCAAGCCCGCAGTCTAAAGCACCACAGATGCTCCAGTGGTAGCCACCAATGAAACGGAC
>PFJA01000287.1 GCA_002782905.1 Lysobacterales bacterium CG_4_10_14_3_um_filter_64_11
GTTCTGTCACCGACTTTCGAAGCCCAGCCTGCGCGCTGGGCTTTTTGTTTTTCCACCTTCGATTTTTCCCTTCCCTTGACCCTTGGCCATCCGATGAAGCACTTTCTCAACACTCAGGATTGGAGTCGCCCGGAAATCGATGCGGTGCTGCGCGAAGCCGCTGCCTTCAAGCGCGAACGTCTGGGCACTCAGCTCAACGGCAAAACCATCGCATTGCTGTTCTTCAACCCCTCACTGCGCACCCGCAGCAGCTTCGAGATTGGCGCGTTTCAACTCGGTGGCCATGCCGTGGTGCTGGCACCGGGCAAGGATGCCTGGCCGATCGAGTTCGATCTGGGCACAGTGATGGATGGCGACACCGAGGAGCACATTGCCGAGGTGGCGCGCGTGCTCAGCCGCTATGTCGATCTGATCGGCGTGCGTGCGTTCCCGAAGTTCCAGGACTGGTCGCTGGATCGCGAGGACCGCGTGCTGCGCGGTTTTGCCAAGTATTCCACGGTACCGGTGATCAACATGGAAACCATCACCCACCCGTGTCAGGAACTGGCGCACGCGCTGGCCTTGCAGCAGCACTTCGGCAGCGAAGACTTGCGCGGCAAGAAGTACGTGCTGACCTGGACCTACCACCCGCGCCCGCTCAACACGGCGGTCGCCAATTCGGCGCTCACCATCGCCACCCGTCTGGGCATGGATGTGACCCTGCTCTGCCCGACCCCGGAGTACCTGCTCGATCCGCGCTACATGGATTGGGCGCGTGCCAACGTCGCAGCGCACGGTGGCTCGCTGGCGATCAGCCACGACCCGCAGGCCGCCTATGCCGGCGCCGATGTGATCTACGCCAAGAGCTGGGGCGCGATCCCGTACTTCGGGCGCTGGCAACAGGAGCAACCGATCCGCGACGCGCACCGGCACTTCATGGTCGACAGCGCCAAGATGGCGCTCACCAACAACGCGGTGTTCAGCCATTGTCTGCCGCTGCGCCGCAACGTCAAGGCCAGCGACGCGGTGATGGATTCACCGGCCTGCATTGCCATCGAGGAAGCCGAAAACCGCCTGCACGTGCAGAAGGCGGTGATGGTTGCCTTGACGGGACTCGGGACTCGCAACTCGGGACTCGGTTAGGGATGCTCTGAACAAGCTGTCACTGCGAGGAGCGGAGCGACGTGGCAATCCAGAAATACTCAGAGAATCAATACGCTGGATTGCTTCGCTGCGCTCGCAATGACGCCGGATGTGGCTTATTCAGAGGTTCCTTGGCGCCAATCCACAGCATTCTTGCGAACTCCCAATAAATTCTTGTAGCGGAGATATCCCATGTCATCGTCATCTGCTTCCCCGAGTCCCGAGTCCCGAGTCCCCAGTCCCGGCTTCACACAGTCCCCAGTCCCGGGGCCCGGCTCTTCCGTCGTCCTCGCCTTCTCCGGCGGCCTCGACACCAGTTTCTGCGTCCCGTATCTCAAGGAGCAAGGCTGGCACGTACACACGGTATTTGCCGACACCGGCGGTGTGGATGCCGCCGAGCGCGCCTTCATCGAACAACGTGCTGCCGAACTGGGCGTTGCCAGCCATGTCACGGTCGATGGCGGGCCGGCGATCTGGAACGGTTTCGTGGTGCCGTTGGTGATGGCTGGCGAAGGCTATCAGGGCCAGTATCCATTGTTGGTCTCGGATCGTTATCTGATAGTCGATGCCGCACTCAAGCGCGCCGCCGAACTGGGTACGCGTGCGATTGCGCACGGTTGTACCGGCATGGGCAACGATCAGGTGCGCTTCGATCTGGCGGTAAAGGCCAGCGGCGATTACACCATCCTGGCGCCGATCCGCGAGATCCAGAAGGAACACTCCCAGGTGCGTGCTTACGAGCAGCGCTATCTGGAGCAGCGCGGCTTCGCCGTGCGTAGCAAGCAACAGCAATACACGATCAACGAAAACCTGCTGGGTCTCACCCTGTCCGGCGGCGAAATCGATCACTGGCAAGCGCCGGGTGAAGGCGCGATCGGCTGGTGCGCAGCGCCGGCTCTGTGGCCGAATTCGGCATTGCAGGTACGCGTCGGCTTCGAGCACGGCGAAGCGGTTTCGCTCGATGGCGAACGTCTACCCGGCGCGCAGTTGCTGGCGCGCCTGAATGCCGAGTTTGCCCGCTACGGTGTCGGCCGCGGCGTCTACACCGGCGACACCACGATCGGCCTCAAGGGTCGCATCGTGTACGAAGCGCCCGGTTTGATTGCATTGCTGTGCGCCCACCGCGCGCTGGAAGAAGCCGTGCTCAGCAAACAGCAGAACCGCTTCAAGCCCAACGTCGCACGGCAGTGGGTGGAACTGGTCTACGAGGGCTTCTTCCACGATCCACTGAAGGCGGATTTGGAAGCCTTCCTGCGCTCCAGCCAGCGCTGCGTCAACGGCGAGGTGACCTTGCAAACTCACGGCGGCCGAGTCGATGCGGTGGCCGTGCAATCACCGCACATCCTCAACGCCAAGGGCGCAACCTATGCGCAGTCGGCCGACTGGGGCGTGGCCGAAGCCGAAGGCTTCATCAAGTTGTACGGCATGAGCTCCACCCTGTGGGCGCAGGTGAACGAAGCCGGGACCCGGGACCCCACGGAGCCGGGCCTGGGGACTCGGGACCCGGGACTCGGGGAAAGTCAAAAGCGCTCGCGTCCGTAGGTCGGCGCAAGGCGTGGCTTTCGTAGGTCGTCTCAAGGCGCGAAGCGCCGGAGCCGACACCCGTCGCGACATATTTTCATTGACGGTCACAGCAAACGTCACCACTGTCGGATCCGCGCCTGGCGGCGCTTGATCCGACCTACAAGAATCTGGAGATATTGCATGCCCTTGCTCCTTGCTTTTCCGAGTCCCGAGTCCCCAGTCCCGAGTCCCGGCCTCTAACCCATGCTCCCCACCATCCTCACCCACCTCGAACACCTGGTCGCCTTCGATACCCGCAATCCACCGCGTGCGATCGGCAGCAACGGGATTTTCGATTACCTGCAAGCGCAGTTGCCAGGCTTTCGTTTCGAGCTGACCGATTTCGGTGCCGGTGCAGTAGCGTTGCTGGCCGTGCGTGGCGATCCGCGCCGGTTGTTCAATGTGCATGTCGACACGGTACCGGATTCGCCGCAATGGAACGCCGATCCGCTGCGCCTGCGAGTCACGGATGATCGTGCGATTGGGCTGGGCGCCTGCGACATCAAGGGTGCGGCCGCAGGGCTGTTGAGCGCAGCGGCGCAAACCCGCGGCGATGCGGCATTTTTGTTCAGCTCGGATGAAGAAGCGAACGATGCGCGCTGCATCGCCGGCTTTCTCAAGGCCCATCGCGAACAGTTCGATGCGGCGCTGGTGGCCGAGCCGACCCGCTGCGAGGCGGTGCTGGCACATCGCGGCATCGCGGCGGTGCAGATGCGCTTTCGTGGCCGCGCCGGGCACGCCTCGGGCAGCGACGCGATGGACGCCAACGCCCTGCATCAGGCGGCGCGCTGGAGCGTCGCGGCGCTGGATTACGTCACTGCGCAAGCGCATGCGCGTTTTGGTGGCCTCACCGGACTGCGTTTCAACATCGGCCGCGTCGAAGGTGGCATCAAGGCCAACATGATCGCACCGGCGGCGGAATTGCGCTTTGGTTTCCGGCCGCTGCCCTCGCAGGGGATCGATGAACTGCATGCGCGGTTCCGCTCGCTGGCCAACGCCGAGGCGCTGGATTCGTATCAGGCCACGTTTGCCGGGCCGCCATTGCCGGCCGGCGATATTGCCAGCACCGAACAGCGGCGCCTGCTGGCGCGCGATCTGGCCGATGAACTGGAGCTACCGATCGGCAACGCGGTGGACTTCTGGACCGAAGCGGCGTTGTTCTCGGCCGCTGGCTTGACCGCCGTGGTGTACGGCCCGGGCGATATCGCACAAGCACACAGTGCCGACGAATGGGTGGCGCTGGATCAACTGCAAACCTATGCCGATGCGGTCACCCGCATCATTGCCTGAGCTGCCACGCCATGAATGATCTGCGCCCGACCATTGTCCGTCTGCTGTCCAACATGGCCAGCGCCAAGGAAATCCAGCAATACCTCAAGCGCTTTTCGCAGCTCGATGCCGCGCGTTTTGCGGTGGTCAAGGTCGGCGGCGCGATCCTGCGCGACGAACTCGACGCGCTGGTAAGCTCGCTGGCCTTTTTGCAGCAGGTCGGACTGACCCCGGTGGTGATCCACGGCGCTGGCCCGCAGCTCGATGTCGAAATGAGCAAGGCGGGGATCGAAAAGCGCGCTGTCGATGGCCTGCGCGTCACCAACCCGGAAGGATTGGCCGTGGTGCGGCGGGTACTGCAACGCGAAAACCTGCGTCTGGTCGAGGCCTTGCAGGCCGCTGGCGTGCGCGCCACCTCGCTGCAAAGCGGCGTGTTCGAATGCACCTTCCTCGGTCGCCGCAAATACGGCCTGGTCGGCAAAGTCGCAAAGGTACACACCGAAGGCATCCATGCGGCGCTCAAGGCACGTTCGATTCCGGTGATCGCATCCCTGGGTGAAACCGCGTCCGGGCAAATCCTGAACGTCAATGCCGACTGGGCGGCCAACGATCTGGTCAAGAATCTGCAACCTTACAAGATTGTGTTTCTCACCGGTACTGGCGGCCTGCTCGATGGCGACGAGCGAATGATCGACTCGATCAACCTGAGCACCCAATACCACGCGCTGATGGCGCAGCCGTGGCTGCATTCGGGCATGCGGGTGAAGATCGAACAGATCCACGATCTGTTGATGGCACTGCCGCCATCGTCGTCGGTATCGATCACCCGCCCCGATGAGCTGGCCAAGGAACTTTTCACCCACCGCGGCTCCGGCACACTGGTGCGCCGTGGCGAAAAAATCCGTCGCTACAGCAGTTGGAAGCGCATCGATCTGGCGCGTCTGGGCAAGCTGATCGAGTCGGGCTTTGGCCGCAAGCTGGCGCCGAACTACTTCGCAAACACCAAGCCGTGGCGCGTCTACGTCAGCGAGCATTACCGTGCGGCGATGGTGCTGACCCGCGAAAACGGCATCGCCCACCTCGACAAGTTCGCGGTCAGCGACAACGCCCAGGGCGAGGGTCTGGGGCGAGCCGCCTGGCTGGTGATGAAGGCGGAAAATCCGCAGTTGTTCTGGCGTGCCCGCCCGGGCAATGCGATCAACGATTTTTACGCCAGCGAGGCCGATGGTTGCTTCAAGGGCGACCAATGGAATGTCTATTGGTATGGCCTGAGCACGTTTGACGCAGTGCGATTTGCCGTCGAACATTGCCGCAGCCGCCCGGCTACGCTGAAAGGATCGTCATGAACAAGACCATTCACATTGGCTTGGTTGGCGCACGTGGACATGTCGGCAGCGAGCTGATCCGCCTGCTTGCCGCCCACCCGCAGTTCGAAATCGGCTTCGTGTCCTCGCGCGAGCGCGCCGGTGAACCGTTGGCGGCGCACGAGCCGAGCTATGCTGGCACGCTGCATTACGTCAACCACGATGCCGTGCAGGCGGCGCAACAAGGCATTGACGCGCTGGTGTTGGCGCTGCCCAACGGCATGGCAGCACCATTTGTCGCCGCGCTCGATGAGCAGGCGCCGGCCACCGTGGTGCTCGATCTGTCGGCCGATTACCGTTTCGACGATACCTGGCATTACGGCCTTCCCGAGCGCTCACGCATGGGCGCGGCAAGCGCGCGCCGGATCAGCAATCCGGGCTGCTATGCCACCGCGATGCAACTGGCCATTGCACCGATGCTGGCCGAATTGGACGGGCCGGCACAGTGCTTTGGCGTGTCGGGTTATTCCGGTGCCGGCACCACGCCATCGGATCGCAACAATCCGGAAAAACTGCGCGACAACCTGATGCCCTATGCGCTGACCGGCCACCTGCACGAGCGCGAAGTCAGCCGCCATCTGGCCCATCCGGTGGAGTTCATGCCGCATGTGGCGGCGCACTTTCGTGGCCTTGTCGTCACCGCCAACCTGCACCTGCGCGCAGCGTACGACGCCGACGCGGTGCTGCTGCGTTACCTTCAGGCATATGCCGATGAACCGCTGCTGCGGGTGCTCAAAGACGCGCCGTGGCCAAGCAGCATCGCTGGCAAGCACCATGCCGAAATCGGCGGATTTACCCTGTCTGCCGATGGCCGCCGGCTGGTCGTGGTAGCAACCCTCGACAACCTGCTCAAGGGCGCGGCCACGCAGGCGCTGCAAAACCTCAATCTGGCCTTCGGCCTGCCCGAAACCCTGGGAATCCCGACATGAGCGAGCTGCTCTGGCAAAAACCCGGCACCCGCATTGACGAGCGCATCCAGCGCTTTCTCGCCGGCGAAGATGTGCGTCTGGACCGGCAATTGCTGGGCTACGACATCCGCGCCAGCCGTGCCCATGCCAACGGTTTGCAACGCATCGGCGTGCTTTCCGACCATGAATGCCACGCCCTGTGTGCTGAACTCGATGCGCTGGCCGAGGATTGGCAAGCCGGGCGCTTTGTCCTCGACGAGCGTTTCGAGGACATGCACTCGGCGATCGAATCGCGCCTGATCGAACGGCTCGGTGACGTCGGGCGCAAGATCCATACCGGTCGCAGCCGCAACGATCAGGTGCTGGTGGCATTGCGCCTGTACCTGCGCGATGCGCTGACGACACTGCATGCCGCGTGCAAGGCGATTGCCGAGGTTGCGCTGACCCGCGCCCGTAGCGATAGCGACGTGGCGATGCCCGGCTACACCCACATGCAGCGCGCGATGGTCAGTTCCGCCGGTATGTGGTGGGCGGCCTGGGCCGAAGCCTTCATCGACAATGCTGCACTCACTGCTGCAAGCGCGCAGTGGGTCGATGCCAACCCGCTCGGCACCGCCGCCGGTTATGGCGTGTCGCTGCCGTTGGATCGCGATGGCAGCAGCGCCGAACTGGCGTTTACCCGCACCCAGATCAACCCGATCTACGCCCAGCTCTCGCGCGGCAAGTTTGAATTGCAGGCACTGGCTGCGTTGTCGCAGGCACTGCTCGATCTGCGCCGACTGGCCTGGGATCTGAGCCTGTTCACCAGCCAGGAATTCGGCTTCGTGCACTTGCCGGCACAGTACGCCACCGGCTCCTCGTTGATGCCCAACAAACGCAACCCGGACCTGATCGAACTGCTGCGCGCCAGCCACGCGGTGGTCGCCGGTGCGCGCAGCGAAGTGGAACAGTTGCTGTCGCTACCCTCGGGTTACCACCGCGACCTGCAATTCAGCAAAGGCCCGCTGTTGCGTGCGTTTGCACACGGGCTTGACGCGCTGGCGCTGCTGCCGGGCCTGCTGCAAGGGGTGCAGTGGGATAGCCAGCGCATGCGCGACGCGCTGGAGCCGGGCATGTATGCCACCGACCGCGCGATCGAACTGGCACAGCACGGCATACCGTTCCGCGAGGCCTATCGACAGGCGGCCGAACAACCGCTGCCGGCAGCCGGTGCCGACCCGGAGGCCAGCCTGGCGGCACGCGTGTCGCCGGGGGCCTGCGCCAACCTGCGGCTGGATGAATTGGCGGCGCGGTTGGCGGCCTTGTCATGACGCCATCCGCGTCGCTCGCACCGATCAACGTTTGCGCAGCTTGGCAAAATGCTGCGCGGCGTTGCTCAGCACCTGCTGGATCCGGGCTGCGGTAAACGGTTTGACGATGAAACCGCGTGCGCCTTGCGCGGTGGCCACCTTGACGTTGTCGAGCGTGCTGTGGGCACTGAGCATCACAATGAACGCATCGGGCTGCTCGGCCAGAATTGGCGCAATCAGATCGATCCCATTGCCACCTGCCAGATCGATGTCGAGAAAGATCAGATCGGCCTGCTCGCGCTTGCTCGCCTGCGTCACATTCGCGCCGCTCGCCGACTCGCTGATTTGAGCACAATGCAGGGCACGCAGCACCGTGCGCAAGTAATCGCGGCTCATCGCATCATCATCAACCACCAACACTCGCAGCGCGCTTTTTGCAAAGGGTGCAGCACTCATGAGGTAGCCTCTCCCGACGTGTTATCGGTGTTTTCGGTGATGGCGCGGATCAAGGCAGCCAATTCGGCCAGCGCGCGTGCGCTGTTTTGCGCATCCCCAGATCGCGCCAAGTGTTCCAGTGTACCCGCGCACACGGTCAGATCGGGAAACCCGAAGTTGCCGCCCGAGCCTTTGAGTTGGTGCGCAATGCCGGCCACCGTAGCCAGATCCGATCGCATTAGCGCGTCGGCCATTTCCGCGTGTCGCGCCACCAGAGAACCCGTGAACCGCACCTTGAGCGCCTTGAGCTCCGGCATGTCAGCCCAGACGATGGCATCCTCGCCCACAGCAACACCCGCCAGGCAGGTATGCAATGCGTCAGCCAACACCTTGGCGTCGATCGGCTTGGTGATGAATGCATCAAACCCGGCCGCCACACAGTGATCACGATCCTCGCTCAGCGCATTGGCGGTCAGCGCTATCATCGCGCCGCGATAGCCCGAAGCACGCAGCAATTGCGCAGCCGAAAGCCCATCCATTTCCGGCATCTGCAAATCCATCACGATCACGTCGAAATCATCGACCAGGGCCCGTTCCACCGCACGCGCACCATTGTCCACACTCACCACATGCACCTGCGGCGCAATACTGGCGATATACAAACCGACCAGTTCGCGCACCTCGGCAGTGTCATCGGCCAGCAGCACACTGCCGCGCAACGTTTCCGGCACGGCACGCGTCGGCAGCACAGCCGACTCGCCGGCCGGCGGCGCCAGATGCAGCGGTATCAGCAGCCGAAACAGCGAACCACCGCGATAGCTGGGATCCAGTTCCAGGCTGCCACCGAGGCGTTCGGCGAACTGCCGCGACAGGTACAAACCAAGGCCAGTGCCACCAAACCGCCGCGATAC
>PFJA01000280.1 GCA_002782905.1 Lysobacterales bacterium CG_4_10_14_3_um_filter_64_11
TGCGCAGCAGGCGCGGCACCGGCTCGCTGCCTGCAGCGCGCTCCAGTTCGATCAGATATTCGCTGGCGATGGCATCGGCACTGGGCCGTACCCGCAACAACCCAAAACGCGATTCGCCGGGAAGGAAACTCGGGTCATCCCACCGCACGCGCAAGTCGATATCGCGCAAACGATCGACATGACCCGGGCCGGTTGCACTCAACGCCTCTGAATCCGGCCCGTCGAAGGGAATGGCGACTGCATCGATGCGTATCGAATCGCTACCCGCGCCAGCGGCAAAGTTCTGTACCGCCACCCAATAGCGCAAGTCGCCACCTTCGCCGGGATGGGTCACGTCGAATTGACAGAGCTCATCCGCATCGGCATCGGCGGAAAGACACACGAGTTCGTCGAATGAGCCCTTGCCGTCTCGATTGTTGTCAATACCGACGTAGAGATCGATGTCCTGCGCACTGGATGACGCCGCGCGCACCAATACCCGCCAGCGCTTGGGCGTTGCTGCTGAATCCTCAGGTACAGTTACCCGGATTGCCGTATTGGTACCAGTGGCATCGTCGAACGGGTCGTCGGGGGTCGGATCGCCCGTCAACACAATGTTTGATGGTACCGAGCGCACCAGCACACTGCCACTGAAGCGTGCCTGTGGCAATGCGCGCAGGCCGGTCAACGAAATCTCGCGCATACCGGCGTCAGCGTCGACCACGAAGCGGAATGCTTCCGGATTCGGGCCAGGCCCCGCGCTGACCTTCAACGCCAAGGGCACCACCACATCGGGAGTACCATCGTTTTGCTGCTTGCTGAAGGTTACAGTGCCGTGGTTCCAGCCACCCGAAACGTTCGCTGCGGACACATCGAAGTGAAAGTCGAGCACACGACTCGCTCCAGCAACCAGCGTGAACTGATTCGGCACCCCACTGACCACGATTCCACTGGCGGCAGCAACGGTCACATTCCAGGTGCCACCTGCGCCCATGTCGCTGATCCGGCGGCGGAGCGTGCACGATTCGAAGCAGTCGTCATGCAATAGATAGGGGACATTCAGATCACGCGGTTGGCCGGGGCTCACTGCGGCAAAGGGGTTAGCCTGCTCGAAGGTGGGGATACCGTCTGCTGGCGATCCGACAGCATCGAAATACAGCCCTGCGCGCACGGCGCGACTCAGGTCGACCACGCCGGAACCTTGGTCGAATATGCGACCAATGGCGTTACCGGTGCGCGCACTGGCACGCGCAGTGGTTTGCAACGCCGAAATAATCTGGCTAGGCGACCAATCCGGATGCGCACTGCGCAACAATGCGGCAGCACCAGCGATGTGTGGCGTCGCCATCGATGTGCCCGAGAGCAAAACTCCGACCGGGTCGGAGGGCCGCCCGGCCGCCAGCACATTCACCCCCGGCGCGGTAAGGTCGGGCTTGAGCACGGCCGGCAATGGCGCCAGCAACCAGGTATTGGGACCACGGCCGCTGAACGTGGCCAGTTGATCGGCAAACGCTGGATCGTCGCTGACCGTCGACCCGGAAACAACCCGGGTATGCGTTGCGGCCGCTGCCGTGAGTACCCACGGCGCATTGCCGGGTCCGCTGACGCTGGTGTCTTGTGGGCCTGAGTTGCCTGCGGCCACCACCACTACTACCCCCGCTTGACGTGCGGCAAGCATCGCCATCGACTCGCTGTTGGCTTGCCAAGGGTCGTCGGGCAAGCCGCCAATCGAGTAGTTGATGACATCAACCCCGTCTTGCGTTGCCTGCTCTATCGCAGCCAGTAGCGCGTCGCCGCTGCATGTGCCGCTACCGCCGTCATCGACACAGGCCTTGTAGCTGATCAGATTGGCGCGTGGCGCCACACCGGAGCCAATGCGGGAAACCACCTCGCCACCAGCAACAGTGACCGGGTAGTTGACCGGGTTGCCGGCAGCAGTGGATGCCACATGCGTTCCGTGGCCGTTTTTATCGACATTTTCTGGCTCGTCGCCGGAGCGAAAGTTGTAAATGCCGATCAGTTTGGCGTTGCATTGCGTGTTGCCGCTGGCGCAGGTACCGAGGAACGCGCCCTTGGGATTGACATGCACGTAACCATCGCTGGCTGCGGCCGCAAATGCCGGATGCGCGGGGTTGATGCCGGAGTCGACCACCCCGACCAACGTGCCCTCGCCGCGCGATGCGACACCGGCGGCGCCAGTCCACAGCGTATCGGCCTTGATCCACTTGGGGCCAGAATCGGTGAGCAGGCGACGGGTAAAGTTGAGCTGTACCGACTTCACGCCGGGCATGTCGCGCAACACGTCAGCTTCGCCGGCAGTCAGCTCCAACGCAACGCCATTGATGGTCACGGTATACACGAAACGCGGTGCCACCGGACGGCCAATGCGCTGTACCAGGTCGGAAAGTATTGTGTTTCGCCGCTGCGCCAGAACAGAAAGATACGCTCGACTGTTTGCGGAACGCATGTCGAGACGACGTTCGACAGCGGAATCCTGCCGTGTTACTTGCGATGCCGCCGCACGCGCGTCGCTACCGTCATTGCGACGCGACAACGCCAGCGGCGGATCGGTGAAAGTAACCAGATAAACTTGTCTGGATGACGCCGAAAGCGCACTCAAGGTTTGGCCATCGCTCGGCCCGCCAGTAGGGTTGACGGCGTACACCGGGGCGATAGCCGACACAGCCAACGAAATGCCTAGAATCAGGGGGCGAATGCGCATCGTAGCAACCCTTTTTTCCAACGATCGAGGCGGCGGATTATCGCACGGTTGATGTGTTGCGTTGCATCGATCGCAATTCGCACCGTCCACGGTAGTGGCAGCGTGCGGATCCGCGGTTCGCTCAAATGGTCCTCCTTGTGGTTGCGCCCTGCCGGGCGCACCCAAAAAAAAGGGCCCCGAAGGGCCCTTTCAAATGCGCGAAACGTGACAGTTCTGTTGGCCCCTTGGCAACAATGCCGGTAGATCGTTCGTTCGGCCCCGGATCAAGCGTTGAACGCCTGATCCGGGTGATCTACGCCACTGTTGCGTTTACGGTCAGAAGCTCTGCGTGTAACGCACGTACGGCACACGACCGTAACCATCGTACAGGTTGAAATCGAAGCCACGGCCGGTCGGATCGAGCGGATCCAGGATCGGGTCCTTGTTGGCGATGTTCTGCACGCCAAGGGTGATCTTGCCGTTCCACGGGGCGTTCCAGTTGACCTGCAGGTCGTGGGTAGTCCATGCGCCCAAACGCTGGGACAGCGCAGCAATATCCGGATCAGACTGGTCCTCGAAGAATGCCGACGACTTGGTGCCGTGGATGTAGTTGATGTCCCACGAGAAGCTGAAATCGCCCAGCGAGTAGACGTTGTTCAACGTGGCGCGATAGCGCGGCACACTGGGATCGTCGATCAGGTTGCGGCCACCATCCACGCGGAAGTTGCGGGTCCAGGAAATCTGCAGGTTGTTGGCCAGATCGCCATAGTCGCCCAGACCAAAGCGCGTACGCAGGTTGAAATCTGCGCCAGCGGTTTCGATGGAACCACGGTTGCCAAAGCCACGGGTGATATTCAGGATCTGGCCGTCGCTCGGGTTGCGGGTGATGCTCAAGCCTGGCGGCAGCGGTTCATTGGTCGATTCCAGGAACAGCAGGTTTCCGGAGCTGAAGCTGTTGATCTGGTTGGTGATCTCGATATCGAAGTAGTCCAGCGTCAGGCTGAGCCAGCTGGTGGCATCCCACACCGCACCGGCCGTCCACGTTTCGGAATCCTCGGCGCCCAGATTGGGGTTGGCAACCACGGTTGCATCGATCTGCGTGGAGCACGTCACCGGCTGGCCGAAGGCAAGACAGGTCTGCGGATCGCGAACGGTGTCGGCCGAGAACGCGTCTTTCTGGGTCAGAATATCCAGTGTCGGTGCGCGGAAGCCTTCACCCCACGATGCGCGCAAGGTCAGGCTTTCGAATGGCTGGAAGCGCATCGAAACCTTGGGCGACGTGGCGGAACCGAAATCGCTGTAACGGTCGTAACGGATTGCCGCATCGAACTCAAGGTTGCTCAGCACCGGCAGCAGCACCTCGGCGTACAGTGCGCGGGCATTGCGTCCGCCGCCGGCCGAGTTGCCGGCCGAGCCGCCAATCACACCGGCCTCGGACAGGGAGTCAAAAACGTCCTCGTAGGTGTCGCGACGGAACTCACCGCCCAAAGCGGCATTGGCGGTGCCGCCAGCCATCTCGAACAGGTCGAAGTTGCTGTTGAGGTAGACCTCTTCCAGCAGGGTGCGGCTACGGCGCGGGATGCTCGCCTTCATCGCGTTGAGCACATCGGCCGGGTTTTGTGATGGGTTGAAGATGTCGTAACTGCCATCTGCGATGAACTGCTCGGCAATCGGGATCACCAGGAAGTTGCGGCCAATCTCGGAGTTCACCGACTCGGAACGACGCAGGCCAAAGTCGAGGTCCACGCGATCGGCGACGCGGCCTTGGAAGCCAAGGTTGATGTCGTAGGTCTGCGCGTCGATGCTGGTATCGCGGTTGCCGAGCGCGGCAAAGCGATGGCGCAGGAACAACGGATCGTTGGTCGGGTTATTCGGCGTGTTGGCCGGCACGAACACCACCGCTGGTACCGGCGCATAACGGCCGAAGCTTTCCAGGCGGGTGATCGTGGTGTTGAGGTAGGTGGTCCAGTCGTCGTTGATCTGGAAGCTGCCGCGCGCGAATGCCGAGCTCTGATCGATCGACGCCTCATCCGCCGCCACCGCGGTGAAGTCGAAGAAGCAGGTAGTACCGGCGCCATTCAACGCGAAGTTGGGTTCGTTGCAACCACCCGGAACCGCTGCACCATTACCGTTGACGTTGGCGAACCCGCCCGGACGGAAACCCGTGAAGGACCCCGGCGAAGGCAATGCCACCATGTAGTTGTTGGAGAACGTCGACACGCCGCCCGTGGACCAGGGACGGTCGCGCTGGAAAACGATGTCGCGATTGCTGTAGGAAGCACCTGCCAGCATCTGGCCACGTTCACCGGCAGCACCAAACAGGACCGAGCCTTCTTCGGTATCGCCGCCCTTGCGCTCGGGTGCCGAAATACCATACTTGATCTCGACGCCTTCGTAATCCTTGCGGGTGATCACGTTGACCACGCCACCGATCGCATCCGAACCGTAAATCGCCGATGCGCCATCAGACAGAATTTCGAAACGCTCAACAGCGGCCAGCGGGATTGAGTTCAGATCCTGCCCTTGGCCGGTGCTCGGGTTGGTCGGGGCGCGACGGCCGTCGATCAGGATCAGGGTACGTGCCGAGCCGAGACCACGCAGGCTGAGGCCGGCGAAGGACTGCGCGGACGAACCCGACTGCGGGCGGAACGAGCCGAATGAGTTGAAGGTGATGTTGCGCAGGAAGTCGGATACGTTGATGTCGCCGCTGAGCTCGATCGCCTTGCGGTCGATCACGGTGACCGGGGTGGCACCCTCTACATTCGCGCGTTTGATGCGCGAACCGGTAACTTCGACCTTATCGAGCGTCTTGGCTTCAGCCTCATCTTCCTGTGCGAATACGGGGCCACCGATCATCGTGACGCCGGCGCCTACGAGCAGAGCGAGTCGAATCGCTCTGGACAGATACTTCTGGTGAGTCATTTCATACCTCCAACGTTTGGAATGCGGACCTCTCGCAATGCGATGCATGAGGTGAGTTTTCGTGTCGTTTTGTGCCGAAGATACCGGAGCGGTTGCTTCAGATGGCCCGGCCGACGAAGCATAACGTAATTTTTACGTGCGGGGAAGCCGCACGGGGGCGCACTGCGAAAGCCGCGCGCATCGGCGAGTTAACTTTTTCCGATCAATGCCTTGCCAGCAAAAAATCCGGGGTCGCACGGCCCGTGACCGCATGGAATGTTGCGGTGGATGAGGTTGGCTTTGGCGGAAACCTGCTACACGGGGGGTGTCGCGGCACCCAGAGGGCACCTGCAAGGCACTTTGCCAAACAGTGCGTCGTCGCAGGGTACTGCGGCATCGGTTGGTTCGGACGTTCGACAGCAAACAGAGGCCGGGTCGCGCGAGCGGGCGTATCGAGCGCTTGCGGGGTGCCTAGCAGGCTGTCGGGCGTGACCGATCGTAGCGAGGGAAAGCCGGTTTGAAGCAGATTTTTTGTGCTTTTGAGGCGAATGGCAGGGCTCTCTAACGAGAAAGAGCGGAAACTTTGACCAATCTCGGCTTTTCCCCAGTAGATCAGCGTCAAGTCCGACCGGCTGCTAGGCGGCACAGACCGGCAACACGCGACTGCCGTTGGCGACTCACTGCTGGCGATGGAAGTTCACGGCAAAGCCATTGATCATGGTGCGATGGCGTTGAGGGCCCAGCCCATCTTGCGCTGCCGATCATGGATCGCGCGCGTCTGCACACGCCGACCCGTGCCGCGAAAAACCTCTGCCATGCGCGCAAGCGCGCTTTCGCCCAGAGCGTGCTGGATAAGCTCGCTGCTCCGCAGTTGGCTATCGCTCAGCATCTGACGAAATAGCAGCAACTGCGATTCGCCCCAAGATAGCCCGGCGGTTTGCACGCCACCGAAGATCTGAGCAATGACATGGCGCGCATCCAACAAGATATCCGGGGCTTCGCTGACCGCAACGCGTGCATCCAGGGCTCGCATACACGCATTGAAATTTTGCCGAGCCTCGTTGGCCGCCGCATCATGACGCAGTGCTTGCCCGGAACGGGCGTCCCGCACGCGCGACATTGGCTCGAGCAGGCGCGCTGCGGCCACGATTGGACCTTGCGCATGCAGCAGCCATTCGCAGTGCGTCACCTCCACACGCGCAACATCCGCGAGCACTGAATCGGTCGCGTGCATCACCAACGCGACGTGCCCGTTTGGTTTCAGCACGCGAACCAGTTCGGCCAGTGAGCAATCAAGGTCGCTGTATTCGATGCCATATTGGCTCACGGCCCAATCGATCGACGCGCTATCGAAGGGCATGGCCTCGACCAGAGTGCCCGGATGCAGCACGCTGTGTTCACGCACCGGCGCCGAGACGCCATGCAGCCACGGCGGAGCGATGGTTGCGGCGTCGAGCAGATGGATCGTGGGCAAACGCTTCGGATCCGAATAGCGAAAAATCAGATCGGCAACCGGCGCGTTGCCGCAGCCTATGTCGATGCCACAGCTCCCTGCAGCGAAGGAATGCGCAACCTCGCACCAGAATGCAGCGATTTCGCCACTGTAGTTGCCGGCGTATGAACCCGGACACGAATGCAGCGCTCCGGTCGTCCAATATCGCGACCACGAACCCGTGCGTTCATTATTCACGGCGATCGTCTCTCGAGCCAAGCAAACACCGTCACGCAACCCCCTGCGGCGGAATCAACGTCATCATCACATGCTCCACGTAGGCGTCGTATTCGTCGTGATGCAGGCGCGCCTGCTGCGATTGCAGACTCAGTTGCAGGAACCCGACGTAGGCGGCATAGGTGAGGCGGGCGCGGTGCTGTGCCTCGACCCGCGCCATGCCGGCCTGGCGATAGGACGCGGTGAGGTAATCCAGACGCCGTTTGGACACCCGCTCGATCACCGGCTGCACCACCGGATGATCGAGCGCCTTGAGCAGCTCGGAATAGATAATGTGCGAGCGCGCTTCGTGCGCCACCAGTTGGAACAGCGAACGCATGCGTTCGCGCGGGTCGGAAATCGCCTCCAGGGTGCCGAATACCGCTTCCTGCTCGTACGCCTCCCAACGGCTGAGTGCTGCCTCCAGCAGCGCTTCGCGCGACGGGTAATGCCAATAGAAGCTGCCCTTGGTGACGCCGAGCCGGCGCGCCAGCGGCTCCACCGCCACCGCCGCGACGCCGCTCTCGGCAACCACGTCGAGCGCCGCCCGCGCCCAGTCCTCGGCGCTCAGGCGTGCGGGCTTTTCGGTCTTGGACATCACTTTGGCCATCGGCGCAGTGTAACGCCATGCCGCGCATAGGCAAGCCATTGCGCCGACGCCCACGCGTGCGGGGGCGGCCCGATCGACACGCCATCAGTAAACTCGCCAGTAACCCGACGCCCACGCGTGCGGGGGCGGCCCCCGATCACGTCTGGGGCAGGCACTGCCGGCGGACAACGCCGCGAAAGCTTCGCGCGCAAGGCGCGCTCCCACAACAGCAGGCTTCGAACATCGCTACCCGCGGCGCTCCCACAACAGCGAATTCTGTTGAATTGACAAGCACCGTCCACTTTACCATACTGATACGTATGGTAAACACTGCTGCCGTGCTGCAACCTCCGTCGCAGCCGCTGCGCATCCGCAGCGGCGATGGTGTGTTGTTGGCCGCCGAACAATGGCCGGTGGGCGGGGCTGGGGTACTGCTGGCGCATGGTTTCGGGCAGACCCGGCAATCGTGGCAGGGCACCGCCCATGGCCTGCTCGGCAACGGCTATTCGCCACTGAGCTTTGACGCGCGCGGCCATGGCGAAAGTGGGCGCAACCCGATCGGGCAGCGCTACCTGCCGCAGCAATGGGTTGCCGATCTGCACGCCATTGCGGCGCAGGTGCCGGCGCCACGCTTGTTGATCGGCGCTTCGATGGGCGGCCTGACTGGGCTGATGGCGCAGGCCGAACACGCGCTGTTCGCTGCCATGGTGCTGGTCGACATCACCCCGCGCTGGGAATCGGCCGGCTTCGCCCGCATCGTCGCGTTCATGAGCGCGCATCCGGACGGTTTTACCGACGCCGAACACGCCGCCGACGCGATTGCCGGCTATCTGCCACCGCAGCGTGCGCGCAAGCGCCCGGAACAGCTTGCCTCGCTGCTGGTGAAGCGCGACGATGGGCGTCTGGTGTGGCATTGGGACCCGCGCATGCTGACCGACCTGCCGGCACAGAGCGAACCGATCCAGCGCCGCGTGGT
>PFJA01000120.1 GCA_002782905.1 Lysobacterales bacterium CG_4_10_14_3_um_filter_64_11
GCTGGGCCGTCGCGGGTTGCGCTGGTCGCTTGAACGACTACCCGGTCCCGGGTTTCGGCTTCGCCTCAACCCGGGCTACCCAAGGTGGCGTTGTGTGCGGTCACTCGCGTTACAACCAGCCACGCTGCGCCAATGACAACGCCGGGCCGTCACCGACGATGAAATGGTCGAGCACGCGCACGCCAATCAGGTCCAGTGCGGCGCGTAGACGCTGGGTGATGGCGCGATCGGCGGCGCTGGGCTCGGCTACACCGCTGGGGTGGTTGTGGCCGATGATCACTGCTGCCGCGTTATGCGCCAGCGCGCGGCGCACCACTTCGCGCGGATGCACTTCGGCAGCATCGATGGTGCCGCGAAACAGCTCTTCAAAGGCCAGCGCGCGATGGCGGTTATCGAGAAACAGGCAGGCAAACACTTCGTGCGGCAGGCTGCGCAGGCGGCGGCTGAAGTAGGCGCCGGCGCTGGCCGGGTCGGTCAGGGCTTCGCCGCGTTCCAGCGCAGCAGCCAGATGGCGGGTGCCCAGTTCCAGCGCCGCCTTGAGCCGACACACGCTGGCCGGGCCAAGCCCGGGTTCGTTGATCAGGCTTTCATTGCTCTGATCGAGCAGCGCCCGCAACGAGCCAAAGCGCGTGATCAGTGCGCGGCCACAGGTGACCGCATCAGTGCCGCGCGAACCGGTGCCCAGAAAGATCGCCAGCAGTTCGGCGTCCGACAGGCTGTGGCTGCCACCGCGCAGCAAGCGCTCGCGCGGGCGTTCGTGTTCGGGCCAGTGGCGTATGCTCATGGCCGTTATCGTGCGCGTTGCCGAGCGCTGCGGATATCGGGCAAAAGCGCGGTATCGGGTAAGCTAGGCACTGATCCCGGGGTAGGAGTTTTCTGACGTGTGCTTGCGTGATGAGCGGGTTCTACTCGGCGTCAGTGGCGGTATCGCCGCGTACAAGGCAGCCGAATTGGTGCGGCGCCTGCGCGACGCCGGCGCGCAGGTGCGGGTGGTGATGACCGAGGGCGCCAAGCACTTCATCACACCGCTGACGTTGCAGGCACTGTCCGCCAACCCGGTGCGCGATTCACTGTGGGACGCCAGCGCCGAAGCGGCGATGGGCCATATCGAACTGGCGCGCTGGGCGACGCGCGTGCTGATCGCACCGGCCTCCGCCGACCTGCTCGCGCGGCTGGCACACGGCCATGGCGATGATCTACTCAGCACGCTGGTGTTGGCGAGCACCGCGCCGCTGGCGGTTGCACCAGCAATGAACCAGCAGATGTGGGCGCATCCGGCCACCCAAGCCAATATCGCCTTGTTGCGCAGTCGCGGGGTGCAGGTATTCGGCCCGGGCTCGGGGGATCAGGCCTGTGGCGAGGTGGGGCCCGGGCGCTTGCTCGAAGCGGCCGAACTGGTTGCGGCGCTGGCGGGCACAGTGCGCGGCCATGCCGTGCTCGCCGGCGTGCGCGTGCTGATCACCGCCGGCCCGACCTTTGAAGATATCGACCCGGTGCGTTTCATCGGCAATCGCAGCTCGGGCAAGATGGGCTTCGCGCTCGCCGCCGCCGCCACCGCGATGGGCGCCGAGGTCACTCTGGTCGCCGGGCCGGTGGCGCTGGCCACCCCAGCCGGCGTGCTACGCCAGGATGTGCGCAGCGCCGCGCAGATGCTGGCGGCGGTGATGGCCGCACTGCCGGGGCAACACATCTACATCGGCGCTGCCGCCGTCGCCGATTACACGCCAGCGCAAGTGGCCGACAAGAAAATCAAGAAAACCGCTGCCGACATGGCGGTGGCGCTGGCACGCACCACCGACATCCTGGCCACCGTTGCCGCCCGCTCGCCACGCCCATTCGTGGTTGGCTTTGCCGCCGAGACCCACGATCTGGAGCATTACGCGCGCGATAAATTGCAGCGCAAGGGCCTCGACCTGATCGCTGCCAATCAGGTCGGCTGTGCCGAGAGTGGCTTCGAGGCCGACTGCAACACCTTGCAGGTGTTCTGGGCCGATGGTGCCTGCACCTTGGGCCCGGACAGCAAAGTGGCGGTGGCGCAACAACTGCTCAGCCTGATCGCACAACGGCGTGCGCAGGCCGGCGCATGAACCAGCCGATCGAATTGCGCATTCTCGATCCGCGCATCGGCGCCGCGTTTGCGTTACCCGATTACGCCACCGCCGCGTCAGCCGGCATCGACCTGCGCGCCATGCCCGAACGCAGCGTGGAGCTTGCCCCCGGGGCGACGCAATTGCTGCCTACCGGCATCGCGATCCACATCGGCGACCCGGCTCTGTGCGCCGTGATCGTGCCGCGTTCCGGCCTTGGTCACCGCCATGGCATCGTGCTGGGTAATCTGGTTGGGCTGATCGATGCCGATTATCAGGGGCCGCTGCTGGTCAGTTGCTGGAACCGCAGCGATACCGCGTTTACCATCGAACCGGGTGATCGCATCGCGCAACTGGTGTTCGTACCGATCGTGCGAGCGCAATTTTCCATCGTCACCGCGTTTGCGCACAGCGCACGCGGTAGTGGTGGTTTCGGTCATACCGGGGTGCGCTGAGGACAGGCGATGAACACGCAAAAACTGCTGCTGACGCTGTACGCGCGCTTCACCGGCGAAACCCGACACCGCTGGCTGCCGATATTGACGGTGCCGGTGTTTGCACTCGCTGCCCTGCTGGGCTGGGATGGCTGGCGGCAATCGCACGCCGAGGCAATCGGCGCCCAGTTGGCACAATTCAGTGCGCGAGCGACTGCCGATGTGCGTGCCGAACTCGACACCCTGAGCACGGCATTCGACAGTGCGCTGGCGGCACCCGAAGTGGGCGCAGCGCTGGCCGGCAACGACCCCAACACCGCCAGCCGGCTGGTGCGCACCGCGCTGCCGATCTTGAGCGATCTGAGCTTTCAATCCGCCAATCTGGATCCGATTTATCAGGGCAATCTGGCGGCATTCGGCTATGGCCGCCTGGCACTGATCGAAGCCGTGCTGGCCAGCGGCCGAACCCAAATTCTGGTGATCAAGCACGTTGGCCAACCGCGCCTGGCCATTGCCGCGCCGGTGCGCGACGGCGACGCGTTGGCGGCGATCGCAATCGGCATTGCACCGCTGGATGTGCTGAGCAAGGCGGTCGCCAGCGCGATGCCGCCCGGTGGCTATATCGGCCTCAAGCAGGCGCGCTTTCTGGTCACCGAGATCGGCAACGTGTCGTTGGCGTACCTGTCCGAGGCCGGCGCACACGCGGTGCCCGATAGCGACATGCGGGTGGTGGCCACCGCGCCGGATGTCAATGTCGGTCTGCTCGAAGCCGGCACCTCGTATCCGGTGGCGGGGCTATTGTTGCTGGTCGGTTTTGGCGCGTTGCTGCTGATCCGGAAGATGCCCAGGAACACCGTCGAAGAAGCCGGGCCAACACTGGCTGAAGCCACCGCAGCGCTGACCCCCGATGATGCCAGTGAGGCCAAGCCACGCCCGCCGAAGGCGATCACACCGACGCTGCCGCTGGAACGCTCGATTTTCCGCGCCTACGACATTCGCGGCATCGTTGGGCAAACGCTCGACATGAGCATCGCACGGCTGATCGGCCGCGCGATCGGCTCGGCGATGCACGAAAAAGGCCTGCGCGAGATCGTGGTTGGCCGCGATGGCCGGTTATCCGGGGCGGACATGGCCAATGGCCTGATCGCTGGCCTGCGCACTGCCGGCTGCGAGGTCACCGACATTGGCCTGGCGCCCACGCCGGTGGTCTACTTTGCCGCGTTTCATCTGCGCGCGGGATCATGCGTGGCGGTCACCGGCAGCCACAACCCACCCGATTACAACGGCTTCAAGGTGGTGATTGACGGCGAAACCCTGTCCGGCGATGCCATTCAGGCGCTGTATGTGCGCATCGCCGAAGACCAGTTGTACGACGCGCCAACGCTGGGCCGGCTCGACAAGCGCGATGTCGCGGGCGATTACGTCGAGCGTATCGGCAACGACATCCAGCTTGAGCAGCGGCTATCGGTGGTGGTGGATGCCGGCAACGGCATCGCCGGCGCCATCGCGCCGCTGGTGCTGGAGTCGATCGGCTGCGATGTGGTGCCGCTGTACTGCGAGGTCGACGGCACGTTCCCCAATCACCACCCCGATCCCAGCGACCCGGAAAACCTCAGCGACCTGATCGATACCGTCAAGCGCATCAATGCCGACCTCGGCATTGCCTTCGATGGCGACGGCGACCGCCTGGGCGTGGTCACGCGCGATGGCGAAATCATTTACCCCGACCGCCTGCTGATGCTGTTCGCCGAAGATGTGCTGCTGCGCAACCCCGGCGCCTGCATTTTGTATGACGTCAAATGCACCGGCCGCCTTGCCGGGCATATTCTGCGCCATGGCGGCAGCCCGATCATGTGGCGTACCGGGCATTCGCTGATCAAGGCCAAAATGAAGGAAACCGAAGCCGAGCTGGCCGGCGAGATGAGCGGCCACTTCTTCTTCCGCGAACGCTGGTATGGCTTTGACGACGGCATCTATGCCGCTGCCCGGCTGCTGGAGATTCTCGCCGCACGTGGCGAACCGCCGGAAGCGGTATTCGCGCAAATCCCCAAGGGCACGAGCACGCCGGAGCTGAAGATCGCCATGGCCGAAGGCGAGAACTACGCTTTCGTCAGTACCTTTGTCGAGCGCGCGCAATTTGACGGTGCGCGGCTGAGCACCATCGATGGCGTACGTGCCGACTGGCCCGATGGCTGGGGCCTGCTGCGCGCTTCCAACACCACGCCGATACTGGTACTGCGTTTTGAAGGCGACACACCTGAAGCCCTGCAGCGCATCCAGAATGTGTTCCGCAGCCAGATTCTGGCGATCAATGCCAACCTCGACCTGCCGTTTTGAAACCACCGCAGCATGCAGGATGGATCGCGCGCAGCGAAGGCGGATTTCGCACCGCGAACGCTGTCGCGAAGCGACCGCAACGCATCACGTTCTGACACGCATGTCGCTGACGCACGAGGCACACCAACCGCGTCATCTCACCAATCGGTCGGTCGGTAATCCTTCAGAAACTGGCCCCACACGTGCTCGCCGCTGTTGAAGCCGGCGATAATCGGGTCAACGATGCGGGCGGCACCATCGAGAATGTCGAGCGGCGGATGGAAGCGCTCCTCGATGGTCTTGCGCGCGGCGATCTCGGCCGGGTCCTCATCGGTCACCCAGCCGGTATCGACGCTGTTCATGTGGATGCCGTCGTTGTGGTAATCGGTGGCGGCGGTGCGCGTCATCATGTTGAGCGCCGCCTTGGCCATGTTGGTGTGCGGGTGGCGGGTGGTCTTGAAGTTGCGATAGAACTGGCCTTCCACCGCCGACACGTTGACGATGTGTTTGTCGCGCTCGGGCGTGCGCAAAAGCAACGGCTTGAGCCGCGCGTTGATGATGAACGGCGCGATGGCGTTGACCAGTTGCACTTCCAGCAACTCCACCGACGGCACCTCCGCCAGTTGCAGGCGCCACGAGTTGCGCCCGCGCAGGTCGACCTGCTGCAAGTCCTGATCGAGCCGGCCCTCGGGGAACAGATGCGACTGTGCCAGAAACTCTTCCGGCAGCAAGCGCAGTTGCGACAGCTCGGCTGCACTGGGCACCGCGTGCGCCGTGCTGAGGGCGATGCCGGAACCAGCGGCCGCAGGCAGAATCTGCGCGCCACGCACGCCTGCGTATTCGCCCAGCAACTGCTGCACCTGCGCCGGCGCACTATGCAGCGCACTTTCGGCGGCCATCATGTGGGCGTAAAACTGCGCTGGCCGACGCACCGTCTGGCAGGCATTGTTGATGATGAAGTCGAGCCGTTCGTGGCGGCTCAGCAGTTGCTGGCAGAACGCTTCCACGCTCGGCGTGTGGCGCAGGTCGAGCCCGAAGATCTGCAAGCGATCGTGCCACTGCGCGAAGTCCGGTTCCTTGGCGTAGCGCTCGGCACTATCGCGCGGAAAGCGGGTGGTGACGATCAGCTGCGCACCGGCGCGCAGCAATTTAAGCCCGGCCTGGTAGCCGATCTTGACACGGCCACCGGTAAGCAGCGCAACGCGGCCGCGCAGATCGGCCAGCTCGCCGCGTTTGGCGAAATTGAACTGCGCGCAGGCCGGACACAGCTGATCGTAGAAATGATGGATGCGCGTGTACTTTTGCTTGCACACGTAGCAGTGCTGCGGCTCCAGCGCTTCGCGGATCTCGGGGTCGTCACCGTGCACGCCGTGCGCTACCACCCCCTCGGGCGGAAAAACGTTGGCCGTGGTGAACACCGGCTTGCGCCGCAGCGCGCGGATGCCGGTGTGCTGCAACACGGCGTCGTCGCTGCGAATCTGCGCCTTGCTGCGCGCGCGCGCAGCGGCCTTGCGCTGCTTGCGGCGCTGCCCCGGGTCGGGGTTGTAGATCTGCCCAACACAGCGGTGCAGACGCTGCCGATCGGCATCCGACAACTGTTCCAGCAGCGTGCAATCGCCGGCCACGCGTTCAAGCACCGCCAGCGCCGCGCGCAGCTGCGCACCCACATCGGTATCATCCGGGTCCGCGGGCAACGAAGGCTTTTCGGTGATAGCCATGGGCAGGTTCGCGCTTACGCCAGCGCGTAACCAAACTGCTGGCGGAACTGCTCGGCGAACTGCGGGTAATCGAAACGCTGGTTCTGTGGCCCCAGGTGTTCGATCTTGAGCGTGCCCATCAGCGAGGCGATGCGGCCGACGGTGGCCATGTCCATGCCCTTGAGGAATCCGAAAATCAGGCCGGCACGATAGGCATCGCCGCAACCGGTGGGATCGACCACCCGCATCGCGGTGGCCGCTGGAATCAGCAACTCGCCTTTCTGGGTGTGAATCTCCGAGCCATTCGGGCCACGGGTGATGATGTAGCCTTGCGTCCGTTCGGCAATATCGCGTGTGCTCAGGCCGGTGCGTTCCTGCAACAGGCTCGATTCATAATCGTTGACGGTGACGTAGGTGGCCTGCTCGATCATCAGGCGCAGTTCCTCGCCGTTGTACAGCGGCATCGCCTGCCCGGGATCGAAAATGAACGGGATACCCAGCTCGGCGAACTCGCGTGAGTTTTGCAACATCGCCTCGTAACCATCCGGGCCAACGATGCCGAACTCGACCCCGGGTACATCGCGCACATGATTTTCGTACGAGCGCATCATCGCGCCCGGATGAAACGCGGTGATCTGGTTGTCATCCAGATCGGTGGTGATGAACGCCTGCGCGGTGAACAGATCGGGCAGCACCTTGACCCGATCCATGCAGATGCCACAGGCCTGAAAATGCTCGCGGTAGGGTTCGAAATCCTGGCCCACCGTCGCCATCGGCAGCGGATCGCCGCCCAGCAACTTCAGGTTGTAGGAAATGTTGCCAGCACAACCGCCGAACTCGCGGCGCATCCGTGGCACCAGAAACGACACATTCAGGATGTGCACCTTGTCGGGCAGAATGTGGTTCTTGAATTGATCCTGAAACACCATGATGGTGTCATAGGCGAGCGAGCCGCAGATCAGCGCTGACATCGGTTGCGTGTCCTCTCGGGGCGGTGCCCGCTTGCAAAAACGTTCATGTTACCGCGCCGGCCGCCTGATTGCCCATAACCGAGCGCGGCCACAGCGATAGCGCGAACACCTCGGCCAGTTGCTGCAAGCGGTCTTCGCTGCACTGCCGGCGGTGTTCGAACGACTGCCCGCTACAGCGATCCTCGCCACCCAAAAAGCGCGGCGCACACAACGCCAAACGCAGCGATAGGTTCCGCGCGATCCCGGCGGCACGAGTTGGCTGCGTGGCTAGGTCATGGCCACAGCATGCCGTTGCCGCAACGGCCCGCCTGTCAGCGATTGGCGTGTTGTGGTGCAGGAATATTCGGAAACGTGGGTGTCTCCGGGCTTTTCCGTCCCGGGGCTTTCCTCCGGGGATTTCCCCGCGGTAATCTGTATCTGGTTGTTATTGGTGCCCCACCATCGAAAGCCCACGCTGAAACTACTCTCGCGTCGCCCTTGCGATCCACTGTTAGCCATAGGTGTGTTTAATGCGTTTCGAGAATCTGAAGTACAATATCCAAACTAAGCTGAATAAAATTTTTGAAAATATGTCGCTAATCAACGCGAATTGTACTTGTACGACACCTAAACCGTTAATATCTTCAAGACGGAGTAGTAGGAATGAGTTAACAAAAAGAAACGCAATTGGATAGATTATCAAGTAAGTGTATGCTTCTCTCTTTCCATCCCTTGATCCGCGCCAAATTGTTAGTCCACAAAAGAACGAATATACACCAAAAACAAAGCCTGTAAAGGCGTTAATAGAGAGAGCGCCTGCCACATATTGATCAATTCCTGATCCAGGTTTGGATAGATCGATGGCATTACTCATGCCGCCTAGCGCGGCTAATGGGAAAATTATTGTCAATAAAACACAAAATAAAGTTAGCCAACCACCAACTTTTACTCGCTCATGAGACGACATGGAAATCCCCAGTATTTTTTCGCCGGATCGAAAGTCTTCACCGCGCGAACCACAAAATCGTGCTCCATCATTCGCTGTCGCCTAGCATTTCCCGCATATCATAACTCACCCTTTATACCCTAGTGTAGTGCCGAC
>PFJA01000097.1 GCA_002782905.1 Lysobacterales bacterium CG_4_10_14_3_um_filter_64_11
CCATAGCGTGCGAAAACTGGCGCCACTGCGAGCCAAAAACCCCCGGTAGCCCGGGTTGAGGCGAAGCCGAAACCCGGGGCGCATCGCGCCCGAAACCGCGGTCGCACGCAAAATCCCGGGTTACGGCCTGCGGCCTAACCCGGGCTACCATAGCGTGCGAAAACTGGCGCCACTGCGAGCCAAAAACCCCCGGTAGCCCGGGTTGAGGCGAAGCCGAAACCCGGGGCGCATCGCGCCCGAAACCCGGGGCGCATCGCGCCCGAAACCCGCGACCGCGCACCCGCTCGCCGCGACCACGCGCAACCCGCGGTCATTGGGCGCAACCGCCAATGCGCTGCAAATCCCGGAAGTCGCTGATGCGCCGGAACGGGCCAGCGGCCTCGCTGTCGTCGAACGCGTAATTCAGTCGCAGGTGGTCGCAACCAAGCCGGGTGACCGTCGCGGTGCCCACGCGCTGGGTGTTGTTGGTTGGCCCGTCGACCAGAGCACCACCGATGGTGCGAAGGATCGCCAGCGTGCTCTGCCCGTCGCTTCCGAGCGGGCCTTGCAGGGTGAACCAGTGCTGTTGGCGCGGATCGTCCGGCGCGGCCTCGGTGTCGTAGGTGAACCAGGTGGAAAACACGGTGCTCTGGGCTGGATCTTGTGCCGGGATGGTACTGAACATCAGGCCCTGACCACTGCTCGCCGGGTCGAACCAGGAACCTTCGATGGCATTGGGTACTGTCGTGGTGGCATCGCCAGCCATACCACCGATGCACTCGGCCCCCGGCGTCAGCCGCGACAAGGTGACCAGGCCGCTCAGCCCTTCGTTTTCGTCCGGGTCAAACTGGTAGCTGAATTGCACACGGTCGCAACTCTCGAAGCGCAGGTGCGCCGAACCCACACGTCGTGCTGTGGTGACGCCGTCGCCGAAATGGCCGCCTTCGTTGCTGTTGATGTCGAGCACGGCGTGCGGGTTGGGGTTGGCTAGTCTGGTAAGCGTGCCTTGCAGCGTGTACCAGCGCAGGCCATCCGGATCGTTGCCGCCGTCCGGGGCGAAGGTGAGCCACGTGACAAACAAGGTACGCGCGTCCTCGATCCAGTCCAACATCAGCCCCTGGCCATTGCTCCACGGCGCAAACCAGGCACCACTGACACCCTCCTGGTCGGCACGTACCAGGAACGGAGCCTGATCGACATTGGCCAGTTCCAGCACGCTCGATCCCCAGCCGGCCCCAACCTGCAAAGTATCGAGTCTGGCCCGCAACCGTCCACCGACCGCTTGCAGCAGCGGTGCCGGCCGGGCAACCGCACCCCGTCTCGCGCTGCGCGGCCTGCATTCAACGGTTTCGCAACCGCACAACTCGCCGCCACAGTCATCGGTCTGCTCGCGCTGCAGCGTGCCGGTGATGACATCAAACTCGCGGTAACGCAGATGGCTGCTCTCGGTCTGCAACACCGCCAGGCGTCGCCCGGCAAGTGAAACGATGCCAGCCGATTGGCGGAACGTAGCGCCGAGCGGCAACCGCCAAAGCTCGCTACCGTTTACTCTTTCCAGGGCGACCACCTCCCAGTCGCCTGGGATCGACGCGAAGGAAAATTGGTCCTGCGAACGCATGCTGTACGCGATCATGCCGCCATCCACGACCAGATCGACGATCTGTCGATCAGGCACCAGTTCCCACAGCTTCTCGCCGCTCGCCGAATAGCGCGTGATCACGCTGCCGTACATGATCGCGCCACCATCGTCCGCAAAGGCGAGTCGATCCTGAGTGATGTCGCCGTAGGTGATGAAAACACCTTCGAACGCAGTCCGGAAGCGTT
>PFJA01000291.1:0-8786 GCA_002782905.1 Lysobacterales bacterium CG_4_10_14_3_um_filter_64_11
GGCAAACGTGTTTGACTGCGGCGCATGGCCGCATTACCGGTGCCGTTGCGTTGTTGAAGGTGTACCGGCGAGTCCAGCCCGACCGGCCGTCGGAGCTTGATTCGTCGGCGCATCGGCGCGATGCTGGCGCCACTGCGCACCATAACGGAGGTTGCCATGCGTACCGTTGCCCAGTTGTTGCAAGCCAAACCCGATCGCATCATCGCCATTGCCCCGGACCACAGCGTGCTCGAAGCGGTGCAGACAATGGCCGAGGCCGAGGTTGGCGCGCTGATGGTGATGCACAACGGGCACCTGATGGGCATCGTGTCCGAGCGCGATTACTCGCGCAAAGTCATCCTCAAGGGGCGCACCTCGGCGACAACGCCGGTACGCGACATCATGAGCAGCCCGGTTCTCACCGTCGGACCCAACAAGACGGCGACCCATTGCATGCAGGTGATGACCGAAAAACGTGTGCGTCACCTGCCGGTGGTCGACGGCGGTGTCGTGCTCGGTATCGTGTCGATCGGCGATCTGGTGCGCGCCGTGATCGAGGATCAACAAATCGAAATCGAGCAATTGCAGCGCTACATCGCAAGCTGACCTGCACTCTGCCAGCGGTGCGCGTGGCGGCAGGCTTGCGCCGGTAGTGACCCAGGCTGGTGACCATGGGGTTGCCGTGATCGACGCACCGATAGCGATGGAGTACAGGCATGGGATACCCGGTTTCGATCGCAACAACGGCTGGCCGCATCGGCGGCTGGCGTGCCGATCCAGCGATCCCGGCAAAAGGCGCGCTGGTGGTGGTGCAGGAGATATTCGGCGTCAACGCACACATTCGCGAAGTCGTCGAACGGTTCGCCGCGCAGGGTTTCGTGGCCTTGGCGCCAGCCCTGTTCGATTGCATCGAACCCGACATCGAACTGGAATACACGCCGGACGGCGTGGCGCGTGGCCGCGACCTGGTTGAGCAACTCGGATTTGATCGCGCCGTCGCGATGGTTGATGCCGCCGCGTGCGCCGTGGCTGAGGTGGGCAAGGTTGGCGCGGTGGGCTATTGTTGGGGCGGCACGGTCGCCTTTCTCGCCAACACCCGGCTCAAGCTGCCGGCGGTTAGCTATTACGGCGGGCGGACGGTGCCGTTCCTGCACGAGCGGCTGAGCGCGCCGATGCTGTTTCTGTTCGGCGAGAACGATCCAATCATCAGTGCCGAGGACATTGCCCGGCACCGTGAGCGGCAACCGCAGGCGAGTTTCCACGTCTACGCGGCGGGCCATGGATTCAACTGCGACCAACGCGCCGATTTCAATCAGGCTGCCGCCACCGATGCGCTGGCGCGGACCTTGACATTTTTTACACGGACCCTGACATGAACGCCTGGCAGCTCGATCCGCAACTGGCAAATGACAGTCAACCATTGCACAGCGCCGCGCTATGCGATATCCGCCTGATGGACGATGCCAACTACCCGTGGCTGATCCTGGTACCGCGCGTTGCCGGCGCCTCGGAATTGTTCGATCTCAGCGCCAGTCAACGTCGCACCTTGATCGAAGAGATCGCCCAGGTCGAGACGGCGCTGCAAGGCGTGTTCCGCCCGGACAAGTGGAACGTGGCAGCACTGGGCAATGCGGTCGCGCAACTGCACGTGCACGTGATCGCCCGCTACCACAATGATCCGGCATGGCCGTTGCCGGTGTGGGGGCGGACACAGGCCAGGCCGTACACCCCCGAGCAATTGAGTGAACGCTCGCGCGTGTTGATTGCGCGGTTGCAGCCCTGAAACCTCGCCCGTGGCGAAGCTGTTGCGTGTGTCAGCCACGGGGCCGAGTGCCGGCCCCGTGGCGATCGGTTGTCAGAAATCGAAATCCAGCGAGGCGGTCAGCACCACGCGTGCGTTGGCAATGTCCGTGTCGGCAAACTCGCCATTGAAACCCGCCGTATCGATGTAGGCAACGCCCAGGTTGACTGGCCCGAAATCCTTGCTGACGCCCACCTGGATATCCCAGAAACGATCGCCGGCAACGTTGTCGAAATCGTTCAGGCCGGCAGCCAGCGACAACGCAACACCACTGTCGCCGAGATCCCAATCGCTACCGACCTGGTAATAGGTGGAGCTTTCGCCGCTGTTGACGTAATCGCTGGTGTAACCGAACATCGCGTAGAAGTGCTCGGCCACAGTCACCTTGGCCAGGTACTCGTTGTAGTCAATGCCAAAACCACTGTTGGAGCCCGGATAGGTGTAACGCACCGCCGACAGGTCGAGGTTCACGCCCTCGCCGACATCGCCAGCCCAACCCAGCCCGTAATCGACCTCGACATTGATGCCATCGCCGGCGGTATCAAAGTCAACGTTGGAACCCCACACGTAACCGTATAAACCACTTTCATGCTCGACCGTCAGCGATGGCTGAAACGCAAAGTTTTCGCTGCTCTGCGAAATGCCACGGAACACGTAGTCGTTGGTGGCGGTGACGTTGCCACTGACACTCCATGTGCTCTCGCTCTCTTGTGCCATCGCCGGCATAGCCGCAACCAGAGAAACGACCAAACCCAACTTGATCAACTGCTTCATTGTTTTTACCCCTTTGGTTGAACCACAAAAACCACTGTATCGACGGCACCGGACAAAGCCGAGTGCATCGTCTGCATTCCCCCCCGCCCCGTCGACCCGTCAATCCACCCAAACACTGCGGATGTTGACGAACTCGCGAATCCCATGCTCGGCCAGTTCACGGCCGTAGCCGGACTGCTTGCTACCCCCGAACGGCAGGCGCACATCCGAGCGCACCAGCGCATTGACAAAAACCGCACCCACATCCAAGGCACGCGCAATGCGCTCGGCACGCTCCCTGTCCTCACCCCAGACGCTTGCGCCCAGGCCAAAGCGGGTGTCATTGGCGATCCGTACCGCATCCGCATCATCGTTCGCCGCCAGAATGCTTGCCACCGGCCCGAACAATTCTTCGTCATAGGCCGGCATACCTGGCACAACACCGGCCAACACGCTCGCCGGATAAGCGCACGGGTGCTGCGGTAGCTGACATCCGACCACGGCCCGTGCGCCCGCGGCGATGCTGCGCTCGACCTGGCCATGCACCGCACTGCGCAAATCCGCACGAGCCATCGGTGCCAATGTGGTGGCCGCGTGCAGCGGGTCGCCAACGATCAACCCCTGCGCCGCCGACAGCAAGCGATCGGTAAAACCCTTTAACGCTTTTTTTACCACAATAAAACGCTTTGCTGCAATACAGGTTTGCCCGGCGTTGCCAAATCGCGACGCCACCGCCACTGTGATCGCACGATCCAGATCGGCGTCATCGAGCACGATGAACGCATCGCTGCCGCCCAGTTCCAGTACGCATTTCTTGAGGTTCTTGCCGGCGGTGGCGGCGACCGAACGGCCAGCGCGCTCACTGCCGGTGAGGGTAACCGCCGCAATCCGTGCGTCGGCGATCACCCGTGCCGCCATGGCGTTATCGATGTGCAACGCGGCAAATGCCCCCCCCGGCACGCCGGCCGCGTGCACGACGCGGGCAATGGCATCAGCGCAGCGCGGCACCGTGATCGCGTGTTTGAGCAAGGCCACGTTGCCGGCCATCAACGCCGGAGCGAGAAATCGAAATACCTGCCACACCGGGAAGTTCCACGGCATGATCGCCAACACACAGCCGATCGGCTGGTAGCTGACATAACTGCGAATCGCCTCGGTTGCGATCGGCTCGTCGGCCAGATAGTCGCCGGCATGATCAGCGTAGTACTCGCAACACGCGGCCGACTTGTCGATTTCGGCCAGCCCCTCGCGCTGCAACTTGCCCATCTCGGCGCTCATCAGCGCTGCCAGCGTCGCGCGCTCCTGACGCAGCCCTGTCGCCACGCGACGAAGTACCGCTGCCCGCTCGCACAGCGTTCGCCGCGACCAATCGGCAAACCCGTGCGCCGAGGCGGCAAGCAAGGCTTCAACCTGCGGCTCTTGCATATAGTCGTAACGGTAATCGCACTGCCCCGTCCACGGGTTGATGATGTCAACATTCATTAGCTCTCTCCTCAATCGGTCTGCGTAACCGCCATGCGCATATCACGCTGGCGCTTGCGTTCTTCGCGTGCCATCAGCGACCAGGCAATGGCCGCAGCAATCGACATCACCACGATCAACAAGGTGGCGAGTGCGTTGATTTTCGGGCTGACCCCGAGGCGCACCGACGAAAACACCTTCATCGGCAAGGTGGTCGAAGACGGCCCAGACACGAAGCTGGCGATCACCAGATCATCGAGCGACAAGGTGAAAGCCAGCAGCCAGCCCGATATCAGCGCCGGCGCGATGATCGGCAAGGTGATCACAAAAAACACCTTCAGCCGATTGGCACCGAGGTCCATCGCCGCTTCTTCCAGCGCACGATCCATCTCGCCCAGGCGAGAGGTCAGCACCACGGTGACAAACGCCACGCAGAAGGTTACGTGGGCAATCCAGATCGTGGTCATGCCACGTGGAAAGCTGATGCCAAAAATGTCGCCGAACGAAACAAACAGCAGCAGCAGCGACAGACCGGTGATCACTTCGGGCATCACCAATGGCGCCGTGATCATGCCGGCGAACAGGGTCTTGCCGGCGAACCCGCGCATGCGCACCAACACCAATGCCGACATCGTGCCCAACACCACCGAGGCACACGCGGTGTAGAACGCCACCCGCAGGCTGGTCCAGGCCGCGTCCATCAACTGGGTGTCGTCGAACAGCTCGCCATACCACTTCAACGAGAAGCCCGACCACACCGTCACCAGGCGCGACTCGTTGAACGAGTACACCATCAGAATAACAATGGGCAGATACAGGAATGCGAAGCCAAAAATCAGGAAGCCAAGGCCCAGCCGGCCGGTTTTTTGGTTCGCGCTCATGACAATTGGCGCTCCAGTTCCTTGGCCTGAAAGTGGTGAAACAACGTGATCGGCACCACCAACAGCAACAGCATCACTGTGGACACCGCCGCCGCTACCGGCCAGTCGCGGTTATTGAAGAACTCGTCCCACAATACCTTGCCGATCATCAACGTGCTGGGGCCACCGAGCAGCTCGGGGATGACGAACTCACCCACCACCGGAATAAGCACCAACATCGAGCCGGCGATGATGCCGGCCTTGGTCAGCGGCAACGTGATCGACACGAACACCCGCCATGGTTTGGCGCCCAGATCGTAGGCGGCCTCTTCCAGCCGGCGGTCGAGCTTCACCATGTTGGAATACAGCGGCAGGATCATGAACGGCAAGTAGGCGTAGACGATGCCGATATACACCGCGAACGGCGTGTGCAGCATCTCCAGTGGCTGATCGATGAGGCCCAGCCATTGCAGGAAATTGTTGACCAGTCCGTTGCCCTTGAGGATGCCGATCCAGGCGTAGATGCGGATCAGGAACGAGGTCCATGACGGCAGTACCACCAGCATCAGGGCAATATTGCGGGTTGCCGGCTCCATGCGCGAAATCGCGTATGCCATTGGGTAGCCGATAACCAGGCAGATCAGGGTGGAAACCAAAGCGATCTTGAGCGAACTCAGATAGGCATTGACGTACAGGCTGTCGCGCAACAGAAACAGGTAGTTGCCAATGTTCAGGTGAACGCTGAGTTTGTCGCCATCCCACGACAGCAAGTCGGTGTAGGGCGGCATGGCGATCGCCGCGCTGGCAAATGAAATTTTCAGTGTGATCGCAAACGGGATCGCAAAAAACAGCAGCAACCACGCGAACGGAATCACGATCACCGCCCAGCGGGCGCCCGGCAACCATTTGCTGAACGCCGGCCTCATGAGGTCAGCACCACACCCGCCTGATCATCCCAACTCAGCCAGATGCTGTCTTCCCAGGTAAAACGATCCGCCGCCCAGCGCTGCGCGTTGGCACTGTTTGCCATCAGCCGCTCACCACCGGGCAGGCGCACGTGGTAGACAGAGTGGCTGCCGAAGTAGGCGATGTCCTCGATCACGCCGCGCGTTTTGTTGTACGGCTGTGCTGGCTCCTCCTTGCTGACCACCAACTTCTCGGGACGCAATGCCAGCACAACATCCTGCCCTTCATAACCGGTCACGCCGTGGCCGACATAGATGGCGTGCGCCAGGATGGGCGCGCGGATGGTGATGTAGTCCTTCTGATCCTCGTCGATCTTGCCTTCGACCAGGTTCACCGAACCGATGAACTCGGCGGTAAACCGGTTTGCCGGCTGCTCATAGATTTCATCAGGCGTGCCAACCTGGCGAATACGTCCGGCATCCATGATGGCGATCCGATGCGCCATGGTCATGGCTTCTTCCTGATCGTGGGTCACCATCACGCAGGTCACCCCCAGACGCTCGATGATGTTGACCACTTCAAGTTGCATCTCACCGCGCAATTTCTTGTCGAGCGCGCCCATCGGCTCGTCCAGCAACAACAGCTTTGGGCTTTTCGCCAGCGAACGCGCCAGCGCCACCCGCTGCTGCTGACCACCGGACAGTTGGTGCGGCTTGCGCCTGGCCATGCTCTCCATGTGTACCAGCGACAGCATCCGCGCCACCTTGTCCCTGATCGCGTCTTTCGGCAAGCCGTCCTGCTTGAGCCCGAATGCGACGTTTTGTTCCACCGTCATATGCGGGAACAACGCATACGACTGGAACATCATGTTGACCGGCCGCTGATACGGCGGCACACCATTGAGCACGACACCATCGAGCTCGACCGTGCCGGCGCTGGCCTGCTCGAACCCGGCCAGCATGCGCAGCAGCGTGGATTTGCCACACCCCGACGCACCCAGCAGCGCAAAAATCTCGCCGCGCCGGATCGACAGGCTGACATTGTCGACCGCCACAAAGCCGTCGAACTCCTTGCGCACCGAATCGATACGCAGGTAGTGCTCTTCGCCAAGTCGCTCGTTGCGATTGGCGGTGCTGCCGGCAACCGGTCCGGCCGCCGTCAGCGCCTGCTCATTCACTTCCACCATGCTGTGCGCTCCACGCTGGCATGGGCGAGGTGCAGCCCGCCCATGCAACCCGAGGAAACCTGATGAAACCGTCGCGAGCGGCCCGAGTGCATGGCGCACGGAGCACAGGAACCGGCGTGTACATTCGCGTACATGAGGATTCCGCGCCCCGCGCAACGCCGCCATCGGGCCGCGCAGCAGGTTTCGAGAGGTTTCCCGATTACTGACCGGTTTTGAGGGTTGTCCAGATCCGCGTATACAGGCGGTCCACTTCCGGCGGCAATACCGCGAAGGTGAACAGCTTGGCGCGGGTCGCGTCGCTCGGATACACGCCCGGATTTGCGAGCACTTCCGGATCAACCATCGGCAGCCCCGCCTTGTTGCCGCTGGCGTAGGCAACATAGCTGGAGATGGCCGCCGAGACCTCAGGCTTCAACAGATAATCCAGGAACAGGTAGGCATTGTTCGGATGCTTGGCATCCTTGGGCATCGCCAGCATGTCGAACCACATCGCCGCGCCTTCCTTCGGAATCGAGAACGCGATTTCCTGGCCGTTTTCCGCTTCATCGGCGCGATCTGCGGCCTGGAATACATCACCCGACCAACCGATTGCCACGCAGATATCGCCATTGGCCAGATCATTGATGTACTGCGAGGAATGGAAGTAGCGCACGCTGGGCTTGATCGCGGTGAGAACGGCTTCGGCCTTGCGGATCACTGCTTCATCGAAGCTGTTGGGGTCTTCGCCCAGATAGTTGAGCACGCTCGGGATAATCTCCTGCGGGGTATCGAGCATGACCACACCGCAATCCTTGAGCTTGGCGATGTTCTCCGGCTTGAACACCAGGTCCCAACTGTCCACCAAAGCATCCTCGCCCATCGCCGCCTTCACTTTCGCGACGTTGTAGCCGATGCCGGTGGTGCCCCACAAATAGGGGATGCTGTGCGCATTGTCGGGGTCACTGAATGCGATCCGCGCCATCAGGTTGGGATCGAGGTTGCCGTAGTTGCTGAGCCGGGACTTGTCGAGCGGCTGAAACACGCCGGCCTTGATCTGGCGTGCGAGAAACGACAACGACGGAACCACAATGTCGTAGCCGGTGCCACCGGCCATCAGCTTGGCCTCCAGCACCTCGTTGCTGTCGAACACATCGTAGGTCACCTTGATGCCGGTCTCGGCCTCGAAATTGGCGATGGTGTCCTCTGCGATGTAATCGGACCAGTTATAGATGTTCAGGACTTTTTCTTCTGCCGCGGGTGCGGCTGCCGTTTGCGCCGACTCGCCGGTGGAAGGCGCCTTGCCGCAACTAGCCAGAACCAGCGCCGCCGCAATACCGACAGTCAATCGAACAGTCTTCATCACAATTCCTCCAAAAAAGTGGGTGCAGATGAACCAATGCGCTGCTGCAGGAGATGCTGCCGGACCACGGAGCCCGCCTGCCACAGCGCCCCGAAAACGATAGTACCCGCACTGCGGTGGCGGCAACAGCTCATGCGCCGATGGCCATCGCGGCGGCGGTCTGATTCAGTGCCGCCCAGGTTTTGTCGAACAGTTCGTCGATCTGCGTGCGCGAAATCACCAGCGGTGGCGACAGCAGCATCGAATCGTTGGTGGCACGCAGGATCAGCCCATTGCGCAGTGCCATGTCGCGACACAGCGTGCCGACCTTGCCGCGCTCGGGAAAGAATGCGCGACGGCGCTTGTCCGGCACCAGCTCCAGCGCCCCAACCATACCGACGATGCGCGATTCGCCAACCAGCGGGTGCTCACCCAATTCCTGCCAGCGTTGCGCCAGGTAAGGCGCGGTGTCGCGCTTGCAGTTCTCGACGATTTTTTCGTCTTCGAGGATGCGGATGTTTT
>PFJA01000291.1:8811-9262 GCA_002782905.1 Lysobacterales bacterium CG_4_10_14_3_um_filter_64_11
TGCTCCATCAGCACTTTGGAGATGCGGTCGTTGAACATCACCGCGCCGAGCGGGATATAACCCGAGGTGATGCCCTTGGCCAGAGTCATGATGTCGGGCTGGAAGCCAAAATACTGCGACGCAAACCAATCGCCGGTGCGGCCAAACCCGCAAATCACCTCATCGGCGATCAGCAGCACGTCGTACTTGCGGCAGATCCGCTCGATCTCGGGCCAGTAACTCATCGGCGGGATGTACACGCCGATCGCACCCATGATCGGCTCGCCGATGAACGCGGCGACGCGCTCGGGCCCGAGCTCCAGTATTTTGGTTTCGAGGCGGCGGGCCGCCAGCAAGCCATAGTCTTCCGGCGAATGATCGCCGCCATCGGCGAACCAGAACGGCGGCTCAATGTGATGGATATTCGGGATCGGAAGGCCACCCTGGGCGTGCATGCCTTTCATGCCGCCAA